>NZ_JAKRDT010000001.1:0-247580 GCF_022347385.1 Corynebacterium tuberculostearicum
ACAGATATTGGTGTTACGGGTGGGGTAAGTGGGGTGGTTGTAGTGGGCTGTCAAGGCCTTTCGCGGGATTTCTTCCCACCGGAAAAACCATTATCTAGCTGCACGTAATTGAAAGTAATCCGAGGGACACGCCGCTTTAAGTGGGTTAGGTGGGGGAAAGTGGGGTAGAGTGGGGCGCAGCGGAGGAAAGAGGGGCTCAAGGGTCTCGATTCTGAAGTAAGAGAATCCGGAGTTTTTGAGTAAGGAAGGTGGACGCCGGGATGTTTCTCGGAACCTACACTCCGAAGCTCGATGACAAGGGACGTCTTACGCTTCCGGCAAAGTTTCGCGATGAACTCGCGGGTGGCCTCATGGTCACCAAGGGGCAGGACCACTCGCTGGCCGTGTACCCGCGGGAGGAATTTGCGGCACGTGCGCGGAAGGCTGCGGCGGTTTCTCGAACCAACCCAGAAGCACGTGCTTTCATTCGTAACTTGGCAGCAAGTGCGGACGAACAGCGGCCGGATGGGCATGGGCGCATTACGTTGTCCGCGGGGCATCGGGAATATGCCAACTTGTCCAAGGAGTGCGTTGTGGTTGGCTCTGTGGACTTTCTCGAAATTTGGGACGCAGCCGCGTGGGCTGAGTACCAGTCGCAAACTGAAGATGCTTATTCGGCAGCAGATGCCGATGACGTGCTGGCGGGCTTGCTCTAAGCCTGCACAAGAGTGCGTGTAAGGACTCTGTCCGAGGCGGATGATTCTGGTGTACTTCCCCGATATCAGAAACCTGCCTCGGACAGGGCCCTATACGCACTCGCATGCTTTCCACCACTGGAAGTTAGGGAATTTGAGAAAGGGGGTTGCGGGGAGACATGGCTACCAAAGACCTAAATTATGATGTGGCCGAAAACCACGGCCACGTGCCGGTCATGCGCGAGCGCATGGCTGATCTCCTGCGCCCCCAGGTAGAAGCGGCGGGGGATAAGGCAGTGCTTCTCGACGCCACCCTGGGCGCCGGTGGCCACACTCGCTACTTCCTGGAATCTTTCCCCGAGGCTCGAGTCATAGGCGTTGACCGCGATAAGCAGGCGCTGCGCAATGCATCCGAACGTCTTGCGCCCTATGGCGATCGCTTTGTCGGCGTTAATGCACGATTCGATGAGCTGGGCAGCGCCATCGCGGAAGGCGACGGCGACATCTTTGATTCGGCCCGCACCGTAGGCATTGCCGGCGCCCTTTTTGACCTTGGTGTTTCCTCCATGCAGCTAGACCAGGCTGACCGCGGATTCGCTTATAAGGCGGATGCACCGCTGGATATGCGCATGGACCCTTCGCAGGGGATTACTGCGGCGGATGTGCTTAATACCTATTCGCACGGTGACTTGGCTCGCGTCCTCAAAACCTATGGTGATGAGCGTTTCGCGGGAAAAATTGCCTCTGCCGTGTTGAAAGAGCGCGACAAGGAGCCTTTCGAGAACTCCGCGCGGCTCGTTGAGCTGCTTTATGATGTCATTCCCGCTGCGACCCGCCGTACCGGAGGGCACCCCGCCAAGCGCACCTTCCAAGCGCTGCGGGTTGAGGTCAATCGCGAGTTGGAAGCTATCGAAAATGTCCTGCCGGTCATAACCCAGGCGCTTTCAGAAGGCGGCCGTGCCGTATTCATGAGCTACCAATCTTTGGAAGACCGCATCGTTAAAGCAGCCTTCAAAGAACTGACCACTTCCAAGACGCCGGCTGGGCTGCCGATGGATCTGCCAGGCACCGCGCCGAAGTTCAAGATCGTTACGCGCGGGGCGGAAAAGGCCTCTGAAGAGGAGGTCGCGGAAAATTCGCGAGCCGCGTCGGTGCGTGTTCGTGCCATCGAAAGACTCGAGGGAATGCCAGAATTTCTACCGCCGGGAGGCAGGCAATGAGCACCATCCCACGCCGCAACCACCTAAAGACTGACAGCCGCGACAGAGAGGCCACTCGCACCATGGGCGCCAGCCGAGACTTCACCACCGGAATCGATACCGGAGCCCCGACGGCGCTGCGCGAGCGTCCCAGCACTAAGCGTGCTCCGAGCCGCACTCGCGTGCCGCACCGCAGCACGAAGCGCCTAGGCTCGAAGCAGGTAGTGAGCTTCCGCGGCCGTCAGCTGCAGCCGCAGCCGAAGAAGAACGGGCTCCTTACCCGTTTGGGCGTCATTTCCCTCACCCTGCTTATCGTCGGTGTGGCCTTGGCCATGTGGCTGTCGGGTCTGTCTACCAAGCAAACCTTTGCCATCCAGCAGCTGACCGTGCAGGATTCCCAACTGGATAACCAGATTGAGACCCTCAACCGCGATGCAGAAAACCTCAGCTCTTCTGCTGATATTGCGCGCCGCGCGGACAAAATGGGAATGGCCATTCCCAAGCAGCCGGGCATTGCGGAAGTCGGCGGCGATGGAAAGATCGTCGACAAGCGCGAAGGCACCCCGGATACCGAAAAGCTCATTGATGTCAACGGTGAACCAATCCGCCCGGGCCAGGCTTCTAGCGACCCAAAGGACACTGAGGGGATGTCGGATTCCCTCAATGCCGTGCCACAGGGACAGCAGCGCACCAGCAATGGTGGCGATGCCGGCGACCGCAACTCGGACCGCGAGACCGGCGATGCCGGTGCCGCCCAAGACAATGCGCGACCTAACCTTCCTGCCCGTGCGCCGTATGCCAGCCGCGCCGAGTAGCTAGAGAAGAATAATCGGTGAAAAAGATGATGCTCGCGCGTGGTGGCGCGGGCATTCTCACTTTTGTAGGGCACAATCAATACACGCAAGAAATTGTGGCGGAAATAGGGAAGGTGACACTGGACTGTGACTACGCCAAGTAAGGCTAGGCGCCGCCCGCGCCGCTCTGCCAGCTCCGCGGTGCCGCAAAAGAAAATGATGCGCAAACGCCTGCGCATCATCGTATCCGTGGTGCTCGTGGCGATGGTCGTCCTCGCTGGGCGCTTGGCGTGGGTGCAGCTTGTGTGGGGCCCAGACCTTTCCGCCAAGGCCGTAACGCAGCGCGAGCGCGTCTATATTGAGCCGGCCCGTAGGGGAGAGATCTTAGACCGTGATGGCCAGCGCCTCGCCTACACGATGAAGTCTCGTTCCTTGACTGTCTCGCCGACCCGACTTCGCGATGAGCTAAAGGACAAGGCCGAGATCGAGGCCCAAAACGATGGCTCGACCGAGGGCATGGATGATAAGAAGCTGGATAGCTTCCTCACCAAGAAGATGGAGGAGACCCTCAAGGACATGTCTGAGGGAATCCCGAAGCTGATTGAGGATTCCGGCGCCTCGACCTCCAAGGTGGATAAGGACGACATCCTCAATAAGCTCAAAGCCGATACCCAGTATGAGGTACTGGTGCGCAACGTCGACCCGGACGTTGCCGTAGAGATCGCCAATAAGTACCACGGAGTGGCAGCGGACCGCCAAGACATTCGCCAGTACCCCAACGGCGCCATTGGCGAAAACGTTGTGGGCAAGGTGTCGATGGACGGCCATGGACAGTTCGGTTTCGAGGCCGCGCGCGATACGGAACTTACTGGCATTGACGGCCAGTCCACCGAGGACGTATCCGCAGATGGCCAGGTGATCCCGGGCACTCTGCGGGACGTCGTGGATACCGTTGATGGTCGCGACGTCACCCTCACTTTGGATCTGGACCTGCAGACCTACGTTCAGCAAAAGCTGGAAAAGGCCAAGGCCAACTCTAAGGCTTCTGGTGCGGAAGCAGTGGTCCTCGATGCTGCCACCGGCCAGGTCCTTGCCATGGCCAATACCGATACCGTGGATCCCAATAAGAATGTTGAGGATCAGCTTGATGAGGGTAAGGACTTTGAAAACCGCAGCGTTTCCCATCCTTATGAGCCGGGGTCTGTAGCCAAGGTGGTTACCGCGGCTGCTGCATTGCAGGAGGGCGTGACCACCCCGGATGAGGTGCACCAGGTCCCCGGTTCCATCGATATGGCGGGCGTGACGGTCAATGATGCCTGGGAACACGGCACCGAGCCGTATACCACCACCGGCATCTTTGGTAAGTCCTCCAACGTCGGTACCTTGATGATCGCCGATAAGTTGGGCCAAGAGAAGTACGCCGAGTACCTCAAGAAGTTTGGGTTGGGCAATACCACCGGTATTGAGCTGCCGAACGAATCGGCCGGCAGCGTCCCAGACTTGGAGCAATGGTCCGGCGGCACCTTCGCTAACCTGCCTATTGGCCAGGGCCAGTCGTGGACCACCTTGCAGATGGCCAGCGTCTACCAAGCGTTGGCCAATGGCGGCGAGCGTATCGAGCCGCGCATCATTGACTCGGTCAAGGGCCCAGACGGCAAGGACGAAAAGCTAGAGGAACCGGAAAAGAACCAGGTGGTAAGCCCGGAGACTGCCAAAACCACGGTGGATATGTTCCGCGCCGTCTTCCAGGACGATGATGCCGGCCTGCAAAATGGTACGGCCGGCAATGCGCAGCTTAAGGGCTATCAGCTTTCCGGCAAGACCGGTACGGCCCAGAAGGTGGACCCAAATACCGGGGCGTATTCGAATTCCGCCTATTGGATCACCTTTGCCGGCATTGCGCCGGCCGATGATCCGCGCTTCGTTGTTGCCGTCATGCTGGATGAGCCTAAGTCCGGCGTGGAGGACAATGGAGGCGGCGGCCAGTCGGCGGCACCTATCTTCCGTGATATCGCCTCGTGGCTACTTAATCGTGACAATATTCCGACTTCGAAACCAGCACCGCGGCTGACCCTGCGGGCACAATAGGAGCTTAGTATGACCGTTTCTTTGGATACTCTCGCCCAGCTTTCCGGTGGGCGCGTCATTGGTGATGCCTCCGTGGAGGTCTCCGCGTGCGGGCTGGATTCTTCCCGTTTGCCGGAAGGCGCGCTCTTTGCTGCCTTGCCGGGCACGCGCGTACACGGCGCGCAGTTCGCTCGCGATACCAAGGCTGGAGCCGTGCTTACCGACGCCGCTGGGCTCGACCTGCTTACCGAGGCCCAAGAGACCCGCCCCATCTTGGTGGTGGAGGATATTCGTGCCGTGCTCGGCCCCATTTCCGCCGAGATTTACGGCCACCCCACCCGAGACTTGACGGTTATCGGCGTTACCGGCACCTCCGGCAAGACCACCACCAGCTACCTGCTGGAGGCCGGCCTGCTCCACGCCGGGCATTCTGTGGGCCTTATCGGAACCACCGGTACCCGTATCAACCGCACGCCGGTTCCCACCTCGCTCACCACGCCTGAGGCGCCGACCCTACAAGAGCTTTTCGCGCGCATGAAGAACGAGGGAGTTACCCATGTGGTGATGGAAGTGTCCTCGCATGCGCTGGAGCTCGGACGCGTGCGCGGAACTCGGTTTGCGGTAGGCGGGTTTACGAACCTGAGCCAGGACCACCTCGATTTTCACCCCACAATGGAGGACTACTTCCAGGCCAAGGCGAAGCTTTTTGCTGGGGAACAGGCGGCCGAGCGAGCCGTCCTCTGCATCGATGATGAGTGGGGCGAGCGCATGCGCGGCGTCGCCAAGAGCGCGGGCCACGAAGTGACTACGGTGGACACCCAGGGCGCTGCGGCCACGATCAGCGCGCGCCAAACCGCCACCGAGGCCACCGGTGCCCAAGAGGTAGCCCTGGACTATGACGGCGCCAATTTCACCTTCCGGCTGCCGCTACCTGGCGAGTTCAATATCGCCAATGCGTGCTTGGCACTCGGCATGGCCACCGCGGTAGGAGAGGACCCAGCGGAGTTCCTATCGGGAGTGGAGAAGGTCGCAGTCCCTGGCCGCATGGAGCGCATCGACCGCGGCCAAGACTTTGTGGCCGTAGTGGACTACGCGCATAAGCCCGCGGCCATCGCCGCGGTGCTCGACACCCTGCGTGGTCAGCTGGAGGGAACCACAGGTCGCGTCGGCATTGTCGTCGGCGCCGGCGGAGACCGCGATAGCTCTAAGCGGCCCATCATGGGCGCAGCCGCAGCCAGCCGCGCTGACCTTACCGTGGTGACCGATGACAACCCGCGCTCCGAAGACCCCGCCACCATTCGCGCGGCGGTGGTGGAGGGCGCGCGTGACGCCGCCCCGCAGGGCGATATCCGCGAGGTAGGCTCCCGTGCCCGTGCCATCGATGAGGTCGTCGATTGGGCCGAGCCGGGCGATGCCGTCATCGTCGTGGGCAAGGGCCACGAGGTGGGACAGCTCGTGAACGGAAAGACGTTGCACTTTGATGACCGCGAGGAAATGGCCCGCGCCATCGGGGAAAAGCTGGCCGGAACCCCGCACCGCGATACCCTTGGGGATGCGAAGGAGTAGACATGATTCCACTTTCTATTGCCGATATTGCCGAAATCACCGGGGGCAGCCTCGATTGCGTGTCTGACCCAGACCAGCGCGTTACCGGGTTCATCGAATTCGATTCCCGCAAGGTGACAAAGGGCGGGCTCTTCCTTGCCCTGCCTGGTGCCCGAGTGGATGGCCACGACTATGCAGAAAAGGCCATCGAGCAGGGCGCAGTGGCGGTGCTGGCGGCGCGGCCGGTGGGGGTTCCGGCGGTCGTCGTCAAGCCGCAAGGCCGCGTTACCGGTGATGCCGCCAATGCCGATATCTATGCCCACGACGAGGACGGCTCGGCCGCCGCGGTGGTGCAGGCGCTATCCGATATCGCGAGAGAAGTCACGCGCCGCCTGACCGCCGAGCAGGGCCTAGACATCGTCGGCGTGACCGGCTCGGCCGGAAAGACCTCCACCAAGGACCTACTGGCCACAATCTTCCGCGCTGAGGGCGACACCGTCGCTCCTCCCGGCTCCTTTAATAACGAGGTCGGCCTGCCGTATACCGCTTTGCGCTGCGATGAGCACACCCGTTTCCTGGTTGCCGAAATGTCTGCCCGCGGCATCGGTCATATCCGCCATCTGACCACCATCACCGCGCCCACCGTCGGCGTGGTACTCAATGTTGGTACCGCACACTTGGGTGAGTTTGGCTCCCGCGAGAATATTGCCCAGGCCAAAGGCGAGCTCGTGGAAGCCTTGCCCTCGGCCGCTGAGGGCGGCGTCGCTGTGCTCAATGCCGATGATCCCGTCGTCGCCGGCATGGCGCCGCGCACCTCAGCCAAGGTCGTCTACTACTCGGCCAATAAGCCGCCGGCTTCCGACGCCCAGTACTACGCCAGCGATATCCAGCTCGATGACGTCGCCCGCCCCTCGTTTGTGCTGCATGCGCCGGGAACGGACCCACTTCCGGTGAAGCTGCAGGTCTTTGGCAAGCACCAGGTTTCTAACGCTTTGGCAGCGGCCGCCGCGGCCATCGAATCGGGCATGGACCCGCAGGTGGTAGCCAACGCGCTATCCGGGCACCAGAATGCCTCGGAACACCGCATGGACGTGCGTACCCGCCGCGATGGAGTAACCACCATCGATGATTCCTATAACGCCAACCCCGATTCCATGCACGCGGCCATTGCTGCGCTGGCCTATACCTCGGCCGCCCGACCGGATGCCCGCGCCATCGCCGTGCTCGGTGAGATGGGCGAGCTCGGCGGAGAAGCAGTGGCCGCCCACCGCGCATTGGGAGAGGTGCTTTCCAAGTACCATGTTGACCACCTCGTGGCCGTGGGAGACAACGATAATATGAGGGCCATGGTTGAGGCCGCACAGGCGCGGGGTATAAATACTACTATCAGCCCGGATGTTGACGCCGCTGCGGCGGCGGTCGAAGACATCATTAGGGTAGCGCCTGCCGGCATCGAAGATTGGACGGGGCGCGAGGCCAAAGATGTAGTCCTCATCAAGTCATCGAATGCCCAGCGCCTGTGGCGCGTGGCAGAACAGCTCAATCGCCATTAGTCCTCAGTACAAGGAGAAAGACCTCTAGCAATGACTCAGATCATTATCGCGGGCATCCTCAGCTTCCTCGTCGCGATCTTTACCACTCCCATGTTGGTGCGCTACTTTTCCGGTGTAGGCAAGGGGCAAGAAATCCGCGAGGACGGACCGCAGCTGCACCTGCGCAAGCGCGGCACCCCCACCATGGGCGGACTGGCGATTTTGCTGGCCATCACCGTGGCCTACCTCGTGGTAGGAATTTACGCCCGCGTGACCGGTAACGGTGGTTTTAGCCCCTCCGGTCTTTTGGTCTACTTCCTCACCATGGGCCTGGGCGGTCTGGGTTTTGCCGATGACTTCATCAAGCTGTTCAAAAAGCGCAACCTCGGCCTGAACAAGACCGCCAAGCTGGTAGGTCAGCTGGCCGTGGCGCTCATCTTCGGCATCCTGGCGCTGCAGTTCCCAGACGAGCACGGATTGACCCCAGCGTCTACCAACCTTTCCTTCGTTCGCGATTTTGAAACCTTCGACATCGCCGTGGGCGGCGCCATCATCGGCACCATTGTTTTCCTGGTCTTTCTCTATCTACTCATTGCTGCGTGGTCGAACGCCGTGAACCTCACCGACGGCCTCGACGGCTTGGCCGCAGGCACCACCGCGATGGTGATGGGCGCCTACGCACTGATTTCCTTCTGGCAATTCCGCAACTCTTGCGCCGTCTCGCCAGCGGCAGGGTGCTATGAAGTTCGCGATCCGCTCGACTTGGCCGTACTGGCTGCAGCCGGCCTGGGCGGTTGCTTGGGCTTTTTGTGGTGGAATGCCGCACCGGCAAAGATCTTCATGGGCGATACCGGTTCGCTTGCGCTCGGCGGCCTCGTCGCCGGCCTCTCGGTGACGACTCGCACCGAACTGCTCATGATCATCATCGGCGCCATCTTCGTGATTGAGACGGTCTCCGTCGTCATCCAGATCATCGTCTTCCGCAGCACCGGAAAGCGCTTCTTCCGCATGGCGCCCATCCACCACCACTTTGAAAATGGTGGCTGGGCTGAGACCGCCGTGGTCACCCGCTTCTGGCTGTTGAGCGCCATGGCCGCCATTGCCGGCGTATGCATCTTCTACGGCGACTGGCTGTCCGCCGTCGGCTTTGCTTCCTAAGACTCACGCCTTTTTAGCTTTATCGAGGAAAGAGGAATAGAGATGACCGAGTTGCCATCCTCGTTGCGCGGGCGAGTGCTCGTGGCCGGGGCGGGAGTATCAGGGCGCGGTTGCGTCGCTATGCTGGCAAGCCTCGGGGTGGATACCACCGTGGCAGATTCCAACCAGACCGCGCTGGCGGAATTGGCGGAGGAATACGGGGTAGCAACCGTCTACGTCGATTCTGCCGCCCAAGGCGATTTTGACCTTGTGGTTACTTCGCCGGGCTGGCGTCCCGATTCGCCTTTGTTGGTTGCTTTCCAGGACGCTGGGGTAGAGGTTATCGGTGACGTGGAGCTGGCCTACCGCCTGGATCGTGCGGGCGTCTTCGGGGCGCCGCGCACCTGGCTGGTAGTTACCGGAACCAACGGCAAAACCACCACGACCGGTATGTTGGCCCAGATCATGCAGGCAGATGCCAAGCGCACCGGCAAGCGCGCACTGGCGGTGGGCAATATCGGCGTGTCGCTTTTCGACGCCCTCACGGCCACCCCTCGCGTCGACGTTCTCTGCGCCGAGCTATCTTCTTTCCAGTTGCATTGGTCCAGCCATGTGCGCCCGGATGTGGGCGTGCTACTGAATTTGGCTGATGACCACCTGGATTGGCATGGTTCGTTCGATGCCTATGCCCGCGCGAAGGCCAAGGTGCTCTCCGGTGACGTCGCTGTGGTGGGCAAGGATGACGCCGAGGCGGTCCGCTACGCCGCGGATACCACAGACCTCTTCGGCTTTACCGCCGCTGAACCCACACAGGGAGAGGTGGGCGTAAGTGCCGGCCGTCTTGTTTCGCGGCTTAACGAGCAGCGCGAGGCTCTCGCGTCCGCAGAGGGCATTGAGCCCGCCGGCCTGGCAGGAGTCCTAGACGCTGCGGCCGCAGCCAGCGTCGCGCGTCTGGCAGGCGCCACCCCGGAGTCCATTGCACAGGGGCTGGCAGCGTATACCGTGGCCGGGCACCGCGGCGCTGTGGTCCATGAGCATTCCGGCATCACGTTCATCGATAATTCCAAGGCCACCAACCCACATGCGGCGGATGCTGCGCTCAAGGGGCTCAATTCCGTGGTCTGGATTGCCGGCGGGCAGTTGAAAGGCGCGGAGGTGGACGGGCTCGTCGCCAAGCACGCCGCCCACATCAAAGCCGCGGTAGTCCTGGGCGTGGATAGGAAAGAGGTTGCCCGGGCCCTCGCCGCCCACGCGCCGCATGCCTCGGTGGACGTCATCGAAACGCAGGAGCCTTTCGCAGCCATGAATGCTGCGGTGGAGGCTGCACTGCAACACGCCGACGCCGGGGATACCGTTCTTTTGGCGCCCGCTGCGGCATCGTTGGATATGTATACCGGCATGGCTCAACGCGGTGATGTTTTCGCCGCGGCCGCGCGGGAGCTTACCCGTAAGTAGAGCTTTAGATTTAAGGATCAGGAGAACACATGACGGCCACCTCCCAGCAGCGCCCGCGCTCCAAGAGTTTTGGCGACCGCGTTCGCGAGCTGCGCGAGCGAGCCCGCCAGGAAGCAGGCCTTGATTACCAGCTGCTGCGCTTTATCATCTTCTTCCTCGTGGGCATCGGCGTGCTCATGGTCTTTTCTTCCTCCATGGCTACTTCCCTCACCGAGGACGGCGGTGTATGGAACCAGGCATTGCGCCAGTGCGTGATGGTGTTCTTGGGCCTCGTCGCCTTTTGGTTTGGCCTCAAGGTGTCGCCTCATACCCTGCGCAAATGCGTGCCGTGGATTGTGGGCTTGTCCATCATTTTGCTCAT
The DNA here is from genome assembly GCF_022347385.1 of Corynebacterium tuberculostearicum. Classification (GTDB taxonomy): domain Bacteria; phylum Actinomycetota; class Actinomycetes; order Mycobacteriales; family Mycobacteriaceae; genus Corynebacterium; species Corynebacterium tuberculostearicum_M. The sequence goes on from NZ_JAKRDT010000001.1 coordinate 10,765, forward strand.
CGCCGTGCTGATCCCCGGCGTGGGCACCGGCCGCGAGGAGGTAGGTTCCCAGTCCTGGATTTACTTGGGCCCGTTCTCCCTGCAGCCCTCGGAGCTTGCCCGCATCGCCGTAGGCATGTTTGGTGCGACGGTATTGGCGGATAAGGAGCACAAATCCATGAAGGTGACAGATCCCTTCATGATGTACTCCCTCATCGCCGGCGTTATGTTCTTGCTCATCGTCTTTCAGGGCGACTTGGGCATGGCTTTGTCCTTTGCCCTCGTGGTGGTCTTCACTCTGATTTTCGCGGGTGTCGACTGGCGCGTTCCGGCGACCATCGGCGTCGCAGCCGTGTGTGGTTTGCTGTTTATCTTCCTTTCCGGCGGCTTCCGCTCCAACCGCTTCCACACCTATTTCGACGCCCTAGTGGGCAATATCTCCGATACTCAAGGTACGGGGTTCCAGTCCTATCAGGGCTTTCTCTCGCTTGCCGACGGCGGCTTCTGGGGCGTTGGCATTGGCCAATCCCGTGCCAAGTGGTTCTACCTTCCCGAGGCGAAAAATGACTTTATTTTCGCCATCGTGGGTGAGGAACTCGGCTGGTGGGGCGGTGCGCTCGTCATCGTGCTATTCGCCGCACTGGGCTATGTGGGCTTGCGCACCGCGATGCGCGCACAGAACCAGTTCCAGTCCCTGCTGGCCGCAACGTTGACCATCGGTGTGGTCACCCAGGCCTTTGTGAATATTGGCTACGTCATTGGCCTGCTGCCGGTGACCGGTATTCAGCTGCCCATGATTTCTGCCGGCGGTACCGCGGCGATCATCACGATTGGCTCGATGGGCATCCTGTGCAACGTGGCGCGTCACGAGCCGATGCAAATTTCTGCCATGCAGAACTTCGGCCGCCCGCTGTTCGACCGCCTCTTGTTCATCGGCGAGCCGCAGCCAGTGCCGAAGCCGAAGAAGAAGCAGCAGGGCCGTCACGCCCGTCCGCAGGAGCCGCGATCCCGCGTGCGCGAGGAGCGCTTTGGCCGCCCCGTGACCGGAAGCGGCCGCCGCTATCCGCGCGCCGAGCGCCGCTATCGCTAGGTGGCGCTGGTAGCCTTTAGGCTATGAATTCCACGCCTATTTCCGTCGTCATCGCAGGTGGCGGCACCGCCGGACACATTGAACCCGCCCTCGCCGTAGGCGAAGCTTTGCGTGAGCGCCACGGCGCACGCATCACCGCTCTCGGTACCGAAAAGGGCCTCGAGCGCGATATTATTCCCGCCCGCGGCGTGGACCTTAGCCTGATTACCCCCGTGCCAATCCCGCGCAAGGTCAACGCGCAGCTCTTCAAGCTACCGTTCAACCTCTCCCGCGCGGTGGGGGAGGCCAAGCAGGTACTCAAAGACGTCGAGGCGGATGTCGTCTTTGGCACCGGCGGCTACGTGGCCGGGCCGGCCTATATCGCTGCGCGATCCCTCGGCATCCCGTTTTATGTTCTCGAGACCAATGCTTTGGCTGGAATGGCCAATAAGCTCGGCGTGAAAATGGGCGGCATCGGACTCAACGCACACCCAGATTCCGGCATGCCGGGCGAGGTCGTCGGCATCCCCGTTCGCCCGAGCTTGGCGGAGGACCCGAATGGCAACCTGGCCGCAGACGCGCGCACCAAGTGGAACCTGTCCGAGCTTCCCACCATTCTTATCACCGGCGGGTCCCAAGGCGCGGCCAGCATCAACCGCGCTGTTGCCGGAGCGGTAGAGGACTTGGCACAGGACTTCCAGCTTCTGCACGCCTACGGCAAGAAGAATGACCCGCCCGCAGAACACCCGAACTACGCCGCACTGCCGTATATCGAGGACATGGGCTCCGCCCTTGCGGTGGCTGACCTCGTCGTGTGCCGCTCCGGCGCGATGACCGTCGCCGAAGTATCCGCCGCAGGCCTGCCGGCCATTTACGTTCCGCTGCCGCACGGCAATGGCGAACAGGCGCTCAATTCCCGCGACGTGGTCGAGGCAGGCGCCGCCATCCAGATTCCGGACGCGGAGCTGACCCCAGAGCGACTCATCTCCGAGGTGCGCGGCATTCTCGATGACCCGCAACGCCTCGAGTCGATGACGCACGCCGCCTCCCATGCCAGCGCCGGAGACGTGGCAAATACCATCGCAGACCGCATCGCCACCCGCGTATCCGAGGCCGAAGACGCCGCTGGAAGGAAGGATAAGTAAATGACCGATCCCGCACACTACGATCTGCGCCGCGTCCACCTCATCGGCATTGGTGGTTCCGGCATGTCGGGGCTCGCGCGAATCCTCGCCGCTCGCGGCGGAGTGGTTACAGGTTCCGATGTCAAAGACTCCACCCCGGTTGAGGTGCTGCGCACCATGGGTGCCAAGGTCGCCATCGGCCACGCCGCGGAAAATCTGCGACTGTCTGGTGAACTGCCCACCGTCGTGGTTACTTCTTTTGCCGCCATTCCCCAAGACAATCCGGAGCTAGTAGCCGCAAAGGATAACGATATCCCGGTAATTCGCCGCTCCGATCTGCTCGCCGCGTTGATGGAAGGCCACCAGCAGGTGTTGCTGGCTGGCACCCATGGCAAAACCTCCACCACGTCGATGACCGTGAGCGCGATGCAACACGCGGGTCTCGATCCTTCCTTCGCCATCGGCGGCCAGCTCAATCGCGCGGGCACCAATGCCCACGGTGGCACCGGGGAAGCTTTCGTCGCCGAAGCCGATGAATCTGATGCCTCCCTGCTGCGCTATAGCCCTGACGTCGCGGTGCTCACGACTATCGAGCCCGATCACCTCGACTTCTTCCACAGCGAGGAAGCCTATTTCCAAGTCTTCGATGACTTTGCTGACTTGGTTACCCCGGAGACCGGCTACCTCGTTGTGTGCGCTGAAGACGAGCACGCTGCCCGGGCTGGCGAGCGGGCACTCGAGCGCGGCATCAACGTCGTAGCCTATGGCTCGCCGGAGAAGTCTTTTACCTCTACCGTGCCGTTGGCCGCCGAGCTGGTGCGCGAAGATACCACCGCGGAAGGCATGGACACCACCGTCAAGCTCGACCTTCCTGGCGTTTCTGAAACCGTGCGCTACGAGCTGCAGATCCCAGGCCACCACATGGTGCTCAATTCCATGGGTGCCTTGATCGCCGGTGTGCTCTCCGGTGGCGCTCCAGCCGCCATCGCCGAGGGATTGGCTGACTTTGGTGGTGTGCGGCGGCGCTTCGAGTACCGGGGGAGCGTCGACAAGCAGGGCAAACCCGTGCGCGTCTTTGATGATTATGCGCACCATCCCACCGAGGTTGCGGCAGTGCTGCGGGCCGCCCGCGCCAAGGTCGAGGCGGAAGGCCACGGCGGGCGCGTTATCGCGTGTTTCCAGCCGCACCTGTACTCGCGCACCATGGAATTCGACGCCGAGTTTGCCCAAGCACTCTCGCTTGCCGACGCCGCCGTGGTACTCGACATATACGGCGCTCGCGAGCAGCCCGTGGAGGGAATTACCTCCCGCATCATTACCGATAAGATGCCCGCTGATATGCAGGTCATTTTCGAGCCGGATTTTTCCGCCGCCGCCCGCGACGTCGTGTCGGTGGTGGAGCCGGGCGATGTGGTGCTGACTATTGGTGCTGGCTCGGTAACCATGGTGGCGGCGGAAATCCTCGATGAATTGCGGGCAAGCTAGTGCGCGTCTCCGCAAAGCTCATCGCTGGGGTCATCGCCGCAATCGTCGCCGTGGCCGTCATAGCGGCCGCCGTGATGTGGACAGTTCCCGTCCTGAAGGTACGCAATTTTCACGTCGAAGGCGTCCACCAGCTCGATCCCGCGCAGGTGGAGGAAGCCTCTGGGGTTCCCAAGGGCGAAAATTTGCTGCGCGTTAACGCGCGTGAGGCAGCTTCCGGCGTTGCTGGATTGGACTGGGTCGATTCGGTGACAGTCTCTCGCGATTTCCCTTCGACCTTGACCATCAACGTGGCCGAGCACAAGGCCGTGGCGTTTGTAAAGCGCGATAATAAGCCCTACCTGATCGATGATAAAGGCGAGGAATTTACCTCCGCTGAGCCTCCCGCGGGCGCGGTTGAGGTGACGGGCTCCGTCGATAGCGGCTCCCCGCAAACCCAGGATGCGGTGCGTGCGATTGCAGCGCTTTCCGACGACGTCCGCAACCAAGTAGCAAAGCTGGAAGTGGCGGGCGAATATTCGCTGACTTTCACCACCAAAGATGACCGGCGCATCTTCTGGGGTGCCAGCGATTCTAACGATGAGGACAAGGCGCATGCCTTCGCCACCGTGTTGAAGATGGAAGGCCGCGAGTGGAATATTTCCAACCCTGAGTTGGTCACCACCCGCGGATAGGGCGACGGGTGCCCCCGCAGGTGCCTTTATCGCTCTTGTGGGCCCGTGCAGCACCGCTTAGGCGTGTGCGCTGCACGGGCTCTTTTTAGTGCCTGAACCGTGGGGCGGATGATGCGGGTGTGACTTATAAAACCGCAGGTGAGCAACCCTAAAGTGGAACTTGAGGGTCTCGACACGCGGAAAATGTGCGTGAAAATTACACCGCTGTCGTTAAAGATGGAAAGGAACGCGATTCGCCTTCGGCGGAGCGCATTACATTCCTCGTTTAATGCACGTGCAGACTTAAAGTAGCGAAAGGTGAGACCTACTCACATGATCTCTTCCAATAACAATCTCGCGGATATCAAGGTCGTCGGCGTCGGCGGCGGCGGCGTCAACGCCGTCAACCGCATGATCGAAGAAGGCCTCAAGGGCGTTCAGTTCGTCGCCATCAACACCGACTCCCAGGCCCTCATTTTCTCTGACGCAGACACCAAGCTCGACATTGGCCGTGAGGCCACCCGTGGCCTCGGCGCCGGCGCTAACCCTGAGGTAGGAAAGACCTCCGCAGAAGACCACAAGTCCGAAATTGAAGACGCCCTCGAGGGCTCCGATATGGTCTTCGTGACTGCTGGCGAGGGTGGCGGCACCGGCACCGGTGCTGCTCCGGTCGTGGCGTCTATCGCGAAGAAAATGGGTGCGCTGACCGTCGGTGTTGTCACCCGCCCGTTCAAGTTCGAAGGCGCTCGCCGTACCCGCCAGGCCATGGCCGGCATTGAGGAGCTGCGCGAGGTCTGCGATACCCTCATCGTCATCCCGAACGATCGCCTGATGCAGCTCGGTGGGGAAGAGCTCTCCATCGTTGAGGCTTTCCGCGCTGCCGATGAGGTGCTGCACAATGGTGTGCAGGGTATTACCAACCTGATTACCATCCCGGGCATGATCAACGTCGACTTTGCGGACGTTCGCTCCGTCATGTCTGACGCTGGCTCCGCGCTCATGGGTATCGGTTCCGCCCGCGGTGATAACCGCGCCATGACCGCTGCTGAGCAAGCCATTAACTCCCCGCTGCTGGAATCCACGATGGAAGGTGCCAAGGGCGTGCTGCTGTCCATCGCTGGCGGCTCCGATCTTGGCCTGCACGAAGTAAACGCCGCCGCCTCCATGGTGGAAGAGCGCGCCGACGAGGACGTCAACCTCATCTTCGGTACCATCATCGACGACACCTTGGGCGATGAAATCCGCATCACCATCATCGCCACCGGCTTCGATGCCGAGGCCAATATGACCCAGGCCGCTGCGCAGCAGCAGCAGCCGCAGGAACAGCGCAAGCCGGGTTCCCTTTTTGATAATCGCCAGCGCGAGGCCGCAGAGCCCGTCACCCCGGCACCGGCGCAGCCTGCTGCCGCTCAGCCGGTACAGGATGACTACTCCCCGCGCCACTCTTACGAGCCGCGCGCCGGCCAGGAGCGAGAGCGCTACACTCCGCAGCGCCCTGCCGAGGAGCGTCGCCCAGAATCTAGCGGTCTGTTCACCAACTCTGACCGTTTCTCCCGCGAGGAGCGCCGCGATGACTACCGTTTGTCCCGCCCATCGCAGCGTCGTGACGATGACGGCGACGACGATCTGGACGTGCCTTCCTTCATGCGCTAAGCGCAAAGCGCTACGCTGGTGTGCATGCCAGTAAACGAGGAACATCGCACCACACGCCCCGTCCGCATGGTTTTTACTAGCCGTGCTGGCGGGGCGTCTGCTATTCCATACGACTCCTTCAACTTGGGGCACCACGTCGGCGATGACCCCGCCGCGGTTGCCGCTAATCGCGAGCGCCTGAAGCGCGTGACCGGTCTGGACGACATTGTGTGGATGGAACAGCTGCACACAAATACCGTCACCGTCGTCGATGGTCCACAGGACGAGCCCGTGCCAGCCACAGACGCAATTGTCACCACCCAGCGACGCCTCGGGCTAGGCGTTCTCGTTGCGGATTGCACGCCGGTGCTGCTTGTCGACGTCGCCGCTGGCGTCATTGCTGCCGCCCACGCCGGCCGCTTGGGCGCCCGCAACGGCATTGTGGTCAATACCGTGCGCGAAATGCAGAAGCTTGGCGCACAGCCCGAGCGCATTCAGGTGGTTATGGGGCCGGCTGCTTCGGGAAAGAACTACGAAGTGCCTGAGGAAATGGCCACTGACGTCGAGCGCCGCTTGCCCGGCTCCAAGACTCGGACGTCGAAGGGCACGTGGGGCATCGATGTGCGCGCAGGGCTGATTCGCCAGCTCATGGGGCTAGGTATCACCGCGATTGAATCCGACCCGCGCTGCACCATCGAAGACGAAGACTTCTTTTCCTATCGGCGCGAAGGAACCACCGGCCGCCAGGCTGGACTAATTTGGTTGGAGGCTAAGTAATGTCAGACCGAAAGGCACAGCTAGAACACAACCTATCGGACACCCGTGCCGAGATTGAAAGGCTAGCAGCGCAGTCAGGGCGGAAACCGCCGCAGCTGTTGCCGGTGACGAAATTTCACCCAGCTGCGGATATTTCCCTGCTGGCAGATCTAGGAGTTACCGACGTCGCCGAAAACCGGGAACAAGAGGCCCGTGCCAAGGCCGCTGAGCTGCCGCAGCTGCGTTTCCACATGATTGGCCAAATCCAGACCAAGAAAGCCAACCATGTAGCCCGATGGGCGGCCAGCGTGCATTCGCTTGATTCCCTCAAACTCGCCCACGCACTGGAGCGAGGCGTTTCCTTAGCCAAGGAACGAGGCGAGCGCGAAGGTAATCTGCCAGTTTTCATCCAAGTCTCCGTCGACGGCGATGGGGCTCGTGGTGGTGTAACTCCAGACGTACTCGATGAGGTCGTGCGTGCCGTAGAAGACGCGCAGCACTTGGAACTTGCCGGACTCATGGTGGTTCCGCCACTTGATGCCGATGCTGGCGAGGTATTCCGAAACGTCCGCGGAGAGGTAGATCGCTTGTCATCTGAGCTCGATCGACCGCTGAAAATGTCTGCTGGCATGAGTGCGGACATGGCCGAGGCAATTGCTGCGGGCAGTGATATCGTGCGTGTCGGAACCAGTATCATGGGGCCGCGGCCAGTAGGTTAAAAACATCGCAAAAGCGCATTTCACGGCGTAAATCACATGAGTCACACCAGACACATTTTACGCGTTTAGACTTGTACAAATTTAGGTCAGAGGGAGACCCAAAAATGTCATTCATTGATAAGACGAAGGATTTCTTCGGGCTGGGCCCGGTGGACATCGAAGAAGACGATGCCTACTACAACGAGGAGCCGCGTTACTCCGAAAATAGCTCCTCGGCCTACGCACCTCGCCGCGCCCCGCAGTCCTACGAGCCGGCCCCGGTACAGGAGGAATTCGTCCCGACCATCGTGGCCATCTCGCTGACGTCTTTCAATGATGCCGCCAAGGTAGGCGAGCCCTTCCGCGACGGCGATGCCGTTGTCTTCGAGTTGACTGACGCCGAAAAGGCCACCGCCAAGCGTTTCATCGACTTCGCTGCCGGCCTCTGCTTCGGCCTAGAGGGGCGTATGCTCAACCTCACCAAGGGTATGGACACTGAGCGCAAGGTCTTTTCCATCGTGCCTAAGTCTGCGGACATTGCAAAGCATGAGCTCGAGCGCGCCGCAGGCCTGCGCTAAAGCAGCACGTTTCATTTAGCCCCCGTGGGGTGCCGATTGGGCATCTGCGGGGGTTTATTCGATAGGCTCGGTTATTGTGACACAACTCGGAATTATTCTTATCCTGCTCGTGCGGATCTATACGTGGGTGCTCATCGCCCGCATCATTATTGAGATGATCCAGTCCTTCTCGCGGCAGTTCAACCCTCCACGCTGGTTTATGGTTATAGCGGAGCCTCTGTTTGTGATTACGGATCCGCCGGTCAAGGCGTTGCGCCGCCTGATCCCGCCTCTGCAAATGGGTGGCGTAGCGCTTGATGTATCGGTGCTTGTACTGTTCGTCTTGCTGTCGATACTCACAATGATCTTGCAGATGATTTTTCTGACGTAGCACCCCCGTCGCCTCGAAACCTGTGGTAAACGTTGAGACTCGGCGGGGCGTCGATTATTGTGGGCGTTTGGTTACGATAAATCGCGATAACCCGTATTATGAACCACATGTACCTTTGTGGGGAAGGTTTAGTTAGACCTGAACCGCACTCCTAAGGCCCTGGAAGCTCCGGGGTTGTACCAACCTGAAGGGGAAGAGAAGACATGCCACTGTCACCAGCTGATGTTCACAACGTCGCGTTCAGCAAGCCGCCGATTGGCAAGCGCGGCTACAACGAAGACGAGGTGGATCAGTTCCTCGACCTCGTAGAGGACGCCCTTGCCCAGTTGCAGGATGAGAACGAAGACCTGCAGGCGCAGGTTAGCGATTTGAACTCCCAGGCCAAGGCGGGTGCTGGCGCCGGTGCTGCTGGTACCGCAACTGCGGCTTCCACCCGCACCGATGAGGCTGCGCTGCGCAAGGAGATTGAGGCCAAGCTGCGCGCCGAGTACGAAACCAAGCTGGCGGACTCCAAGTCCGAGGTTTCCCGCGCTAAGGAAGAGACCAAGAAGGCACAGGAGCAGGTTAAGGCTGCCCAGGCTGAGGCTTCCAAGGCGCAGGCGTCTGGCTCCGCTGCTGCTTCCTCTTCTGCAGACCTGAAGGCAGCCCGCGAGGAGGCTGCTCAGGCGAAGAAGGATGCAGAGGCAGCCCGCGCGGAGGCAGCACAGGCTAAGAAGGAACTCGAGGCTTCCAAGAAGGAAAACGACGAGCTGAAGAAGTCCGCTTCCGCAGCTGGTTCCTCCAAGGCTGGTGCAGCGGCAGCGGGTATCGCAGGTGCTGGTGTTGCACAGACCGCCGATGGCCTGGCTACCCCGGAAACCCACATGCAGGCTGCCCGCGTTCTGGGTCTGGCACAGGAGATGGCAGACCGCCTGACCTCCGAGGCTCGTGCGGAGTCCGAGTCCATGCTGTCCGAGGCACGCACTGCAGCCGAGAAGCAGCTGACCGATGCAGATTCCCGGTCCAAGGCACAGCTTGCCGACGCCCAGAAGAAGTACGACGCCCAGCTGCAGGACGCAGATTCCCGCTCCAAGAAGCTGGTATCTGACGCTGAGGCTAAGGCAAAGCAGACCGAGTCTGATGCTTCCTCCCGTGCAGAGGCGCAAATCCGTCAGGCTGAGGAGAAGGCCGCGTCCCTGCAGGCTGATGCCGAGCGCAAGCACACCGAGGTTATGAACACCGTCAAGCAGCAGCAGACCGCACTGGAGGCTCGCATCTCCGAGCTGCGCACCTTCGAGCGTGAGTACCGCACTCGCCTGAAGACCCTGCTGGAGTCTCAGCTGGAAGAGCTGGCTACCCGCGGCACCGCCGCACCGAACGGCGAGGCTGGCAACAACTAAGCCACCCCGTTCTTCCTAGCGCCCCCGCCACCGCGGCGGGGGCGCTATTGTTGTTTTAGACCGTCGTGCTTTAGCCCGCTCCTACCGAAAGGAACCACTGTGCTCGTTGCCGCTTTAGTTCTCGCCCTCGTGGCATTCGTGGCCTTGGTCAACTTCGTTATCTCGGGAGCCGACTGGTCGTTGTATATCGTTTTTGCCGCCGCCGGCATCGGACTCGTGTGCTTCATCCTGGACTGGGCGCATAAACATCGCACCGACAAAGCCAAGGCAACTGAATCCCCCGAGCAGGAGGCGCTGCGCGCAGCCTTCCGCGAGGACTAGCACCGCCGGCCCCACATCTCTCGCATGCAGGCATGCCAATAAGGCGCGCGAGGCGCCTTATTTCGCAGTCGGGTTCTAGCAATCGGGCGGTTGCCACCGAATCTGTCCGTTGGTACGGGCAAGTCGCCCGCGCAGCGGAGGGGCATTGGGATCGTCATCGTTGGCGCCATTGTGGTACGCGCAAGCTGTGGATAAGTTCGCGATATTGGTCAATCCACCGTGCAACCACGGCTCCAGATGGTGAATTTGGCATTCGTCGGCAGGCTTAGCGCAGCGCGGCCATGGGCATACCGGATTTTCCGCACCCGCCATCAACCGCTGCTTAGCATTGGCGAAGCGCTCCGTGCGGTACAGGTTCACCGCGCCTTCATAGGGGCTCACCAGGGTAATGAGCCCATGCTCCTTTAACGTGCGGCGCACATACTGCGCTCCCGTAAGCGTTGCTCCGTTGGTCATCTGCAAGGTGATTTCCTCGCCATCACCGTTGACGATGCGCACGTAGTCTTCCAAGCGCACGATGACATTGGTTACCACCGTGCTTCGTTGCCCCGTATCGCTGCCGAAGAAGGTATCTTCCACCACATCCAGCGGCTTTTTATCCTGGTTCTCCACCGCCGCGTGGAGGTCTGCAATGAACGAGGACGAGCCGTCGATAGCTAACGTCCACGGCGCATCCTTGCGGCGGATGATGCGTACACCAGGCTTTACCTTGCGCTTTTTCTTCGGAACCTTGGATTGCGCCAGCTTTTCTAGTGCCGCTGCTGTGGCCTTGGTGGTGCATAGCTGTTCGCGGAGGACCCATGCGTCGAAAAGCGTGGGCATCTTGCGTGCATACTTTTCAATGATGGATAACGCAACGATGGAATGCCCATTGTGCTGAGCTCCTTCGATAGCACGACGACGCTTCCTTGTGAACTTGGTCGTGCCGCAGTACGCCTCTTTGAGCAATGCCAACTCGCGGGCCGTCTTTTCAGCGGCGCCACGCGCGCAGAGGTCGTCCTCGGACATGCCTGCGCACCCGAGGACGATGTCCATCCCGGGTGCCATGGCTGCGAGGTAAGTATCTAGCGCGTTCACGACTCACAATTTATTTCCCCGCGCAAGCCCCCACAAGGGAAAATTTTTCGCCTGTGGATAACTTATTGTGCACGAAGATTCTGGGGCGCTATACTGTGGCCTACACGCAGTGATCCGGCCATCACCGGGGAGCAATTCAGAAGAACAGCCAGTGTGGCCCAGTAGAACTGGACGGGTGGGACCGTCAACTCCTTCACCGAAACGAAGCGGAGCCTTCGGGCTCAAGCAGGGTGGTACCGCGAGCCTTGATGGCGCGTCCCTGCACCGTGTTAAGAGTGAAGGATAATTATGGCGAAAAAGGTTTACCCCAAGGTCGACATGACTGGCGGCTCCAGCCGCTTCCCAGATATGGAAGAGGAAGTCCAGAAGTACTGGAAGCAGGATGATACCTTCCAGGCTTCGCTAGAAAAGACCAAGGACTGCCCAGAGTACATTTTCTACGATGGCCCTCCATTCGCAAACGGCTTGCCGCACTATGGACACCTGCTGACCGGTTATGTGAAGGATATCGTCCCGCGCTATCGCACCATGGCTGGCAATTACGTGCCTCGTGTCTTCGGCTGGGATACCCACGGTCTGCCCGCTGAGCTGGAGGCGGAAAAGCAGCTGGGTATCACTGAAAAGGCGCAGATCGAGGACATGGGCTTGGAAAAGTTCAATGAATACTGCGCTAAGTCCGTGCTGGAATACACCGACGAGTGGGAAGAGTACGTCAACCGCCAGGCCCGCTGGGTGGACTTTGACAACGGCTACAAGACCATGGATATCAACTACATGGAATCGGTCATGTGGGCGTTCAAGGAGCTCTATGACAAGGGCCTCATCTACAAGGGCTTCCGAGTTCTTCCGTACTCTTGGGCGGAGCACACTTCTTTGTCCAATCAGGAGACCCGCCTGGACGATTCCTATAAGATGCGCCAGGATCCAACCCTGACCGTTACCTTCCCAGTGGAGGGCGCGCGCGCGGGAAGCGCGGCAGAAAAGACGTTGGCGGAGCACCCTGCGCTTGCCGACGCCTCCTTCCTCGCCTGGACCACCACCCCCTGGACCTTGCCTTCGAACGAGGCCTTGGCGGTTCATCCAGAGGTTACTTACGTGCTCTTTAAGGCTACGGAGGGCGATTTTGATGGCCGTACCTTCATCATGGCGGAAAACCTGTTGGCCACCTTGGAGAAGGAACTAGGGGAGGCCGAGGTACTGGAGACGTTTACCGGCGCGCAACTCGAGGGCTTTACCTATGAGCCTATCTTCGGCTTCTTCCCGGATCTGCGCAATGCCTACCAGGTTTTGATCGCTGATTACGTCACCACTGAGGACGGCACCGGTGTGGTACACCAGGCTCCTGCGTTTGGTGAAGACGACATGAATACCACCAATCAGTACGACATCGAGCTGGTCATCCCGGTGGATGAGGACGGTAAGTTCACCTCGCAGGTTCCGCCGTATGAGGGCCAGCTGGTCTTTGATGCGAATAAGGACATCATCAAGGACTTGAAGGCTGCTGGGCGAGTGGTGCGCCACGTAACCATCGAGCACTCCTATCCGCACTCGTGGCGCTCGGGCGAGCCGCTTATCTACATGGCGCTGCCGGCCTGGTTCGTGAAGGTGACCGAGTTCCGCGATCGCATGGTGGAGCTCAACCACAAGGAGATTGAGTGGCTGCCGGAGCACATCCGAGATGGCCAGTTTGGCAAGTGGCTCGAGGGTGCGCGCGACTGGAATATCTCCCGTACCCGCTACTGGGGTGCGCCTATCCCGGTGTGGATGTCCGATGATGACAACTATCCACGCATGGATGTCTACGGCTCCTTGGATGAGCTGGAGCGCGATTTCGGTGTCCGTCCGGAGTCGCTGCACCGTCCGCATATCGACGAGTTGGTGCGCCCGAACCCGGATGATCCGACCGGTAAGTCGATGATGCGCCGCGTGCCAGACGTGCTGGATTGCTGGTTTGAGTCCGGCTCGATGCCCTTTGCGCAAAAGCACTACCCATTCGAGAATAAGGAATGGTTTGAGACCCACTCGCCGTCCGATTTCATCGTGGAGTACTCCGGTCAGACGCGTGGTTGGTTCTATGTGATGCACGCGCTGTCCACCGCGCTTTTTGATCGCCCGGCGTATAAGAAGGTCGTGGCCCATGGCATCGTGCTGGGCAACGATGGCCTTAAGATGTCTAAGTCCAAGGGCAACTATCCGAACGTCAACGAGGTCTTTGATCGCGATGGCTCGGATGCCATGCGCTGGTTCCTGATGTCTTCGCCTATCCTGCGCGGAGGCAACCTCATCGTGACCGAGCAGGGCATTCGCGAGGGCGTGCGCCAGGCGATCTTGCCTATCTGGAATGCCTATACCTTCCTGCAGCTCTACGCAGAGAAGGAAGCAAAGTTCGACACCAGCTCCACGCATGTTTTGGACCGCTATATCTTGGCCAAGACCCACGATGTCGTGGCCAATGTCAACGCGGCGCTTGCCGATACCGATATCGCCACGGCAACCGAAGAAGTGCGCCTGTTTGCCGACGTCCTGACCAACTGGTACGTTCGTCGCTCGCGCGATCGTTTCTGGGAGGGCGAGGACGCCCATCCTGAGGCGTTTAATACCTCGTACACCGTGCTGGAGACCGTGACTCGCGTGGTGGCACCGCTGCTGCCGCACGTGGCAGAGGTTATCTACCGTGGACTGACCGGTGAGCGTTCGGTGCACCTGGCGGATTACCCGCAGGCTGCGGACTACCCGTCCGATGCAGGTCTTGTCTCTGCGATGGATGCGACTCGCGCGGTCGCTTCGGCTGCATCCTCGGTGCGCAAGTCCAATAAGCTGCGCAACCGTTTGCCGCTGCCGAAGCTGACGGTGGCTCTCAATGGGGCGCAGCGCCTGGCGGACTTTGCCGATATCATCCGCGACGAGGTCAACGTTAAGGAAGTTGAGCTCACTGACGACGTCGATTCGGTAGGCACCTTCCAGGTTGTCTGCAACGCGAAGGTCGCCGGCCCGCGCTTGGGCAAGGACGTGCAGCGCGCCATCAAGAACCTCAAGGCGGGCAACTACGAACGCCGCGGCGAAGAGGTCGTAGTGGACGGCGAAATCGTGCTTGGCCCGGATGAGTACACCGAGCGCCTGCAGGCAGCGAATCCGAAGTCCACCGCGCGTATCGAGGGCCTTGACGGCCTGGTAGTACTCGATACCGAGGTGAGCGAAGAGCTCGAGGCCGAAGGCTGGGCAGCGGACGTTATCCGCGGCCTGCAGGATGCCCGCAAGGCTTCTGGGTTCGAGGTCTCGGACCGCATCGCGGCCGTGCTCTCTGTCCCAGAGGAGAAGAAGGCCTGGGCGGAGCGTCACGCCGACCACATCGCCGGTGAAGTGCTCGCCACCGATTTCCAGGTGACCACCGAGGCGCTTGATGGTGCGGACGTGCACGAGGTGGTGAAGGGGGTTAAGGCTACCGTCGTTAAGCAGTAGCGCCTTAGCCGCCACCTAAAAGTAATTGCCCAGCCTTAGCGGCTGGGCAATTTTTTATGAGTGATAGGACTTAACGGACCGGGCCGGGCAGGTGAGCACGCCAGCCGAGGACGACGTTAACGAGGCAGCACAGTGCGAGCACGGCGCCAATGAGGAATAGGGTGGTAAAGCCGAGCAGCGGCGCGAGTGCGCTGAAGGCCATGGGGATAAAGAAGCCGGTATAGGAGACCGAGTAGTACACGGCGGTGAGGCCGGCGAGTTCTTCGGCGCGGGCGATGCGCTGGACCTCGGAGAGACCGGCGACAAGGGCGAGGCCGTAGCCTGCACCCATGACAGCGGCACCGGCGATGCCGAGCGGCAGGGAGCGAGTATGGGAGGCAACCGCGCCGAGGATGGTGCCCACGGTGATAACGCCCATGGCAACTGCGGAAGCGCGGGCGGAGCGGCTGGTATCGATAACCTTGCCGAGCATCTGGATGCCAACGCCGCAGCCCAAGGTGATAACGGTCATCAGGCCGGAAAAAGCGATGGGGGCATCGCCAGCGGACTCGGACAGAAGCTGGGGCAGGAGGGCATAGGCGGCGCCAGCGCAGCCGAAGACCCACGGTGCGACCGGCAGAACAATGCGCACGAAGCGGCGGTGCGCTGCGGAGGGAATGTGCAGCATGCGCAGCATGTCGCGGATGCTTAAGTCAAGGAAGGTGTCTTTTACCGTAGCGCCACGCGGCGGGCGGGTTTCCGGGGTCTTCATCAGCCAGATAGCGGTGGCAACGGTGAGGAGGATGTGCAGGATATACGCCAAGTGGGTCGGCCACGGACCCCACTGGGCCAGCACCGATGCGAGGCCGGCGCCGATGAGGAAGCCTAAGGTCAGACACATCGAGGCGTGGCGCGGGCCGGCAGCGGGATCGCCGCCAGCGCGGGTGATGAGCTCTGCCACCCACGTGGAGCCGACCGCCATGACGATGCCCAAAGCCAAGCCGCACATGATGCGGCCCACGGCGATGACGAGTGGCTCGTTCGGTGCGATGGACAGAAGGAAGGAACCGAGCAGCGATAGTGGCGCGGCAGGCAGCATCGTGGGGCGGCGGCCAATGTAGTCCGAAAGCGGGCCAGAAATCAGCAGCGCAGGCACGATGCCGAGCACGTAGGCGGCCAAGAGGCCATTGACGGTGACCTGCGAGAAGTGTGACTCCTCGCGGTACATGACTAGGAGAGGGGTGAACTCATTGCCGCCCCACGCGACAGCGACCATGCTGCCAGCGACGGGAAACCATGAGTGTTTGGCAAACTTTTCGGTCATAGTTGATTCCTCGAGTTGGTTAGGTGGGTGTCCAATGCGGAAAGGTAGGCGTCGAGGTCGCCGGTGCGGAGGGCATCGGCAAGCGTGCGGTGCTGATCCACGAAGGTGCGGGCGCGGGCCACGTTGCGGCCAATGGCCGTGGCGGTAAAACGTTGCTGGCGTTCGCGCAGCTGGTGTCCCAGCCCAGCCAGCAGGCTATTGGCACCGCCATCCATGATGATCTGGTGGAAACGCGCATCAAGATGCGTATAGGCATGCAGGTCTGCACCATCCAACGCAGTGTCCTGCTCCGCGATGGTCGCGTCCAGCTGATCAGCGATGTCCGCGCGCTCGGCATCAGACATTGCGCAGATCTTTTCAGCACAGTGCCTATCCACGAGCAAGCGTGCCTCATAGACCTCGCGGATTTCTTGCGGGCTGATCGGCACGATGAGCGCACCCCGCCTGGGGTAGAGCTGTAGAAAGCCTTCGACCTCTAGGCGCAGGAAAGCCTCGTGCATCGGGGTGCGGCTAATTCCCATTTCGGTAGCCAGGGAGGCCTCGGAAAGCATCTGCGAGGGCTCGAAGGAGCCGTCAATGATCTTCTCTTTGACGAAGTCATAGGCGCGCTCCGCGGCGGGCTGCATTCGTTCATTGGACATGCATCCATCTTGCATGCAAGCTTGCATGCAAGCAAGTGTGTGGTGGCACTTTGTGGGGAACGGATCTAGCTAGGCAAACGTGTGACGTGGCACGTATCGGGGTGGAAGAGTAAGCCGTGGCCCATGCCGACCCAGCCGATGAAGGGGGCGTCGGCAAGCGTGTGCGGGGTGTGGACGTGCCCAAGGATCCAGGCATCGGCCACGCAGGCCTGTAGCTCAGCCACGGAAAGCGGCAGGCAGGTGCCTTTAGAAAACTCACCGGTGACGGAAGAATGTAGGAGGCCGAGGACGGGGCCGTCGCTCGGGCGCGGCGGAAGCTGGAGGCGGCGCGGGTCCGGATCGGTGGCCACCGCTGCGGTTAGAACCGTGGTGTTTCCTATGCGAAAGGTGTGCACCTGCGTGCCGTGGACTGTGACCTCGGGCGGGAAGTCCAGGTTGTGGTGGGTATCGTGGTTGCCAGAAATGAAGTGGACCTCGCCGAATAGTGTGGCAGCGTGGGCCATTACGGCGCGGGCCTGGGGCACGAATTCGGACGCCTCAGCGTTGCGGTCGATGATATCGCCCAAGCACACGCACGCCGTGGCTCCACTATTGGCGGCAACTTCGAGTTCTTGCAGGGCCCAGTCCAGCCCAGGGGCGCCCGGGCGGCCTAGGTGCAGATCGGCAAAGACAAAAATGCTAGCGGGCATGTGCGGCCTTCCGGTTTTGCCACCAGGTGATAGCTACCAAGACAACGGTGGAGGTTCCGACGCCGATGAGCGTCATAGCCATGGCCTCGGCACGGTGGCCTTGATCGAATTGGTTCATAATCCACGGAGCCAAGAGGTTGACCTGGCTGGGGCGAATGAGCGAGGACATGACCAGCTCGCGGATGCCTACGAAGAAGGCGAGGAGCCAGCCAGCGAAGATGCCAGGGGCAAGCAGGGGCAGGGTGATGCGCCCAAAGGTATGCAAAGTGGAGGAGCCGGAAATTGCAGCGGCCTCGTAGACGGTAGGGGAGACGGACTCTGCTGAAGCCTTGATGTTTTGGATGGCCATGGGCAAAAAGAGCACGGTGAAGGCCATAACTAGCATGCCCATAGTGCCGTAGGGCGACCATGGCAGCCAGGGAGAGTTCCACAGCAAAATAAATCCAATGGCCAGGACAATGCCGGGTACGGTGTCGGGGGCGATGGCCAAGAAATCGCTGAATTTTGCGGCAATGGTGCTTTGGCGGCGGGTGAGCACCGTGACGAGGACGCCGAGAGCAACGGCGGTGGTCGCGCCAAGGGCGCCTAGTCCGATGGAGCGAACAAGTGCCTCTTGAGCGGTGGGCATCTGCACAACGATGGAAAAGTAATCGAAGGTGAGGTTATTAGGCGTAGGCGGGGCCGAGCGCAGAATGGTCATCGCGGCCAAGGTGATGGAAAGGTAGGGGATGACCACCGCGGCCATGAAGATTATTGCGGTCACCACAGCGCCGAAGACGGTGCCGACCGAGCCGAGGCGGATATGTACGGGGCGGCTTACTCGGCCACCGCCGGAGAGGTCGCGGCGTGAAATCCACTGTTGGAAAGCCCAGGCGGCCACGCCGATGGCAAAGAGCACCGACGAGGAGGCAGCGGCGCTGGAAAAATCGAGGGGGTCGATGGTGACGTCTTCATAGATGGAGGAGACGAGCACCTTGTAGCCAATGGCGTTGCCAAGCGTAACTGGGGTGCCAAACTCGCCGGCGGCCTTAATGAAGATAATCAGCGCGCCGAGGGAAAAGGGGCCGATTATGTTCGGAGCGATGATGCGCACGGCTTGTTGCCAGCGGCTCGCGCCGGCTATCTGTGCCATCTCCAGCGTGGACGCCGGAATGGAATTGAGGCAGGTGCGCAGGATGAGATATAGGAAAGGGAAAAGCTCCGCGGCCATGATGAAGGCCATGCCCCACACCGAGTAGATGGCATCGTGGGCGAGTTTGCCGGCGCCGTGGCCGAGCAGCATCTCGGCCACACCACCGCGGCGGGTGAAATCCATCCACGCCATCGCCGCCGCAAAGGGCGGGGTCATAAACGGGATCATGATGACGATCTCGATCCAATTGGCCCTGCTAAACCGCGTCCACGAACGGAGGAAGGCGAGCGGCGCGGCCATGAGCGTGGCAAATGCCACGACCAGCACGGAGAGCAAGATGGTATTGCCAAGGATGTGCAGCATGCCCGGTTGGACAATGCTGCCTAGGGCTGAGGGCTCATCGTGGTAGCCCACGGCCGCGTTGACCAGCACGGAGGCTAGCGGCGCGGCGACGAGGACAAGCAAGATGAGAAGGACCCCGTAGATCCCAAGGCGACGTTGGGGAGTGGTGGTGGAGCTCATCGGTTACTTCAGGTAGCGCTTAGCAAAGGTTTCCTTGATGTCCTTGGACTGAGAAACCAGGCCATCGAGGTCATCGTTGAGGGTCTTAATCTCGTCCAGCTTCGGGCCATTCTTTGGAGCGATGTCCTTATTAGCCGGGATCATGTTCTTGGAGGCCGAGATCTCCTGCGCCTCATCGGAGAACATGAAGTCCACGAATGCCTCGGCTGCTTCCTTGTTATCGGAGGACTTGAGGATCATGACTGGGCGCGGGGTAACCGTGGTGCCGGAGGTTGGGATAGCAACCTCGAGCGGCTCGCCCTTCTTCTGTGCGGAGTATGCGGAGTAGTCAACGCCGCCGAGGACGATGCCGCGAGAACCGGAGGTGACCTGGTCCAGCGCTGGGCCATTGGCACCTTGGACGATCATGCCGTTGTCAAAGAGCTTGTCAAAGAGATCCCAGGTCTTCTCCTCGCCCCACTGATCTACCATGGCCGCGATGAGGTCGGCTGCGGTACCGGATTCGCGCGGGTCCGGCATGATGATTTGGTCCTTGTACTTTTCATCGGTGAGATCTTCCCAGTCCTTCGGGGCCTCGTCCACGACGTTGGTGTTGGTTACCAGCGCTAGGGCCGAACCATCGCGGCCGGTAAACGCCCCGCTTTCCGACGCCCACTTGGGAACAACCTTGTCCGCTCCCTCCGGCGTGTACTTTTCAAGGGCACCGGACTTTTCCTGCTTGCTAGCTGCCGCCCAGGAGGCGAGGTAGACCACGTCAGCCTGCGGGTTGGCTTCCTCGGCCTTGAGCTTGGCGGTGATCTTGCCGGTGGTATCGGCAAAGACGTTGACGTGGACGTCGGTCTTTTCTTCGAAGGCCTCCACGAGGGCGTCGGTAAGCCCCTGCGGGTTAGCCGAGTAGTAATCCACCTCGCCGGACAGGCCTTCAGGTGCCTGCCACTTTTCGGCAGAAGAGGTGGACTGGTCGGTGGCGGTATCGGCGCTGTCCTCGACGGATCCGCAACCGGTCAAGGCGAGCGCACCAGCAGCGGTGGTGGCGATGGTGGCGGTGAACTTCTTGGTAAACATGTGTGGCTCCTATGCAGAAAGAGAAGATGGATAGTTGAGGTAGACGGTCTCGCCGCGAGTGAAGCGATGCGGTGAATACGTCACCCAGGGTTCCTCCGCCCCGGGGACGTCGCAGCGCAACTCGTAGCGCCCACCGATGTAGTGAGCGCCAAGAACCTGCGCCTCGACCCGGCGCGGGGAGGCGCCGGTGTCTTCCTCCGCAGTGGTGACGGTGAGATTTTCTGGACGCACATTGGGCAGCTGTGGGTGGCGGTTCATGGTGCCTACAAAGCCAGCGATGAAATCGGTGGCCGGCTGTTCGTAAAGGGTGACCGGATCCGCGAATTGTTCGATATGGCCCTGATTCATAACCACGACGCGATCCGACATGGCAAGTGCCTCGGCTTGGTCGTGCGTGACGTAGATGACCGTCAGCCCCAGCTCCTGTGCCAGCTGGGTGAGCTCTGCGCGGATTTGCACGCGCAGCGCGGCGTCGAGGGCGGACAGCGGCTCATCCATAAGCAGGACATCTGGATTAGAAACCAACGCGCGGGCGATGGCAACGCGCTGCTGTTGGCCACCGGAAAGTTGGTTCGGCCGCGCCTTCGCCTTGGAAGCGATGCCCACCATGTCCATGCAGGCGCGGACCTTCTCGGCCCGCTGGCCTGCTGCCACCTTATTGCCTGGGGTGGTCAGCGGAAACTCGATGTTCTTTTCCACCGTCATGTGCGGCCACAGTGCGAGGTCCTGGAAGACCATCGAAAGCCGGCGCTTATTGACGGCCACGTTGGTTCGTGGACCAAATACCTCCATCTCTCCGAAAGAGATGGTTCCCGAGTCAGGCGTTTCTAATCCGGCTATGCAACGCAGCAGGGTGGACTTACCGCAGCCGGAGGGACCCAGAATAGAGATGAATTCACCGCGGTTGATGCTTAGATCGGTCTCGTGGAGGCCCGTATTATCGGCGAATTCGCGCTTAACGCCGCGCAAGATGACGTGGGGTGAGTTCATAATCAGCGAAATACTTTCTTCAAGAAATAACCTCGAAAAAGATAAGGCCGTAATATTGCATGTGGGTGACGTGGAGATGGAAAGAAATAAAAGCTTTAATTAACGGCACGCAAACACCCAGGAGTGCACCCGTGAGCGCGCCTATTAGACTGGTCCGCATGCAACGCTGGGTTCTACACATCGACATGGACGCGTTTTTCGCCTCCGTCGAGCAGCTGACCCGGCCTACCTTGCAAGGGCGTCCCGTCTTGGTGGGTGGTACCAGTGGGCGCGGCGTGGTGGCTGGCGCCTCCTATGAGGCGCGCGTGTACGGTGCGCATTCGGCCATGCCGATGTACCGCGCGCAGCAGCTTGTTGGACTTCGCGCGGTGGTAGTGCAGCCGCGCCGGGCGGTGTATTCGGCGGCCTCGCGCCGCGTATTTGGCATCATCGCGCAACACGTGGAGGTCATCGAGCAACTTTCCATCGATGAGGCCTTTATGGAACCCGCCGCCCTGGAAGGGGCGAGCCCGGAGGAGGTCAAGCGCTGGGCGGATGAGCTGCGCGCGCTCATTCGGGAGGAAACGGGTCTGCCGTGCTCCATTGGGGCGGGATCGGGCAAGCAATTTGCCAAGATTGGATCGGGCGAAGCGAAGCCTGATGGCACCTTTGTTATCCCGGCGGAGCGCCAGCTAGATATGCTGCACCCCCTTGCGGTGAACAAGCTGTGGGGAGTCGGACCGGTGACTGGTGCGAAGCTCAAGTCCATCGGCGTAGAAACCATTGGGCAGCTTGCGGCGATGACGCGCAAGGAAGTAGAGATTTCCATCGGCAGCGTGGTGGGGCTGCAGCTGTGGCAGCTAGCCCGTGGCATCGATGACCGTGAGGTGGCGCCGCGTGCTATTTCTAAGCAGATTTCTACTGAGCACACCTATCCGAAAGACCTGCAGACCGCCCCGGAGGTCGATGCGGCCATCGCCCGGGCTGCGGAGGGTGCGCACCGCCGGCTGCTTAAGGATGGGCGCGGGGCGCGCACCGTAACGGTGAAGCTACGCATGGCGGATTTTCATATCGAATCGCGCTCGACCACCTTGCCTTATGCGACTGACGACGCCGCCGTGCTCACCGCCGCCGCCTTCAAGCTTGCCCGCTACCCCGATGAGCTGGGGCCCATCCGCCTGGTAGGGGTGAGCTATTCCGGCCTGGAGGCCGCTCGCCAAGACGTGCTTTTTCCGGAGCTCGACCGCGAAATAGTGCGCCCTGCACCGGCGGATACGGACTATGAGACGGGGGTGAGTGACGACGCAACGCCGACCATTCCAGCGCCCACGGTGACGGTGGAAAAAGAAACCGATAACCAGTGGCACGCCACGCAAGACGTCTTCCACCCCGATTACGGCCACGGTTGGATTCAAGGTGCCGGCCACGGGGTGGTCAGCGTGCGCTTTGAAACCCGCGCCACGGGTCCTGGCCGCACCAAATCCTTCGCGGCTAATGATCCCGCGCTCGTGCCAGCAGACCCGCTCGACTCACTGGATTGGCAGGACTGGCTGACCAGCGAGGACTAGCCCTCCTGAGCAAAAAGCTCTGCCGGATCGGTACCGGTGGCTAGCGCCGCCGCGAGTAGGATTCGCGCTTGGCTCGGGCGGAACCATCCGGCGTTGATGGCGCCACGTTTGCCCAGGCTCTCGCCACCGCCGTCGCCACCGTAAGCCAGCGCCGTCGGGCCATAGGGGGTGCGGGTAGAAATGATGACGGGGAGGCCGGCGTGGAGGGCGTCGGCAAGCGCGCGGCCCATGCCCTCGCCCATATTTCCCGAGCCCATGGCCTCCACAATGAGACCGGAGGCGGGGGAGTTTACGGCGGCGTCGACCAGCAGGCGCCCCGCTCCCGGATAGGCGGGGATGATCTCGATATGCTGCGACGCCAGCGGGGCAGGATGCAAACGCGGGGTGGTGCCAGGAACCGGCAGCGACTCAAACCCGCGCAGGTCACTGGTGTGTCGCTTGCGCGCACCGCGCGCCGGGATGGTCTCGCCGCCGAAGCAGAGGAAAACCCCAGGGCGCCCGCTGGCCGCTAGCTCGCGGGCAGCGCGCAGATTGGTGGGGCCGTCGGCCGCAGGGTGATCGTAGGCGCGCTGCGCTCCAGTAAGCACGATGGGTTTTGCCCCTGCGCAGAAAATCTCCAACGCCAACGCGGTTTCCTCCATGGAGTCGGTGCCATGGGTGATGATCACGCCACCGATGTCCTCGCGCGCGGTGTGCTCATTGACCACCGCAATGAGCTCATCGAGGTCCGCCAAAGTAATAGAGGACGAGTCGAGCTGGCGAAACTCCACTACCTCGGCGTCGATTTCAGCGGCAAGGTCCGCGCCGGAGATTGTGGGAACCAGGGAACCATCGGCCACGGTGGTGCACGCGATCGTGCCGCCGGTGGCGATCAAAGCAAGTCGGGTCATGCACTCAAGGTTAAAGAAATCTCCGCCCACGCGGCGGGCGCAGCCCGGAAAAGGCTGGTGCAGCTGTAAACTGATGGGAGTTTAGAACCCAGACGTGAGGAGTTAGAAGTGAAATTCCGCAAGTTTAGCGCCGCGTGCCTCGCACTGACCGCGGCCACCGCCCTGGCCGCCTGCTCTTCCGACGACGAGCAGGACGATACCGCCGCCACCAACACCGAGGCGCAGGAATCCGCCTCTTCCGACGGCGATTCCGCCGCCCCAGCGCTGCCATCCCCGGCGGACCTCAACGCCATCTTGGCCAAGGCCACCGATCCGAACGCCTCTGAGCAGGAAAAGACCGCCACCGTGCAGGGCGGCGAGACCGCACCGGAAATCTTTGACACCATGGCACAGTCCAAGGCGGAATCCGGCGCCGAGTTCGAGGTCGTCGATCCCGTACTTCCGGGCTATGACCCGCAGTCCGTGCTGACCACCGTGAACTTCACCACCGCTGACGGCCAGCAGCAGACCGCTGACCAGGTGGAATTCGTCTACGAAGATGGCACCTGGAAGCTTTCCAAGGCCTGGGCTTGCACGCTCATCCAAAACACCGTGCCGCCGGAGCAGGTTCCGGAGATGTGCGCGGATACCGGCGCCGGTGCCTCCGCACCCGCCCCGGCACCGGCCGAGGGCGATGCTGCCCCGGCTGAAGGCGACGCCCCGGCTGCCGGCGCCGAGCAAGCGCCAGCCGAGGCCCCCGTTGAGGCACCGGCCGAGTAATTAGGAAAAGTTCAGCTCCGTCAGGCTCGACTGCACCACGCGCAGCTCCGAGCCGGCGGCGCCATAGATGACCTTCGTGTCGAAAGACACGTCACCGCCCACGGGCAGCGGCTTGCTCAGGTCTACCGTGATGTTGCCCTTGGACTGGGTGCTGGAGTCTACAACCTTGAGCTCCTTGTCCTCCAACTCCGTGCCCTGGGCCTGGCCCTCAAAGGACAGTGCGCCTAGCGACGGCCGCTGTTCTACCTCTACGTTGAGCTTGACCTGGTCGCCCTCGATGGAATCGACCGTATAGCGCGTGGTCTGCAGCAGAGTGGACTCGCCGGTAACGCGCGAATCCACCGTCCAGCTCGCTCCCTTGCCTACCTCCTCGGTGGGGAAAACCACGGGTAAGGCCGTAAGCTTCATAATCGCCTGTTCGACAGAGCCACGGGCTTCATCCGTGGCGTCTTGGGGTGCGGCCAGGCGCAGCGAATTCATCTGGCCAGTATTTTGACCGCGCCAGCCAAATTGAAATCCCTCGGCCGAAGAGACGTCGGTGTCGCCAGAAGTTTCCGGCGCACCGGCCGTGACGAAGGCATTGCGGGTGGCCGGCAGCTGATCTTCAACGTCCTCGCTAGCCTTATCTACCTTGGCCGATAGCGGCAGGGTAGTGGTGGTGGAATCGACGTCGGAGGCCTGAAACTTCTCGGCCGCAGACTTTTTGAGCAGGTCCTGCGAAAAACCCTCGGTAACGCGGTAGTTCACGTCCTGCGTGGAGTCGATATCGCGGTATTCCAGGAGTTTTTTCTCCCCGGTGCCGGGATTGTCCACGGTGACGCGTGGAGCGTCGATAGTCAGGCCCACGGGCTGTTCTACCGCGGGTCCCGGCTTTTCATAGGAACACGCCGTAAGCGCCACGGCGGCTGTGGTCAGGGCTGCAAAAACTTTGACTCGAAACACGCTTACCAAAATACCGGACGCTCCCGTTTAGAATAGAGCGGGTGAGTCAAAAACGAAGGAGCAAGACAGGACTTATCGCCGCGGTTGTCATCGCCGTGGCGTTGGTGGACCAAGCCGTGAAACAAATAATGCTCTCCGTCCTCACGGAGGGCGAGCCCCTGCCGGTCATTGGGGATTGGTTCCGGTTTACTCTGCTTTTTAACCCTGGCGCCGCCTTTTCCATGGGCGGGGAGGGATCGACGTGGCTTTTTACCACCATCCAGCTGATCTTTGTGCTCGGCGTGGCCATTGCCGCCCCGCGCATTACCCACTCCGGCCAGGCGGTGGGCTTAGCGCTCATCGCCGGTGGTGCGCTAGGTAATTTCGCCGACCGCATCTTCCGCGCCCCCGGCTTCTGGTTCGGCCACGTGGTGGACTATATTTCGGTTGGCTCTTTCGCCGTGTTCAATATTGCGGACGCGGCCATTACCTGCGGCGTGGTGCTGTTCATCATCGCCATGGTGCTGGAGGAAAGGAAGGCCGAGCATGAATAGGCAGATGCGCAGCTTCCCCATTCCTGAAGGCCTAGAGGGTATGCGTGCCGACGCCGCCCTAGCCAAGCTCCTCGGCCTTTCCCGCAGCGCCACCGCGCAGCTGTGCGCCGAGGGCAGCGTGACCATTGATTCTCAGGAGCTGGGCAAATCCGAGCGGTTGACCTCCGGCAACGTGGTTTCGGTACTTTTGCCGGAGCCAGAAAAACCGTTGCTGCCGCGCGAAGAGCTGGTCGAGGGCATGGATGTGCTCTACAGCGATGCCGATATCATCTGCGTGCATAAGCCGGTGGGCGTGGCCGCGCACCCCAGCGTGGGCTGGGACGGGCCGACGGTCATCGGCGGGCTGCGCGCGGCCGGTTATACCGTGGCTTCGTCCGGGCCGACCGAGCGCAAGGGCATCGTGCACCGCCTCGATGTGGGCACGTCAGGCGTGATGGTCGTGGCCTCTTCGGAGCGCGCCTATTCCGCGCTTAAGCATGCCTTTAAGTACCGCAGCGTGAAAAAGACCTACCACGCCGTGGTGCAGGGCCTGCCGGATCCCATCGAGGGCACCGTCGATGCACCTATCGGCCGCCACCCCAAGTCGGGCTGGAAATTCGCCGTGCTTGACGACGGCAAAGCGGCCGTCACCCATTACAGCCTCATCGAGGCCTTCCGCGAGGCCAGCCTCATCGAGGTGCACCTAGAGACCGGCCGCACCCACCAGATTCGCGTGCACATGTCCGCCACCGGCCACCCGTGCGTGGGCGACCCAATGTACGGCTCGGATCCCAACTTGGCTAAGCGCCTTGGGCTTCAGCGTCAATGGCTGCACGCGGTAAAGCTCGGCTTTACCCACCCCGGCACCGGCAAGTGGTTCGAGATTGAAGCGCCGTACCCGGCCGATCTCGAGCACGCTTTGGAGGTTCTGCGGGGATGAGGAAGGTCTACCGGCGGCGTCGGCTAGCGGCCCTGGCGGTGCTTGCGGTGCTTTTTTTGGCCGCGCTCGCGCTTTTTGGCGCCCTAGGGACCCAGGCCTCTTCGCAAGTACAAGGCGATCAGCTCGGCCCGGATGGCGAGACGCGCGCGGAGTATATTGCGCGCGTATCCGGTAGCGACATTCCGGACGCGCCTGCCTACGCCCTTGTTACCTTCGACGAGGATTTGCCACCCGTAGCCGCCGCGGCCGCCGTCGCCGCCGCCCCGCGCATGGATGCCATCCTTATCGGCTCCACCGCCCCCATTGACGTCCCCGAACCCACCGCCGGCGAGGACCGCGCCGCTGTCATCCAACGCGCCTTCGACCGCATCGATGCCTCCTATGGCCAGCGCCCCTCCGCGGTGAGCGCCGCCGTGGTGTGGGGGTCGGGCGCGCAGCTTGCCGACGTCGCCTCCACCCCCTCCGTCGCCGCCGTCGAACCCGCACCCGCGGACGCCGCCTGGGGCAGCTTCGCCATCCGCCCTCCCAGCTAATATCGCCCTCCTGGGACCTGTGGCGCGCGGTGGCCGCCCAGCGCTTTTAGCATCGAGGGCATGGAACACATTCGGGCTTATATCGCGGCGCTCAACTCGGCGATGGACCTCCTCGCCGAGGCCGCCGACGCCTCCGCCGCGGACCTTACCGCCGCTGGCATGCCCGACGCAGAAGCAGAATCCGTAGCGCAGCTCGCGCAGGTCTACTTCGGGACCACCAGCTTTCGCCGCCGCCAACGCCGCGCGGTGGACGGGGCCCGCCGCAACCGACATTCGCTGCCGACGCTGGCGGTCATCGAAAAGCATGCCCGGCGCGCGCCCACGCAAGCCCGCGCCTGGGCCCTGCGCGCCGAGCTCACCCATATCGCGTGCGATACGCGGGAGATGGAAAGGCGTGCTCGCAAAAAGCTGCGCGAGATGCGCGCGCCGCGCGAACCCAAGCCGGGGGTGCGGTTGCGGCGCCGCGCCGCCGGCAAACCCTGGACGCTGTCCATCACTGGGCCGTCCGCACTCATCGCCGAGTTGCACCAGCATGCCGGTTCGCTTGCCGACGTCGCCTCCCTCTTCCGCGCCGGTACCGGCGCCGCCGCAACCGTGCGCACCAACGTTGTGGTGCCACTGGATAAGTTGGTTGGCGTGGCCCATGGCAGCGACGATGTGGTGTTGACCATGACCAATGGCGCGCAGATTACGGGTGCTGAATTGGCCCAGCGTGCGCTTGCCGAGGAGGGATTTGTCACCCTGCTCCACCCCGTAGAGGGCCCAGTGAACTTGTACCGCATGCGCCGTGGGGCCACCTGGAAGCAGTTCATGATGGCCGCGGCGGAAAATCCCACCTGCCCGGTCAAGGGATGCAATAAGCCCGCCGATGAGTGCCAGGTTCACCACATCTTCAGTTGGGCCGGCGGCGGGTGGACCAATGCGAAGAACCTCACCACCGCCTGCGCCTACCACAACGGTCGCAACGATGATCATCGCACCGGCCCGCCACGCAATGGCCGCTTCGAGCGCACTGCCCGCGGCGTGCGCTGGGTCAACCCTTGGGATCCGCCTCCACCGGACCTCGTCGATACCGGGCCCACGAATACGACCACCGCGTAGACTAGACCTATGTCCTCACGCCAGCCCTTTTCGCAGTGGATGCCCAACTACAAATTTGGCTATATCGCCGCGTGGGTCGCGGTGGTGGTTTCCGGCATCGCGCTTTTCATCGGCCTTGTCACCGGCGGCACCCCGATGACGCTGGTGTTTTCCGGGATCGTATGTGCCTATGGCATTTTTCTCGTCGTGGTGATGCCGCGCTGGGCGCTGCGCGCAGAAGAGGAACAGGCGGCGCGTCGCCGCGCCCGCGCCGCCCGCGAGGAACTTAAGCGCTCCTAGCCATGCGCACCAAGTCGGCGACGTAAATCGCCACCGCCACGCCGATGATGCCGAAGCCGATCCAGCGGTGCGTCGAAAAGTGCTCGTGGGTGACAAAGAGAGCCCACAGCATCTGCATGATGGGGGTGAGGTATTGGAGCATGCCGATCGTCGATAAGCGCAGTGTCCGTGCGCCCTCCGCAAAGCAGAGGAGCGGCAGCGCGGTAATCAAGCCGGCGCTGACCAAAAGCAGCGCGTGGCCGACTCCCTCGCTGGCGAATGTGCCCTGGCCGCTTGTTTCTAGCCACAGGATGTAGCCCACCGCCAGCGGTGACATCACGAGCGCCTCCGCCGCGACCGAGACGGCCGAGGACACCCGGACCTGCTTTTTGAGCAGCCCATAAAAGCCGAAGCTGAACGCCAATAGCAGCGATATATACGGCGCCTGGCCGGTAAAGAACGTCAAGTACAGCACCGCGATGGCCGCAACGCCCACCGCGCCGGCCTGCCACGGCCGCAGTCGCTCCTTCAAAAACACCATGCCGAGGGCGACCGACACCAGGGGATTGATGAAATACCCCAGCGCCGCATCGGCCACGTGGTTGCTATTAATCGCCACCACGTAGGTACCCCAATTGACCGTGATGAACACGCCCGCGGCCGCAAGCCAACCCCAGGTGCGCTTGTCCATGCGCGCCATTTCGCGCCACCGGCCGCTGAGGAGCAAAAATCCCGTGACCAGCACCGCGGTCCACAACACGCGGTGAGCCAAGATTTCCAGCGGCGATGCCGGCAGCAACAGGGGGAAGAACGCGGGGAAAAATCCCCACATGATGTAGGCGGCGAGCGTGTAGAGCATCACAAAATAATAGCCCATTTTGACCGCCCCGCTATGATGAGCCGCATGGCCAAAAACTCCTCCTTCGTCCACCTGCACAACCACACCGAGTTTTCCATGCTGGACGGCATGGCCAAGGTCGATATGCTGGCCGACGAGGTGGTTCGCCAGGAGATGCCGGCCGTCGGCATGACCGACCACGGCAACATGTATGGCTCTGATGCCTTCTACCGCCGCATGACCGGTGCCGGTGTCAAGCCCATCATCGGCATCGAGGCGTATATGGCGCCCGAATCCCGCTTCAACAAAAAGCGCGTGCTGTGGGGCACGCCGGATCAAAAGCGCGACGACGTCTCCGCGTCCGGCGCCTACCTCCACCAAACGATGATCGCGGAGAACGCCACCGGCCTGCGCAACCTCTTTACCTTGTCCTCGCTGGCTTCCTATGAAGGCCAGTTGGGCAAGTGGCCGCGCATGGACGCCGAGCTCATCGCCGAGCATGCCGACGGCATCATCGCCACCACCGGTTGCCCCTCTGGCGACGTCCAGACCCGCCTGCGCCTCGGCCAGTTCAACGAGGCGCTGGAGGCCGCGGCCATGTGGCAGGACATCTACGGCAAGGACAACTTCTTTTTGGAGTTGATGGACCATGGGCTGGACATCGAAAAGCGCACGCGCGATGGCCTGCTAGAAATCGGCCGCAAGCTGGACTTGCCGCCGCTGGTGACCAACGACTGCCACTACGTGCTGGAGTCCCAGGCGCCGGCGCACGAGGCGATGCTGTGCGTGCAGACCGGCAAGACTTTCATGGATCCGGACCGCTTCAAGTTCGGCGGCACCGGCTACTACATTAAGTCGGCCGCGCAGATGCGCGAGACCTGGGACGATATGATTCCAGATGGCTGTGATAACACCTTGTGGATTGCCGAGCGCGTGCAGGACTACGGCGAGATCTGGGAAGAACACACCCACGATCGCATGCCTATTGCCGACGTCCCCGAGGGCCACACCCCAACCTCCTGGCTCACCCATGAGGTGATGGAGGGCCTGCAAAAGCGCTTCCCCGGCCAGGATGTACCGGAGGAATATATCGAGCGCGCCAAGTATGAGATCTCCGTTATCGAGATGAAGGGCTACCCGTCCTACTTCCTCATCGTGGCCGAGCTCATTAAGCACGCGCGCTCCGTGGGTATTCGTGTGGGGCCGGGCCGTGGTTCGGCGGCCGGTGCGCTCGTCGCCTATGCGCTGACCATTACCAATATCGACCCGCTGGAGCACGATCTCCTCTTCGAGCGATTCTTGAACCCGGAGCGCCCGTCCGCACCCGATATCGATATCGACTTCGACGACCGCCGCCGTGGTGAAATGATTACCTATGCGGCCGAGCGCTGGGGCGAGGACAAGGTGGCGCAGGTGATTACCTTCGGCACGGTGAAAACCAAGCAGGCCATTAAGGACTCGGCCAAGGTGCATTTTGGCCAGCCCGGCTTCCAGATGGCCGACCGCATCAACGGCGCGCTGCCGCCGGCCATCATGGCCAAGGACATTCCGCTTAAGGGCATCACGGACCCGGACCACGAGCGCTACTCCGAGGCCGCCGAGGTCCGCCAGATGGTGGAATCCGACCCGGATGTGAAAAAGATCTATGACACGGCGCGGGGCTTGGAGGGCGTCGTCAGGCAGGCGGGCGTGCACGCCTGTGCGGTGATTATGGCTTCGGTCCGGCTCATGGACCACATCCCCATGTGGAAGCGCCCGGCCGACGGCGCTTATATCACCGGCTGGGATTACCCGGCCTGCGAGGCCATCGGTCTGCTGAAGATGGACTTTCTGGGCCTGCGCAACCTCACCGTTATCGGCGATGCGATTGAAAACATCAAGCGCAACCGCGGCGAAGAAATCCACTTGGAGCAGCTGCATGCCGACGACCCCAAGGTCTCCAAGGTCTATGACCTGCTCTCGCGCGGCGATACGCTGGGCGTCTTCCAGCTCGACTCCGGCGGCATGCAGGAGCTGCTCAAGCGCATGAAGCCGACCGGCTTTAAGGATATTGTGGCCTCCCTTGCGCTCTACCGCCCGGGCCCGATGGGTGTGAACGCCCACTGGGACTACGCGGACCGTAAGAACGGCCGCAAGGAAATCACTCCAATTCACCCGGAGTTGGAAGAGCCGCTCAAGGAAATCCTGGATGAGACCTACGGTCTCATCGTCTACCAGGAGCAGATCATGCGTATCTCGCAGAAGGTCGCCAACTACACGGCCGGTGAGGCGGATGGCTTCCGTAAGGCAATGGGTAAGAAGAAGCCCGAAGTGCTGGCCCAGCAGTACGACAAGTTCTGGGGTGGCATGCAAGAAAATGGTTACTCCAAGTCCGCCATGGATGCGCTCTGGGGCACCATCGAGCCCTTCGCGTCCTACGCGTTCAACAAGTCCCACGCCGCAGGCTACGGACTGGTGTCTTTCTGGACGGCCTACCTCAAGGCCTACTATGCACCGGAGTACATGGCCGCGTTGTTGACCTCGGTGGGCGATAAGAAAGATAAGTCCGCCATCTACCTATCGGACTGCCGCCACCTGGGCATCAAGGTGCTGCCGCCGTCCGTCAACGAGTCCGAGGAGGACTTCCAGGCGGTGGGAGAGGATATCCGCTTCGGCATGGGCGCTATCCGCAATGTGGGCTCGGAAGTGGTGGAATCCATCATCAAATCCCGCCACGACAAGGGCGCGTTTACCTCCTTTAGCGATTACCTGGACAAGATCGAGCTCGCCGCCTGCACTAAGCGCGTGACAGAAGCGCTGATTAAGGCCGGCGCCTTCGATGACTTGAACCACCCGCGCAAAGGCCTCATGCTCATCCACGAGGACGCGGTGGATGCGGTGCAAACCACCAAGAAGGCCGCGGATAAGGGCCAGTTCGATCTCTTCGCTGGAATTGGCAGGGGAGAAGACGATGCGGCCTCCAACGCTTTTGCCCTGGATATCCCAGAAGACAACTGGGATCGTAAACACGAACTTGCCCTCGAGCGCGAAATGCTGGGCCTGTACGTTTCCGGCCACCCTCTCGATGGCTTCGAGGAGGCGCTAGCCGCGCAGACGGATACCCCGCTGACCAAGATCCTCAACGACGAGGTGCATAACGGCCAAGAGCTCATCATCGGTGGCATCATTTCGGGCGTGGACCGACGCTTTTCCAAGCGCGATGGCTCGCCGTGGGCCATTGTCACGGTGGAAGACCACAACGGCGCGCAGGTGGAAATCCTGGTATTCAACAAGGTGTACTCGCTCGTCGCCCCGCAGATTGTCGAGGACAATATCATCCTCGCTCGAGTGAACGTCAAGGTGCGTGATGAGCGCCGCTCGCTATTCTGCTCCGATATCCGCGTGCCGGAGCTGGGCCCTGGCGGTGGCGCCGGTCTGCCGCTGCGCCTGACCATGCGCACGGACCAGTGCACCATGGAAAATATTGCCCGGCTCAAACAGGTCCTGCTCAAAAACCAGGGCGAGTCGGATGTGTACCTCGAGCTTGTCGACGGCTCCGAGTCCACCACCATGATCCTCGGCGACCACCTGCGTGTGGAGCGATCCGGAAACCTCATGGGCGACCTCAAGGCCACCATGGGTGCGGGCATATTAGGCTGAATTTAAACTCGGCGGCGGCAGGCACCCTCCACTAATCTAGACAGCACAGTCTATGTCGATGGAGGAAACCTGATGGTCAAAAAGATTCGCACCACCCACGTCGGCTCACTGCCGCGCACCCCGGAACTGCTGGAAGCCAACCTGCAGCGCGCGGAGCTGCCGGCCGCGGAGTTTCAGGGGATTTTGGAGGCTGCGGTAGCGGACGTCGTCAAGCGGCAGCTCGATCTCGGCCTCGATATCATTAACGAGGGCGAGTACGGCCATATCACCTCTGGCGCGGTGGATTATGGCGCGTGGTGGAATTATTCGTTTAGCCGCCTGGGCGGGTTGACGATGACGGATACTGACCGCTGGGAATCGGCCGAGGTGGTGCGCTCCAAGCCGGGTGAGCCGCGGCTGACGTCGTTTATTGATCGCCGCGACCGCGCGCTGTTCTCGGAGGCCTATAATGACCCGGATTCTGGCATCTTCACCGGCCGCGCCAAGGTGGCGAACCCAGAGTTCACCGGCCCTGTGACCTACATCGGCCAGGATGAGGTCGCCGCCGATGTGCGCTTGCTTGCCGACGCCTCCCAACCGGCACCTCTGGCTTCATCGCCGCCCTTTCGCCCGGCTCGGCCGCGCGCCTGACCAACCGCTACTACGACGATGAGCATGAGCTGCTTGCCGACGTCGGCCGCGCCATGCGCACCGAGTACCAGGCCATCACCGATGCTGGGCTTACTGTGCAATTCGACGCGCCCGACCTGGCCGAGGCTTGGGACCAAATCAATCCCGAGCCGTCCGTGGAGGACTTCCGCGGTTTTATTCGCGAGCGCATCGATGTGTTCAATGATTCCATCGCCGGCCTGCCCAAGGAACAAACGCGCCTGCATATCTGCTGGGGCTCCTGGCACGGCCCGCACGTTACCGACGTGCCTTTTGCGGATATCGTCGAGGAAATCCTGCGTGCCGAGGTCGGCGGTTTCTCCTTCGAGGCCGCTTCGCCGCGCCACGCGCATGAGTGGCGCGTGTGGCAGGACCACGCGCTGCCGGAGGGCACCGTGATTTACCCGGGCGTGGTCTCTCACTCCACCAACGCGGTAGAGCATCCGCGTCTCGTGGCCGATCGCATCATCCAGTTTGCGGAGGTAGTCGGCCCAGAAAACGTCATCGCGTCGACCGACTGCGGCTTGGGCGGCCGCCTGCACCCCCAGATTGCTTGGGCGAAGCTGCAGTCCTTGGTCGAGGGCGCGGAGATTGCTACCCGAGAACTCTTCTAAAACGCATAAAGCCGCTCCGGAGTTCCGGAGCGGCTCAATTATTTAGTGCTTAGAAGCGCACGCCCAACTGCTTGAGGGCATTCTTCATCGGCTCCAGCACGGCCGGGTTCACCTTGGCAACCATGGTGAGGGCCTGCAGCAGCGCGGCAACGAGGCTGGCAGCCACGGTAACCCAGCTCATGACCTCGAGGAACTTCTCTGGGGAAGAGGAACCCCAGATAGGCAGGCGCTTGAGTGCCTCGATCTGCTGCGCCTCTGCCTCCTCGGCTACGCAGTCCGGCTCCTTTGGCATTCCGGAAGAGCCGTAGCCGTTGGCCAGGCCCTGCATGAGCTCCTGCGGGGTGCGGGCGGAAGATCCGAGCTCGCCGCTCTCGATCTTCTTGAGGTGCTCTGCCTTGGCGTTGTCGACCTCGGCCTGGCATTCAGCCGAGATCTGCTTCGGCTGCGCTTCAGCGGCAGAAGCGGTAGCTGGTGCAACGAGGCCCGCTGCCACGGCGGTGGCGGCGACGAGCGAAGTGCTGAGACGGTTGCGCATGGTTCTCCTTTTAGAGTGAGAGGTATTAGCCTCAAATAATTTAGCAGGTAAACCCCGGAAGGTCTATGGCAAAAGCTGGCGCACCTGTGCCGGCAACAGCGCATAGAACTCGTCGACGGTCTTCGGCAGGAAGCCCAGCGCCCCGCCAATCAGGGCACCAAGACCTACCAAACCAGCCACGATGCCCACGCCGGCAGCGACGCTGCTGCCGTTGCTGGATCCAGTGGAACCCGCGGACGTGGAGGGGGAGTCGGCGTTGTCGGAGGCGTCGGCAAGCAGGTCCTTGACGGAGAACACGGTGGTAGTGCCGGAGACCTCGTTGCCGGCGATGAGGAGTGCGTCATCGGTAGGGGAATCTGCAGCGGGAACGAAGGCTAGACCCTCTGGTCCGAGGTCGCCGGCCTTGGTGGTTGCAGCGACATCGTCCTCGTCGTAGCCAACGGAGAAATCGCGATTGTTGACGTAGGTGACAAACTTTGCCTCGGCGGGAGTGGTTACGTCGTAGACAAAGATGCCGCCCACGCGCTCTGCGCCGATGAAGGCATAGGTGCGATCGCCAACCTTGCCGATGGTCAAGGCTTCCGGCTCTGGTCCCTTATTATCGGAGCGGTCATCGAAATCCGGATCCTCGTTATCGGCGTTGAAGTTCAGGCCGGGCATATCCTTGGTGATGTTCTCGAAGTCCGCGCCGGAGTCGAAGACGACGTTGCCCTCGGCGTCGTAGATGCTAAAGGAGCGCGAGCCATAGGCATACAGGCCGTCGAAGCACCCCTTCTCTTCATTCCAGCCAGAAGCGTTGGTGAGCTTGAGGTTGCCGGCAAACTTCTTATCCTCAATGCCCTCGGGAAGCTCGAGATCATCGCAGACCTTGCCGTCCTTTACTAGGTCCTTGAGCTCTACTTCGTCGGTATAGCCGCCCCACTCGCGAGCATCGCCCTCGTTGGCGGTGGCGAAATAGGTCTGGCCCTCCGCCTCGAAGGCGCCGATGGAGTCCGGCATGGACAGGCCCTTGACCGGAATGGTGCGCAGCTCCGCGGCGTCATCCTTATTGGACGGATCCAGCGGCACCTGGGAGTGGTCCGCGATATGAGCGGGGATTACCTTTTCTACGGTGGCGGACTCGATATCGATGACCGCGATGGCGTTGTTTTCCTGCAGCGTGGCATAGGCCTTGCCGCCCGCGGAGGAGATGTACTCCGGCTCGAAGTCCCTTGAAGGCAGGTTGTGGTGTTCGGAGGGGCCGAAGACGCGGATCGAGGGGTCGAGGTCGGTGGTGTCAAAGGCGCTGAAGTCGGCCGTGTGGACGTCGCCAAGCGCGGGCGCTGCGACGTCCTCGGGCAGGCTGATGACGGAAATGGAGCCCTCTGGGTCCTTGAGGTAGGCGGTGCCCTCGGCGTTGAGGGCGTCGGAAGGCTCGCCCTCGTTGGCTACCAGCGCGTGGCGGCCGTCGGCGGTGAGGTGCACGTTATCGGGCAGGGCGCCTACGCCTACGCGCCCAAGCTCCTCGCCGGTTTCGGCGTTGAAGAACAGCGCCTCGCCGTTGTCGGTTTTGTCCGCCTGCTGTACCGCGGCGACGGCCAGGCCATCGGGTCGCACGGCTACGGAGTTGATTTCCTTGTCCCCGCCGGCGGAGACGGCGCCGATCTTGCGCGGCTTAGTGGGATCGGAGGCGTCCAGGATATCGACCTCGCCGGAGCGCGCATTGACGGTGAGGATGCGCTGGGACGCAGCGTGGTAGGCGACGATTTCGGCGGCGGATTTGCCCAGCACGCCGGATTCATGGGAACCGATGGGGGTCAGCTGCAGTGCCGCGTTGGGGGCGGAGTGTTCCAGCACGGTATCCACGATATGGGCGTGGGCGGCCGGGGCACAGGCGAGGACGAGCGAGGAGGTAACGCAGAGAGAGATGCGCTTAAGCATAAGTATTCCTTTCTTGTGGTTATGTCCACTATTGCTGATGGAGGTAACGGTGCAACTAAAGGACAGTGAATTTCCAGTGAATGGGTAGACTGTCAAGACATGACTGATTCGACCATCCATGCATCCGATATCCAGCAGGCGCAGGCGCGGATTAGCTCGGAAATCGCCCCGACTCCGCTGCAGTACTGCGCCCGGCTGTCGGCCGAGACAGGCTGCGAGGTCTATCTCAAGCGCGAGGATCTGCAGGACGTGCGCTCCTATAAGATTCGCGGCGCGTTAAACGGTATGTCGAATGTTCCCCAGGAAGAGCGCGGCCGGGGAATTGTTACGGCCTCGGCCGGCAATCACGCGCAGGGCGTGGCCTATGCCTGCCGCACGATGGGCATTGCCGGCAAGATTTTCGTGCCGGAGCCCACGCCGATGCAAAAGCGCGACCGCATCCTGGCCCATGGCGGCGACCAGGTGGAGCTGGTGGTGGTCGGCGCCAACTTCGACGAGGCAGCCGCGGCCGCGCATGCCGACGCCGCCGAGCGCGACGCCACCTTCATCGAGCCCTTCGACGCCCGCGATACCATCACCGGACAAGGCACGGTCGCGGCGGAGGTTCTGGCGCAGCTTTCGGCCAAGGGCAAGTCGCTCGATACCATCGTCGTTCCTGTGGGCGGCGGCGGCCTGATTTCTGGCATCACCTCCTACGTGGCGGATATGGCGCCGCAGACCCGGGTGGTGGGCATGGAGCCGGAGGGGGCGGCGTCGCTCAGAGCGGCGTTTGACCACGGCGGACCGGTCACGCTGGAGGAGGTCGACCCCTTCGTGGATGGCGCGGCCGTCAAGCGCCTTGGCGCGCTGCCCTATGAGATTTTGGCAGCCAATCGCGAGCGCCTGAGCTTCGACACCGTGTCCGAGGGCGCGGTGTGCACGGATCTGCTTAACCTGTATCAAAATGAGGGCATCATTGCGGAGCCGGCCGGTGCGCTGTCGGTGGCGGGCTTGCACCAATTGGACCTGGAACCAGGCTCAACGGTGGTGTGCGTAATTTCCGGCGGCAATAACGATGTGCTGCGCTACGCCGAAATCATGGAACGCTCCCTGGTCCACCGCGGCCTGAAGCATTATTTCTTGGTGAATTTCCCGCAGGAGCCGGGCCAGTTGCGCCATTTCTTGCACGAGATTCTGGGCCCGACCGATGACATCACGCTTTTTGAGTACCTCAAACGCAATAACCGCGAGACGGGTGCCGCGCTGGTGGGCCTGCAGCTTAGCCGTGCCGAAGATCTCGAGGGCCTGCTAGAGCGCATGGGAGAATCCAAGATTTCGGTGCAGTACCTCAAGCCCGGCACCCCCGAGTATGAATTCCTCGTGGCCTAATGCAGGATTCTTATCGTCGCCCAGTAGGCCAGGTTGAACACGAAATTGAAATTAAGCGGTCCCGGTTTATTACCTTGATCGGCCGCGTCACCAATGAGGAAGAGGCCCGCGCGTTTATCGACGCCGCCCGCAGCCGCTTTCCCGACGCCCGCCACCACTGCTCCGCTTACGTCTACCACGTCGATGGCGCGAACCCGGTGGAGCGCTCCTCCGATGACGGCGAGCCCTCCGGCACGGCTGGAAAGCCGATGTTGGACGTGGTGAAGGGCTCCGGCATGCTCGATGTGTGCGCGGTAGTCGTGCGCTACTTCGGCGGCATCAAGTTGGGGGCCGGCGGGTTGGTGCATGCCTATGGCGGCGCGGTGAGCGAGGCCATGGAGAAGGTGCGCGCGGTAACCAGGGCGCGCCGGGAGCTTTATGCGGTGGAGTGCCCGCATGCGACGGCCGGGCGCGTGGAAGCGGACCTGCGCGGGCGCGGCTATGAGATAACCGATACCGCCTATGCGGCCGCGGTCACCTTTACCGTGGCCGTGCACCCAGGCGGGCTGGACGAGCTGGAAGCAACGCTGGCAGCGATCTCGCAGGGCCAGCTCGAGGCGGCAGAGGCCGGCAGCGCGTGGGTTGAGGTAGGATCCTGACCATGAGTATGCAGCAACGACCGAATAACCCCATTGCGCAGCGCAAGCAGCAGGTGCGCAAGCACTCCCGCAACGCCGTCGTATGCGTGGCCGGCGGCCTCGGTGTGGGCGTAGTGCTCGGCGTGCTTTCGGTTAACTTCTGGGCCTGGATGCTACTGGGGGCCATCGTCGCCGTCGCAGGTGGCGGCTATAACTGGCTAAAGATCCAGAAAATCGTCAACGAGAACCACAACCAGTACTAGATGCCGGCACCGCAACCTAGCGGCCGCCCCGTCAGGATCGATGCCTGGGTGTGGGCCGTTCGCATGTTTAAAACCCGGTCTGCGGCCGCGACCGCCGTGCGCGCCGGGCACGTAAAGATCAATGGCGAGGCCGTCAAGCCTTCCCAACAGGTGGTGCCGGGCGACCGCGTGCGCGTATGGCGCAACCACCACGAGCATGACCTCGAGGTTTTAGCGACCGTCGCCAAGCGCGTCGGCGCGCCCGTCGCGCGCACCTGCTATACGGACCATGCGCCACCGCCGCCGCCCAAGGAGTTTATGCCGTCGGTTCCCGTGCGCCCGCGCGGTGCTGGCCGGCCGACGAAGAAGGAACGCCGCGACATGGAGAAATTCCGCGGCGGTTTCCGGTAAGTTACCGAAACATACTGCGCGACTAGTGGGCGGCGCGTAGCGCTTTCAGGCGCGCAGTAAGCCGCCGCTTGCGGCCCGGGCGGTCGCCGGATTCGGCGGTGGCCTCGATGTGTTGCTTGCCAAATTTGTTGAGCAGGAGGTCGTCGATAAGCCGCACCTGGCCGGGGCGGAAGCGGTAGCGCATGGCGTCGTGGACGTGAGCAATGGCGGTATCATCCAGCAGCTGCTCAAGCTGACCCAAGTGGCGCACGCCGTTTTGCTCCAAGAGCTCCGCCAAGAAGCGGTAGTGCTCCGAGCGCGAGAG
This sequence comes from Corynebacterium tuberculostearicum, assembly GCF_022347385.1. Taxonomy (GTDB): domain Bacteria; phylum Actinomycetota; class Actinomycetes; order Mycobacteriales; family Mycobacteriaceae; genus Corynebacterium; species Corynebacterium tuberculostearicum_M. The sequence continues at coordinate 50,302 of NZ_JAKRDT010000001.1, forward strand.
CGGGAAGCGATTACCCAAGATGATGGCGAGCACGCCCGGCAGGGTCTCGGCGGTAAGCTCGACGTCCTTGTCGGTTTCTGTATCGGGGGCCTTGAGGGCGGCGATCTCATCGAATTGCTGGTCTGCAAGCTCGATAAGCCCCGCGGCCAAGGTAAAGAGACGATCTACCTCCGGCGAGGGTGGGTTCGGCCCCTGCTTATAGCGGATATCGTGCTCAAACTCCGCCCACGCGTGCTGCAGGACGGTGCGAATCTGCACCTCAAAGGTCCAGCCCACGTAGGCGGCGAGCTCTTCCATTGCAGCCGCGCTATCTTCGGTCACAGTCAGCACCAGGTGGTGGGAGCCGTAGCCAAAGCCGCCGGAAATGCGAGTCTCGGCCGCTTTGTCAACGGAGCGTTCAACCTTAAAGGATTCACCAAAAACGCCTAGCGCTTCTGGAATAGCGGTGGAGTGATACAACGTCACACGCACGCCCATCACATCGTGGATCTCTTGCCAGGGCTGGGGATAGACAAAATCGCCGTTCTCGCGGCGCTTTTTGGCCTTCGCCTTCAGTGAGGGCCAGGTTTTGACGCGGGTAGAGACGCGGTCGAAGATGATGCCGGCGTCATTGAGGAGGTCCTCGATGGCGGTGCGGAAGTCCACCGCGGCGGTGGGGTGGCTGCGCGCCCAGTCGTGGTACTGGTTGCTCAGCCGCGACATCCTACTTTCCGGCATGGTGCTCCTTTCATAACTCCCGCGGGAATCCGTTAGACCATACTAGCGGGCGTGGGTGGAGCACGGTGCGATGGCGGGGCACGCGCGCGACGGCATCGGCGGCCAGTTGGCGGGCATAGGTGTCCGGCAGGTGGGCAAAGGCAAAGAGCGTGGCGGAGTCCGGCACCAGGTAGGTCAGGGAGTGCGATCGCAGGAGGCGGCGCATGTGCTTGTCCAGCACGGTAAAGGTCTCTGGGTGGGCAATCCAGGAGGAAATCGGTGCGCCGTGGGAGCGGACCTGCAAGCCACCGAAACGGGCGGCGGAAGGAAGCTCGCAGGCGGCGGGGCGGGTCCAAAAGCGCAGCCCTTGCGAATCGAGTGCGGCGCGCTGCAGGTTATGGGAGGCGTGGTTCCATGCTCGGCGCGCGGAGATATCCATGTCCGCGAGGCCGCGGTGACTGAGCCGGCGAAAGGTCTGCTTGCCGGGAAAGACCAGAGCCATGGACAGGCTGGGGGAGAGCTGGATGGTGGCGAGGGAGTCGCAGAAGCCGTCGTCAGAAAGCCGCTGTTCTTTCAGCCACGAGCGGGCAAAGAGCGCAGGCAGCAGGTTTGCGGTGGTGGGACGAGGCGGGCGCAGGGCGACGGTCACGGCGGTTTCTCCAGTGTGGCGGTAGGGTGCGGTCGCCTTTATTGGACTGGAGAAACCGCCGTTTGGTTCCCGGGGTGGGCCTAGAAGGGCGGCTCGGCGTCGAGTTGCAGCTCAGCAAAGAGCTTATCGGCCGGCCAGATGTCGATTTCTTGGCCCTTGGCCTGCAGCTCCTCCGCGCGCTTTTCCTTGGAGGTCTTCTTTGCCCATTCGCCCACGATAAGCAGGGTGGACTTTTTGGTGACGTTCTTTGCCACTTGGCCGCCACGCTCGGCGATGCCCTGCCACAGCACGCCCTTATCAAAGGGCTCGAAATCGCCGGTGAGGGTGACGTGCTGGCCGTAGAGTGCGCCGTCCGGGTCGGCGTCGGGGTTTGGCTCTGGGATTGTGTCCGGGGTGGCGACGGACTGCCACGGGGCGGGCCCGCGGGACTTCTTCTGTGCGGAGCCGGCCGCTCGGGTCTGGTCGCGGAAGTCGGTCCCAGCGCCGAGATCCGCGGCGGAGGTGGGGGCGGTGTGGGCACGTAGGATAGGCAGGATGTCCTCGGAATCGAGGCGGCCCAAGGTGAATTCGCGTGCGGTGAATAGGTCGCGGATGCTGCCGGTGTGCCCGAAGCGCTCGGCCAAGCGGGCGATGATTTCGCCGGCCGCACGGGCATCCTCGGTGGCGTCGTGGTGGCTGAAGTCCGGCGCAGACAGGTGGGCGGCGACGGTGGGCAGTTTATGGTTGCGTACCGAAATGACCTTGGCCTTGGAGGCATCGCGGGACAGCGCGAGGGAGCAGGCCAGCGGCACGGTGGGCACCTCGGCGCCAGCAGTAAGCAGGCCGGAGCGCAGTGCGGTGGAATCAAACTGGGCGTTGTGCGCGACAAGCACGTCGCCGCCGAGGAAATCGAAGAGCTCCTTGGCGACGTCGGCAAATGCCGGCGCCCCTTCCACATCGTCCGCGGTAATGCCGTGGATGGAGACGTTGATATCCGCGAAGTGCTCGAGGCCTGGTGGAGGGGTGCACAGCCAGGACCGGGAGGCGGTCTCCTGGCCATCGCGGAAGCGCACCGCGCCTATTTGGCAGATAGAACCCCAGTTGTCGTTGGCCGTTTCCACGTCCACAGCAGTGAAATCAAGGCCGGGGATGGTGGCGGCGGAAGAGGGTGCTTCGCCGCGCTGTGCGGCGGAAATGGCGCGGGCGACGGCCTGCGGGTCTTGGTGCGGGGCGAAGGCGATAGTGCCGGCGGCGCCCAAGTCCAGGGCGCCGAAGCCGGTGGGGGTCGGTTCACTCACGTGCACGGTGTCGATGGACTCAAGCGGGATATCTTCAGTGGCGGGGGCACCGAGGCTGGTAGCCAGCAGGGTGCGGTGGAGCACGAGTTTATCCGCTGTGACATCGATGAGTGCGCCGTGCGCGGGAAATGACACGAGGGGCCTTTCTCTAGGAATCGAAAACGGGCGGTTCAACCTGACGCAGAATCAGCGTTGAACGCGGCTGCACCGTGATCGTACCCTCTGCCTCAATGAGGGTTTCCTCCGCGGGGTAGCCGCCGGAATCGGCGGTATCGACCATCAGCCGCCACGTAGCGCCGAGATCCTTGGTGGGCAGGGTGAACTCGATTTCGCCGTCGTGGGAGTTGAAAATCATGATGAAGGAATCATCGGTGATGCGCTCGCCGCGGGCGGTCGTTTCCGTAATCGCATTGCCATTGAGGTAGACCATGAGGGCGCGGCCGAAGTCGTGGTCCCAGTCGTCTTGGGTCATCAGGCGGCCCGAAGGAACCAGCCAGGCGATATCGCGTTCCTTGACGTCCGCGCCGAGTGGGCCGCCGGCGAGGAAACGCTTGCGGCGGAAGACGGGGTGATGGTTGCGAATGGACAGCACGCGCTTGGTAAAGCCCAGCATCGCGGCAGATTTTTCTTCCTCCAGCATGGACCAGTCCATCCACGACAGCTCGTTGTCCTGGCAGTAGACGTTATTATTTCCATCCTGCGTGCGGCCGAATTCATCGCCATGCGAGAGCATGGGAGTGCCCTGGGAGAGCAGGAGAGTGGTCAGGAAGTTGCGGGCCTGGCGGCGGCGCAGCTTGCGGATATCGTCGTTATCGGTGGGGCCTTCCTCGCCACAGTTCCAGGAGCGGTTGAAAGATTCGCCGTCGCGGTTGTCCTCGCCATTGGCCTCGTTGTGCTTGTTGTTATAGGACACAAGATCGCGCAAGGTAAACCCATCGTGAGCGGTGATGAAGTTGATGGAGGCGGTGGGGCGGCGGTCATTATCGGCATAGAGGTCCGAAGAGCCGGTCAGGCGGGAGGCGAATTCACCTAGGGTAGCGGGCTCGCCGCGCCAGAAGTCGCGCACGGTATCGCGGTACTTGCCGTTCCATTCGCTCCAAATCGGCGGGAAGTTGCCCACTTGGTAGCCATCGTGGCCGATGTCCCACGGCTCGGCGATGAGCTTAACCTGGCTGACAATGGGGTCTTGCTGGACTAGGTCGAAGAAGGTAGCGAGCTTGTCGACGTCGTCAAGCTCCCGCGCCAAGGTCGCCGCCAGGTCGAAGCGGAAGCCGTCGACACGCATCTCCGTAACCCAGTAGCGCAGCGAATCCATAATGAGCTGCAGCGAGTGCGGGTGGCGGACATTGAGGGAATTGCCGGTGCCGGTGTAGTCCATGTAGTGGGCCTCATCGCCCTCGACGAGGCGATAGTAGGCGCCATTGTCGATGCCGCGGAAAGCAATGGTCGGGCCCATGTGATTGCCCTCGGCGGTGTGGTTATAAACCACGTCGAGGATGACCTCGATGCCGGCCTCGTGGAAGGCGCGAACCATGGACTTGAACTCGGAGACCACCTCGCCCGGCTTCTTGGCAAAGGCATAGTCATGGTGAGGGGCGAAAAAGCCGAAGGTGTTATAGCCCCAGTAGTTGCGCAGGCCCAGGTTGCGCAGGCGATCGTCCTGCAGGAATTGGTGGACGGGCATGAGCTCGACGGTGGTAACGCCAAGCTCTTTGAAGTAGTCAATGACGGCAGGGTGGGCCATGCCGGCATACGTGCCGCGGAGCTCTTCCGGCACGTCCGGATGGGTCATGGTCATACCCTTGACGTGGGTTTCGTAGATGACCTTTTCGTTATCGGGAATATGGGGGCGGTGGTCGCTGCGCCAATCAAAGAAGGGGTTAATGACCACCGACAGCATGGTGTGGCCCAGCGAGTCTTCTTCGTTGCGGCCGGTGCCGGGTTCCTCGGCATGAATGTCATAGGAGTAAAGGGAGGCATCGCCGTCGAACTCGCCGTCGAACGCCCTGGCATAGGGGTCTACAAGGAGCTTGGAAGGGTCGCAGCGCAGGCCGTTTTCTGGTTCATAGGGGCCATAGACGCGGTAGCCATAGCGCTGGCCAGGGGTGACATTGGGGAGGTAAATATGCCACACATGGGCAGTGACCTCCGACATCTCGATGCGTTCCTCGGTGCCTTCTTTGTCGATGAGGCAGAGCTCGACTTTGTCTGCTACCTCGGAAAACAGGGCAAAGTTGGTGCCGGATCCATCAAAGGTGGATCCCAGTGGGGTGGGTTTGCCGGGCCAGATTTGGCGGCCGTAGCGCTCGGTGGGCGTGGGGACTGCGTCCATGGAGGGAGTGTTCATGCCCACGAGCATAACCACATTTTAGTCCCCAGCGCCGTGCGTAAGTCCGGCGTTAATAATGCGTACGCCGCGAATGAGGTCTGCGCGATAATCTGCGGCGGGAGTCTCGCCGGTGGTTTCTGCAAGCTGGCGTTGGGACTGTTCCATCAAGGTGGCGCCGAGCACGAGGTGAATGGCGGAGAGCGCGGCGGCGCGGTGGGCGCTGTCGGCAGCAAGGGTGCTGCGCGTGGCAGCAGCGGTGAAGGCCGCCAAGAGGCGGTCCCAGGCGGGGGCCTGCGGGAGGGAGAGGCCGGCAATGACTACCTCGGCGCCGTCACGGCGGGCGAGCAGTAAATCACGAAGATTGAGGCTGATATCCTCGAGCGACTCCCCAGAAACGGGGGAGATGATGTCCTGCGCTAAGGCTGCAATGAGCGCCTGCTTATTGGCAATGTGCCAGTAGAGCGCGCCGGGGGCGACGCCGAGGGAGGAAGCAACGCGGCGCATGGTGACGTCGCCAAGCCCGTAGGTATCAAGCAGGGAAAGAGCGGCGTCGATAATACTCTCGCGGTTTATGTGCACCTTGGCAATTGTACGGACTTGGCCGGGCGGGACGGTAGTTCACAGGTTCTTTTAACGGAGTCTCAATGTCATTTCCATCGTCGGGTTGTTAGTATTGCGAAGACAAATAAGAGGCCGCCCTTGGGGTGGCTTCACATTCGCAAGATTGATTCAGGAGCTTTCCCTTGTCCTTTTTGACCCCTGCAAAGAAGTCCCTCATCGCAGTTGCGCTGGTCACCCCGCTGGCTTTGGCTGCGTGTGGTTCGGATGACAATGACGATTCCAAGAAGGCTGCCGCCACCACGGCATCCAAGTCTTCTGAGGATAAGTCTGCAGATAAGTCCGAGGGCAAAGATGCCGATAAGTCCGAGGACAAGGACAAGGACAAAGACAAAGAAAAGGATCAGAATAAGGACGGCGAAAAGAAGGACGCCGCTGCGGGTGCAGAAGGCAAAGAAGGCGAGGACGGCGCTGCCGAGGGTCCGGATCAGCTGGCCAACCCGCTGAACAATGGGGAGGATCCTTTCGCTGGAGCGAAGGATATCAAGCCGATCGAAGGCGGCCAGGCCGCTAATGATGGCGATAAGCAGGCCATCGAGCAGCTGGTTCGCGGCCAGCACGAGATCGATAATGTGAAGGAATACTTCAACTACATGCCGCAGCACGCCTGCCAGGCAGTCCGCGATGAGCAGTCCCAGGAGTTCGGCCAGTACCAGCAGTACGTCGATAGCCTGCCGAACCAGTCCTTTGCTGAGTACGCCAACACCATGCGCCAGCAGGGCGGTGGCAACCCCGAGGTAGAGAAGTTCGCTGGCCAGCTGGAGTCCATCCCGCAGTCGACCAAGCTGCAGTCCGTCAACGACGTTGTGGTCAATGGCGACGATGCTTCTGCAACCGTCAGCGTGTCCAATTCTGAGGGCACCGAGACCTCTACGGTTCGTTTCCGCCGCGAGAACGGCAACTGGACCTTCTGTAACTAAGTTGTCATTGTTAAAACTCCGGTTACCCCGCACCCTAGGTTTTGGTGCGGGGTTACTCGCGTGTGCGCTCCTGGCGTATGGCGTGGCCGGTGCGCTGTGGGGGCTTTTCCGGCCGACACTTACCGGCCATGAGGTGGATGACGGCGGCTATGCCATCGATGCGATGGGAAACGCCCAGTTCGTCGCCTTTATCACTTTTGCCCTCATTACCGGCCTGCTTGGTTTGTTCTTGGGGTTGGGCGCGTATCTCCGCCGGCAAGGGCGGGGCTTGTCGATGCTCCTGTGGGTCGGGGTGTGTGCCCTGGCTGGGGCGGCGTCGTTTTATGTCTTTGGCGGGGTCACTGCTACGCATCCGCCAGAAAACCCAGGGGAAGTCGTAGAGTTCGCCCCAAATTTCTCCCCGGCCATCTCGTGGGCGGTAGCGCCCTTTATGGCGATGTTTGCCTATTGGTCCACGGCCTTTGTGAGCGCCGATGAGGATTGGTGATCCGCGCGTCTAAGGCCATTCGACGGGGGAGGCGCCGGTTACTTCGTGCGCGATGTCATCGATGCCGTGCAGGATGTGCTTGAGCCCGCGGCCGATGGCGCTAAATAGTTGCGGCCGGGTAAGTCCCGCGGCGGTAATGGTGGCGGCATCCATCCGCACCTGCAGGCCCTCGGAGGTGTGGTGGCAAAATGCCACGGCGCCGTGGTGGGCGCGATTCCAGTCATTGCAAATGAGGAATAGCCGGGTAAATTCCGCCTCGTCCAGGCTGGGGTCCCAATGCCCTTTGAGAATGAGGCTGGGCCCGTTGTCCAGTGCGAAGGCGAAAAGGACGTCATTGACCCAGGCGTAGATGGCGGTGGCGCCGTCGCTTTGGAAGCGTTGGATGCCGATAAGCGGCAGGATCTCGGCCACGCTATCGAGGGTGAAGGGTTCTAAGGGGGCGTCGGCAAGCGGGGCAAGCTCCGGTGAGGCTTCGCGCACGAGGCCGGGGTGCGACTGAGCGAGCAGATCCATGAGGACCTCCGCGTTGCGCAGCGCCGGTAGGAGGAATGCCGCGAGCTGTTCGCGGCTGGGGGAGGTGTCGGCCGGCAGATAACTATGGCCAGACACGCTCACGCAGTCGGGCTGGTCATAATCAACCACGACGGCCGGGGAGAGGCAATCGTGATTCCACTCGTTGGCCAAGTGCGCGAGCTCAGAGATCTCGCTGAGATCGACGCCGCCGCGGGGGCTGGTGTGCAGGTGGAGCACCGGTTCTTCCAGCTGGTCTACAAAAATGAAAGTGGAGCCACCCGCCGCATGAGGAACGAGAAGCTCGCCAGTGGGCAGGGTCCAGCAGGAAACATCATTATCGCGGGCGATGGTGCAGGCATGCGCGAGCAGAAGAGAGGGTTCAATCTCGCTCATCGCTGCCACCACCTTAAAGCTGTGTTGACACCGAGTCTATAGCCCAAACCGGCCCCCTCGCTGGCGTTTGGCCATTAGGATATTGGTTTAATAACAGAAATCCGATTGGCAAAGAGGGGATCCGGGAATGCTCCGCACCATCGATTTGCGTGGCCAAGAGCTGCGCCCCGCCCAGCTGCGGCGAGTTTTGCCGCGCGGTGGCACCGACGTCGCCGCCGTGGTGGACAAGGTGGCGCCGCTGGTTCATCGAGTACGTCACGAAGGCGCTGCGGCCGCCTTGGACTATGGCGAGCAATTCGATGGCGTGCGCCCAACCCACCTGCGGGTGCCCCAAGCGGAGTTGGAGAAGGCCGCTTCCGGTCTAGACCCGCAGGTGCGCCAAGCGATTGAGGCTTCCATCGAGAGGGTCCGCAAGGTTCACGCCGAGCAAAAGCCGGCCGCGCACACCACCGAGCTGGCACCAGGTGCCACGGTGACCGAGGTCTTTCGCCCCATCGAGCGCGTTGGGCTATATGTGCCGGGAGGCAAGGCGGTCTATCCGTCCTCGGTGATTATGAACGCCGTGCCAGCACAGGCGGCCGGCTCGGAAAGCTTAGTGGTAGCCTCGCCGCCACAAAAGGAATTCGGCGGTCTGCCGCACCCCACGGTGCTGGCCGTGTGCCAGATGCTGGGCGTGGACGAGGTCTGGGCGGTAGGAGGCGGCCAAGCCATCGCGCTGATGGCCTACGGCGATGATGACGCCGAACTAGCCCCGGTGGACATGATTACCGGTCCTGGAAATATCTTCGTCACCGCAGCCAAGAGGTTGGTGCGCGGCGTGGTGGGCACTGATGCCGAGGCCGGGCCGACCGAAATCGCCATTATCGCTGATGACACCGCGAATCCGGTGTATGTGGCCTATGACCTTATCTCCCAGGCCGAGCATGATCCGATGGCCGCGAGTGTGCTCATTACGGCATCTCCAAGCCTAGCTCAGCGTGTGAAAACAGAGGTAGAGGCGCGCTACGGCGCCACCGCTAATGCGCAGTGGGCGGCCGAGGCTCTAGGCGGCGAGCAATCCGGAATTGTGTTGGTCGATTCCCTGGATGCAGCGGTGGCGGTGGCCAATGCCTATGCCGCTGAGCACCTGGAAATCCACACCGCAGAGCCCGGCGCGGTGGCCGAGCAGATTAAGCACGCCGGTGCCATCTTTGTAGGGGACTTTGCTCCAGTGCCGCTTGGAGATTACGCGGCCGGCTCCAATCACGTATTGCCCACCTCCGGTACCGCGCGCTTTTCTGCCGGCCTGTCTACCCATACCTTTATGCGGCCGGTCAACCTTATTGATTATGACCGAGCTGCGTTGGAAGAGATTGCCCCGCACCTTATCGCTTTTGCAGAGGCTGAGGGGCTGCCTGCCCACGGTGAGGCTATCCGCGCCCGATTTGAGGAGAATTAAATGACGCACTTGAATGATCTTCCCCTGCGCGAGGAGCTGCGCGGCAAGTCTGCCTATGGGGCGCCGCAACTCCATGTGGCCTACCAGCTCAATACCAACGAAAATCCTTATCCGCCCTCGCAGGCGCTAGTGGATGACTTGGTGGCGGAGACCCGGCGCCTTGCCACCACGCTCAATCGCTATCCGGAGCGCGATGCGGTGGAGCTGCGCCAATCCTTGGCGGACTATATATCTGAACAAACCGGCGTGCGCGTGGGTTATGCGCAGGTGTGGGCGGCCAATGGCTCGAATGAGATTTTGCAGCAGCTGTTGCAGGCATTCGGCGGTCCAGGCCGCAGCGTGCTCGGTTTCACCCCGTCTTATTCCATGCACCCTATCCTCGCGGACGGCACCCATACGCAGTTTGTGGAGTGCCCGCGCGATGAGAATTTCCGCATTGATATGGACCGGGCGCTCGCAGCCGTGGCGCAGCACCAGCCGGATATCATCTTTGTGACTACGCCGAATAACCCCACCGGTGGGGTGACCAGCGTGGACGATATTGCCGCGCTTGCCGACGCCGCCCCGGGCATCCTCATCGTCGATGAAGCTTATGGCGAATTTTCTTCCTCGCCATCTGCGGTGACGCTGCTGGAGAAATACCCCACGAAGCTGGTGGTCTCGCGCACCATGTCTAAGGCCTTCGATTTTGCCGGCGGCCGCCTCGGTTATTTCGTGGCGGACCCGGCCTTTGTGGAGGCCGTGATGCTGGTGCGCTTGCCGTACCACCTATCCGTGCTTTCCCAAGCAGCGGCGACGGTGGCGCTGCGCCATAGTGCGGATACGCTCGCCACGGTGGAAAAGATTGCCACCGAACGCGAGCGGGTGGCCGCTCGCTTGCGCGAATTGGGCTATACCGTCCTGCCTAGCGAATCTAATTTTCTCTTCTTCGGCCGCTTTGCTGACCAACAGCGCGTGTGGCAACAGTTCTTGGATAAGGAAGTGCTCATTCGCGATGTTGGCATCGCAGGCCACCTGCGCATGACGGTGGGGCTGCCAGAAGAAAATTCGGCCTTTTTGGCCGTAGCCGAGGACCTTGCGGATACAGTAGTGGCTGACTCCTCGGTCGCAGATGAAAGGAGCGAAGCATGAGCAACCGCGTAGGGCGCGCCCAGCGGGCGACGTCGGAATCACAGATTTCTGTGGTCATCGACCTCGATGGCACTGGGCGTAGCGATATTTCTACTGGCCTGCCTTTCTTTGATCACATGCTCACGGCCTTTGCTACCCATGGCAGTTTCGATCTCACCGTGGGCGCAGAGGGCGATGTGGAGGTAGACGCCCACCACACTGTGGAAGATACCGCCATCGTGCTCGGCACTGCGCTGCGTAAGGCGGTGGGGGATAAGGCCGGCATTCGCCGCTTTGGCTCCCAGCTTTTGCCCATGGATGAGGCCTTGGTGGAAGCGGTTGCAGATTTTTCTGGTCGCGCCTATTTCGTCATGAACGGCGAACCAGAGCACCTGCAGTGGCAGACCATCGGTGGGCATTACGCCACCGTGATAAACCGCCACTTCTTTGAAACACTCGCCACCCACGCTGCGGTAACGCTCCACCTCAACGTGCGCTATGGGCGCGATCCGCACCACATTACGGAAGCGGAGTTTAAAGCCGTAGCGCGTGCACTGCGCGGTGCGGTGGAATTCGACCCCCGCCAGACTGGAATTCCATCGACGAAGGGAGCACTCTAGAACGCATGCACTTTATGATCTTGGTCCTCTTTCTCGTGGCTGGCATGCTGGTGGGAGGCGCATGGTCTGCCTACCAACAGGGGTCGAAGGCAATGACAGTAGTAGCCTCTCTTTTGGCCGCAATCACCGTGGTAGCAGCAATCTCGTGGATGGTAGGAGCGTTTGGTAAATGAGCACAACCCAAGAAACTAATATCTGGAAGGTTCCGGGCTATACCGCGACCATGTTGGCTATCGCCGCAGCCTTCGGTGCGTGGTCCATCCTCCTTCCAGTGGTGCCGCTAGCGGTTATTGACTCCGGCGGCTCAGCAACCTTGGCGGGCTCATCCACAGGCATCTTCATGGCCTTTACCGTGCTGACCCAGATCATTTCCCCATGGCTCCTGCGCCGGTGGGGCTACCGCCGTGTGATGGCGCTGTCCGCTTTCACCCTGGGTGTACCTGCCTTTGGCCACCTACTGGGAACTGATGCCTGGGTAGTCCTGCTCTTTTCTGCCATGCGCGGCGTCGGCTTTGGCGCGCTGACCGTTTCTGAGTCCGCGCTTATTGCGGAACTGGCGCCCGTACGCTTGCTGGGCAAGGCTACTGGCATGATTGGTGTCTTTACCGGCCTGGGCCAGATGGTCTTTTTGCCCCTGGGATTGATCATGGCGGAAAAGCTGGGTTATGCCTCGACGTATATCACCGCCGGCATCATTGGCTTTGTGGGCTTTGGTCTGTGCCTGCGCATTCCCAAGATTAAGGTCACCCTCGCCTCCGATACTGAAGAGGAGCCGAACCTGATCCGCGTTCCTACGTGGAAGCTGGTGCTCGTTCCTGCGCTGGCGCTAACGACATTTTCAATGAGCTATGGCGCCGTGTCATCCTTCCTGCCGCCGGCGGTGCAAGAACTTGATGCCGAGCGCGGCGCTAGCTTGGCCGGCTTCATGCTGTCCATCGTGGGCGGCGCCGCCATGATTTTCCGCTACTTTGCCGGCATGGTGGCAGACCGCGTGGGCACTCCTGGCCGGCTCTACATTCCCAGCCAGGTAATGGCGATCCTGGGCGTGCTTGCCATTGCCGTTCCTCTTTATCTCGATGGTTCCGTGTGGTGGCTCGTGCTGGGTGCCTTCCTCTTTGGCGGTGCCTTTGGTATTGCGCAAAATGAGGCCCTGCTGTCGATGTTTGACCGCCTGCCGCGCGAACGCGTCTCGGAGGCTTCGGCCATCTGGAATATCTTCTATGACGGCGGCACCGGCTTGGGCTCGACCCTCTTGGGCGCCTTGGTTGCCGGCTACGGCTATGCGGGGGCTTTTGGGGCCGGCGTGGTCATCCTCGTCGCAGGCGTTGTGATGACGTTGGCAGATTTTGTCCTCGGGCGCACCCGCGTGAGCGAAACCAACGATATCCGGACGCGCCTGCGCCGCATGCGTAAGGTATAGCCCATGGCAAAGACGGTCGCATTATTGGATTATGGCGCGGGCAATGTGCGCTCGGCCCAGCGCGCGCTGGAGCGAGTGGGCGCGGACGTCACCGTTACCGCGGACCCTAAAGAAGCGGTGGAAGCGGACGGTCTGCTTGTCCCTGGCGTGGGTGCCTTTGCTGCCTGCATGCGCGGGCTACGGGCGGTGCAGGGCCCTCGGGTCATCGGCCAGCGCTTGGCAGGAGAGCGGCCGGTGTTGGGCATTTGCGTAGGCATGCAGGTGCTTTTCGACGCCGGAGTGGAACACAACATCAACTCCACCGGCTGCGGCGAGTGGCCCGGCACCGTGGAAAAGCTGCAGTCTGCGGTGCTGCCGCACATGGGGTGGAATACCGTAGAGGTACCCGTCGGCAGCGATATGTTTGCCGGGGTAGCCGAAGACGAGCGGTTTTATTTCGTGCATTCCTACGGCGTTCGCCGATGGGAATTGGAAACGGAAATCACCCGTCCGCCGCAGGTGAGCTGGGCCGAGCACGCGGGTGATAGGTTCGTCGCGGCGGTAGAAAACGGTGCCCTGTGGGCGACCCAATTCCACCCGGAGAAATCCGGGGACGCCGGTGCACAGCTTTTGGAAAACTGGATGCGCACGCTCTAGGTAGGATGAAGGATATGACTTTTACGCTTTTGCCAGCAGTCGATGTATCTCAAGGCCAAGCCGTGCGCCTAGATAAAGGCGAAGCAGGCACCGAAACCTCGTACGGTTCCCCGCGCGATGCCGCGCAAAAGTGGCAATCCCAAGGCGCACACTGGCTGCACTTTGTGGATTTGGATGCGGCTTTCGGCCGGGGCTCCAATCACGCAGAAATGGCGACGATTACTCGTGAGCTGGGCGTACATGTGGAGCTTAGTGGCGGCATCCGGGATGATGCCGCGGTGGAGCGCGCGCTGGCTACCGGCGCGCAGCGCATTAGTATCGGCACGGCTGCTCTAGAGCAGCCGGAATGGATCGAGGACATCCTGGCGCGCTACGGAGATAAGGTCGCCGTGGATCTCGCCGTGCGCGAAGATGGCGGCGAATGGCGTACCGCCGGCAATGGCTGGGTCTCCGATGGCGGCGATCTGTGGGAGGTACTCGAGCGCCTGGATGCAGCCGGATGCCAACGTTTTGTGGTGACCGACGTGTCGAAAGACGGCATGCTCACCGGACCTAATATTGAGCTCCTGCGCGAGGTGGCGATGGCAACGGAGGCAAAAATCACCGCCTCTGGTGGCATTTCTAGCCTGGAAGACCTGCGCGAGCTCGCGCTTTATGAAAATGAGGGCATCGATTCCGCCATTATTGGCAGGGCCCTGTACGAGGGGAATTTCACCCTCGACGAAGCACTCGCTGCGGTGGCCGAGGTAGAGCCGCTGCCGGCGGAAGAAACCATTGACCCTTACGACCCTGAGGACAACTAAGTCATGATGGAACCCCGCGAGTTGGTGGCCTTCGCGGAGGCGGCCGTAGACCAAGTAAAACCCATTTTTCGCTCCGGCCTCGGAGCTGCGCCCGCCCGTTTTAAGGGGCAGGGAGATTTCGCCACCGAGGTAGACCTCGTCATCGAGCAACAGCTGCGCGATATCTTGACCCAGATGACCGGCATCCCGGTCTATGGAGAAGAATCAGGCGGCAGCGTGCTCGATACCGTGTGGGTGGTAGATCCGATCGATGGCACCGCAAACTACTCTGCCGGAAACCCCATGGCCGGCATCCTAGTGGCGCTCATTCATGAGGGTGCGCCCGTTGCCGCGGTATCTGACTTCCCGCTCCTGGGGCGCCGTCTGGTCACCTGCGATGGCTCCCCACTGCGCTCAGTAGGTGGGCCTGCCGCTGGTTTCGGTGGTGGGGAAGACGCGATGGGCTTTGATGAAGCACGCGGCCACGTGGGCTGCTCTTCCCACCTGCCCACCGACATTTTCCACGAGCTGCGCGAGACCGGACTGCGCCCGCGAATGACCGGTTCCGTAGGACTTGATAATGCCTTCGTCGCGCAGGGAGTGTTCGATGGCGCGATTAACTTCTCTCCGCATCCATGGGACAACGCCGCGGGCGCACTGCAGATCCAGGCCGCTGGTGGCGTTGTCACCGATCCGGAAGGAAATCCGTGGACCGCGCAGTCGCGCGGCATGGTGGCAGGTACCCCGCAGGTTCATGCCACCATCGTGGATATCTTGTCTCGTCATACCGGTACTGTTCACCGCTAAAATTTAAACCCTAAAAAGGAGGCGGCCGCCATGGCTGTAGCCGTACGCGTGATCCCCTGCCTAGACGTGGACCAAGGTCGCGTGGTCAAGGGCATCAACTTTGACAACCTGCGCGATGCCGGCGACCCAGTGGAGCTGGCCGCGCGCTATGACGCCCTAGGAGCCGATGAACTTACCTTCTTGGACGTCTCTGCTTCTAAACAAGGCCGCTCCACCATGCTCGAGGTCGTGCGCCGCACCGCAGACCAGGTATTTATCCCGTTGACGGTGGGTGGCGGAGTCCGCAGCGTTGATGACGTCAGGGAATTATTGCGCGCTGGGGCGGATAAGGTCTCTGTAAACACCGCGGCCATTAAGAATCCGGAACTGCTGCGCGAAATGGCTGAGACTTTCGGGGCCCAATGCATCGTGCTGTCTGTTGATGCTCGCCGGTGCCGCGAAGAGTATGCGCCATCCGGCTTTGAGGTGACCACTCACGGTGGTACGGAATCGGCCGGGATCGACGCCATCGAATGGGCACGCCGCGGCGAAGAACTCGGCGTAGGGGAGATCCTCCTCAACTCAATGGATGGGGATGGCACAAAGGAAGGATTTGACCTGGAATTGCTGCGCGCCATGCGCGCGGCGGTGACCATTCCCGTTATCGCCTCTGGCGGCGCGGGAAACGCCGCAGACTTCCCACCGGCCGTTGCAGCCGGCGCCGATGCCGTCTTGGCAGCAAGCATTTTTCACTTCGGTGAGGTAGAAATCAGCGACGTGAAAGACGCCCTGGACGCTGCTGGCTACGAGGTGCGCCGATGAGTACCCCGGGCAACTATGAACTTAACGGGGGCATCGCCAAGCAGCTCAAGCGCAATGACCAAGGCTTGGTGCCGGCCATTGCCCAAGCTGAGTCTGGTGAGGTGCTGATGATGGCCTGGATGGATGACCACGCTTTGGCCCATACCCTCGCCACCCGCAAGGCAACGTATTTTTCGCGCTCGCGCAATGAGCATTGGGTCAAGGGAGAAACTTCTGGAAATACCCAAGAGGTGCTGGGCGTTCGCCTTGACTGCGATGGAGATACTATTCTGCTGACCGTGCGGCAGCGCGGCGGCGCCTGCCATACCGGCGACCGCACGTGCTTTGACGCCACCGATCTCCTAGGAGGGCAACCGTGAAGGCTAGACGCCTTGGACCACTACTTATCGCTGTTGGAGCCATCGTAGTGTGGCTGTCCTCCCGTGCTACGTGGGTGGTCGCCGCCAGCGAGGACGACAAGGCCGGCTCTGCGGCCAATGACATCATTGGCTCGGCATGGTCGCTGGAGATCATGGCCTTGACCCTCGTTCTGGTAGCCGGTGCCGTCGCGGGGATGGCGCTGCGGCGCGTCGGTAGGCGAGTGGTGGGGGTTGTGTGCGCCCTCGCGGCCGCGGCCAGCGCATGGACCCCGGTGAGCCTGCTGACTGCGGGCGCGGACGCCGAGCGCGCGCAGAAGATCCTGCAGGGAGCTTCGGCCAATGAAAACGCCGTTGATTCTGCCCAGATCTCTGACTGGGCCACCGTCGTTTCCACCGAGGTGCATTCCCTGGGACCAATTCTGGCCCTCATAGGTGCGGCAGCAGCCCTATTCGGTGCAGTGATGCTTGCGCGCAATCCAGGCGTGGATAAGGCTAAGGCGTCTAGCAAATACGAAACCCCAGCAGCACGACAAGCAAAGCTGGAGGAGGATTTGGAAACCTCATCTGACTCTGGCCGTGTGATGTGGGACGCGCTTGATAGTGATATCGATCCCACTGATATGGACAAAAAATAGCCCCGTTTCCTGTGTAATTTCCGGAACGGCACGCGAGCAGGTTAACCTAAGTGTGATCTTAATCGCCCGTGGAGGGAGGTGCTGATGCCTACGCCCATTGCCGTTGACCACCTTGTTGCAGGAGTCTTGGAGGACGTCGCTGCACGGGAAGCTCGCGTGTCCTTCAAAGAGGTGAAGGCGCGCTCGCGTGACATGGAACCTCCCCGGGATGCCCGCGCGGCTCTGCTGCGTACAGGCTGCTCGGTCATCACGGAGCTCAAGCGCGCCGTACCCTACGGCGGCGAGATCGCTCATGTTGGCTCTGCGGAACAGATGGCGGAATGGGCCCGCACCTTTGAACACTGCGGCGTACATCTCATGGCATGCCAGACTGATTTCCGCCGCTTCCACGGTTCTTTAGAAGACATGGCAGCTGCCCGTGCTGCGATTGATATTCCCATGATGTCGCGCGATCTCATCGTGGACCCTTACCAAATTCATGAAGCCAGGTGCTTTGGGGCCGATGCCATTCCGCTGCAGGTAGAGCTCTTAGAGCAAGCTCGCCTGGAGGCACTTTTAGACCGCGTGGAATCGCTCGGTATGACCGCCA
Source organism: Corynebacterium tuberculostearicum (assembly GCF_022347385.1). GTDB lineage: Bacteria > Actinomycetota > Actinomycetes > Mycobacteriales > Mycobacteriaceae > Corynebacterium > Corynebacterium tuberculostearicum_M. Next base: position 67,381 of record NZ_JAKRDT010000001.1, read on the forward strand.
TCGTAGAGGTACGCAACTGCGCAGAGGTCGACCGCGCAATCAAGGCAGGAAGTAGCGTCATCGCCATCAATGCGTGGTCGTTGGCTTCGGATGCCATTAACCGCGAGGCGTTTAATGATATCGCCCCAGGCCTGCCAGAATCCATCCTGCGCATCGCAGTAGGCGGGGTAAACAACGCGCGCAATCTGTTTCACTATGCTTCACGCGGCGCCGATGCAGTTTTGGTGGGCGAATCCGTCATGGCTGCCCAAGATCCTACGGCGCTGGCGCGCTCCTTGGTGGCTGCCGGGCAGCATCCAGCGTGCCCCGCGCGCAAGATAGATTAAGGCCCCAACTAGCTGGTGGGGTGGGGGATAAGGCACACTAGCTACGTGCACACAGAAATTCTTGCAAATATTCCGTCTCCACCGCAGGGCGTGTGGCAGTTGGGACCCATTCCCATTCGTGCCTATGCGCTGTGCATCATCGTAGGGATTATCGTCGCCCTGCGAATGACCTTACGCCGCTACACCGCACGCGGCGGTAACCCAGACACAGTATGGGATGCCGCCATCGTGGTCATTCCAGCCGGCATCATTGGCGGGCGTCTTTACCACGTCATTACCGATAACCAGAAGTACTTCTGTGATAGCTGCAATCCCGCGGACGCGCTGAAGATTACCAATGGCGGCCTGGGCATTTGGGGCGCCGTAGCCTTGGGCGCACTAGCTTTGTGGGTGCTTTTCAAAGTGAAGAAGGTGCCGCTCGGCCCCTTTGCTGATGCGGTGGCGCCAGGCCTCGTCCTTGCGCAGGCGATTGGACGCCTAGGTAACTGGTTTAACCAAGAGCTCTATGGGCGCCCGACCGACGTTCCGTGGGCTTTAGATATCTATTACCGCGTCAATGAGAACGGCGGCTATGCTCCCGTTTCCGGACACTCCACGGGTGAGGTCATGACGTCGGTGCACCCGACCTTCCTGTACGAGCTCGTGTGGAATGTCCTGGTCTGCCTTTTCCTCTTGTGGGCTCATAAGGCCTGGAAGTTGGGCCACGGCCGCGTCTTTGCCCTCTATGTCATGGGATATACATTGGGCCGCTTCTTTATTGAAGGGATGCGTTCCGATGAGGCGACCCATATCTTTGGGATCCGCGTGAATATCATCGTCTCCCTAGCGATTTTTATCATCGCCGCGATTGTCTTCTTCGTGCTTGATAGACACCGCCAGGGGCCAGAGTCCCCCGAAGAGGTAGATCCTAAGTATTGGGCGGAGCGCCGGGATACTGATGAGCACAGCCCTGAGCACGCGGTATCTGATGGGCAGCAACCGGGTTCATTATCGACGTAAATACTGCCCAAGTTTGCCCGGTTAGATTTGGTTTTGTGGGAAATGGGGCATTTTGTGGTGTCCGTTCAGAAAATGGAACCAAAAAATTGTGGCCCCAATCTTTTCGAAGGAGTAGGTTGGGGAGTGTTCAATTTCCCCCGACGGAATAGGCCAATAATGCTGGATAGAAGAACGAAGATTGTTTGTACTCTCGGCCCTGCCGTTGCTAGCGAGGACGGCATCTTGCGCCTCGTACAGGACGGCATGGACGTTGCCCGCCTGAATATGTCTCACGGCGAGCATGCAGACCACGAGGCGAATTACAACTGGGTGCGCCAGGCCACCGATAAGACCGGCCGCGCCGTAGGTATCTTGGCGGACCTTCAGGGTCCCAAGATTCGCCTTGGCCGCTTTATCAACGGCGAGGAGCAGTGGGATAACGGCCAGATCGTCCGCATCACCGTGGACGATATCGAAGGCACCCATGACCGCGTTTCCACCACCTACAAGGGCCTGGCCAAGGACGCCAAGCCAGGTGACCGCCTGCTGATCGACGATGGCAAGGTTGCCGTTGTTTGCAAGGAAGTCGACGGCAACGACGTCGTCTGTGAGGTCACCGAAGGTGGCCCGGTTTCCAATAACAAGGGCGTTTCCCTTCCTGGCATGGATATCTCCGTGCCGGCTTTGTCGGAAAAGGATATCGCTGACCTGCGCTTCGCTTTGAACCTTGGCGTTGACCTCGTGGCGCTGTCCTTCGTCCGCTCCCCAGCAGACGTGGATAAGGTCCACGAGATTATGGACGAAGAGGGCCGCCGCGTTCCGGTCATTGCCAAGCTGGAAAAGCCCGAGGCGGTAGACGCGCTCGAGTCCATCGTGCTGGCATTCGATGCCATCATGATTGCTCGAGGCGACCTCGGTGTTGAGGTGCCGCTGGAGCGCGTGCCACTGTTCCAGAAGCGCGCTATCCAGATTGCTCGCGAGAACGCTAAGCCGGTCATCGTGGCTACCCAGATGTTGGATTCCATGATTTCCAACCTGCGCCCGACCCGTGCAGAGGCTTCTGACGTAGCTAACGCCGTTCTCGACGGCGCCGATGCCGTCATGCTCTCTGGTGAGACTTCCGTGGGTATTGACCCGCAGAACGTCGTGCGCACCATGTCCAAGATCGTGGCTAATGCTGAAGATGGTGGCAAGGTTCCACCGCTGTCCCACGTTCCGCGCACCAAGCGTGGTGTGGTGTCCTATTCCGCCCGCGATATTGCCGAGCGCCTCAATGCAAAGGCCATCGTAGCCTTTACTACCTCCGGCGATACCGCTAAGCGCGTGGCTCGCCTGCACTCCCAGCTTCCGCTGTTGGCGTTTACGCCGGACCCAGCGGTTCGCTCCCAGCTAGCTTTGACGTGGGGTGCTGAGACCTTCTTGAGCCCGCACGTTAAGTCCACCGATGACATGATGGAAGCTATCGATGATGCATTGCTGGAGATGGACAGGTACGAGGAAGGCGACATGATTGTCGTCATTGCTGGTACTCCTCCAGGAATTGCTGGCAACACCAACATGATTCAGTGTCACTTGTTGGGTGAAACCAAGAAGTAGATTTTTGGCACGAGCGCCGCGACCCACCCTTTAACACGTTCCACGGCTCGCGGCGCTTTTCTATATACATTTATACAAATGTAGATTTATATTTACCTCGAGTACACTCAGCGGTTGCTTTCCTGACATGCGGCTGCAGTACTTTTTGGTTGTTCATGTTTCAGCTTCTCTACACATTCAAAGGACAACTGCACAATGACCTAAATCAGGCCGACTTGGCCTCAGTGGCTGCGCTTACCGCCATCCATTTTCAATTAATTGTCAATAAGCGTCGACGGGGATAGGCTGAGTGCATGGCACACGAGCACCACGACCACGATCACTCCAGCACGCCGCTGCGCGCACTCTTGATTGCGCTAGGCATTACCGGCACCGTCTTCTTCGCGGAGCTGATCGGCGGCTGGTTGGCGGGTTCGATGGCGCTGATGGCGGATGCGATGCACATGCTTTCCGACGCTGCGGGGTTGATCATCGCGGTGTTAGCGGTGTTGGTTGGGCGCCGACAAGCATCGGCTCAGGCCACGTACGGCTACCGACGAGTGGAGGTGCTTGCTGCACTGGCGAACGCAGTGATGGTGCTGGCGATCTCGGTGTGGATTGTCGTCGAGGCGGTGCGCCGCCTGCAGAGCCCGGCCGAAGTGCAGGGAAAAACGATGCTGATCATCGCGGTGATCGGCCTGGTGGCGAATGCGCTATCGGCGTGGGTTCTGCACCGGCACCGCAAATCCTCGATCAACGTGGAGGGCGCGTTCTTGCACGTGTTAGTGGATATGCTCGGCTCGATCGCAGTAATCGTGGCCGGCATCGTGGTACTGACCACGGGGTTTGTGGCGGCGGACGTGATCGCCTCCCTAGCGATCGCGGCGATGGTGCTGCCGCGCGCTTGGCAGCTCATGCGGCTTTCGGCGAGCGTGCTGCTCGAGCAAGTCCCGGCGGACTTCGACGCCAGTGCGATCGAGCCCGCGCTGCGGCAGGTCGAGGGCGTTGCTGACATCCACGACCTGCACCTGTGGAGCCTGGACGGCGTGAACGTGCTCACGACCGTGCATATCGTGCGCGACGGCACCGTCGGCACCGGCCCGCTGTTGGATGCCGCCCAGCAGGCCCTGCGCGAACACGGTATCGAGCACTCCACCATCCAGATTGAGCACCCAGAGCACGAATCCCACGAGACGGTGTGCTGATTCCCTTCTAACCTGACTTAGGCCAATTTTGTGCGGAAGTTCGCGGCCGGTGATTACTTGGATGGTGGCAGTGAGGTCGGGCGGGAATGGTACGGCGGCGTGAATGGTTTCGCCGCCAACGACGAGTTGAAAGCTGCGGTATTTCTTGAGTGTTCTCACGAGGCGTTTGATGAAGTGACCACTGCGGGTCTCCATCAGGTGGGTCACGGCTAGTGCTGCCATCACAATATTGAGATGTGCTGTGATCGAGTTTTGTTTCCTCGCATAGATTGGGCGTGCTTTCAGGTCTGATTTCGACATCCGATACGACATTTTCAATGTGGAATAGCCTGCGGTAATGCCCGATAACCTCCTGGGCGGGAAGAGCGGTCAGGTCGGTTTCATAGCCTTTAATTCCGGCTAGGGCTCGGTGTTTGGCAGCAAGAGCGTAGTTGACCTTCTTGTTCGGGGTGGAAAGATCGAAATAGCGGTTGCGCTTAATGGCGATTTCGCCGTCAACAGCGCGTTTGGCTTTTGCGACTTGCTCTTTGATTCCGCGCAGGCCGCGTCTGGCCCGATCATAGGAGTACTGGAAGTGGGTCACCGTATTCGGGGTTGTGTGTTTGCGCGCATCGCTTGCCGAGGCTTGTGTCCAGATCTGGCCGTGGGCGTAGGCTTCACCAGGGATTTCCCGCCGCCAGGTTTCAATCACCTCAGGCACGGTGGGGTTTCACCGACAAAATGTAGTGCAGACCTGCATCTATCAATGCTTGCTTGTTCGGAGGGTATCAAGTTGGTTGTGTGTGGGGCTAGGTTTATAGGTATTTGTCGAAGCTGTCGGGGTAGGCCACGGCCATTTGGTTAATGGCTTGTTTCCAGCCGGAAACTCGGGCTCCTTCCATGAGTCTGCCGGCTGTTGCTGAGACTCGTTTGCCTTGCTTTGCCCTCTTTGCGGCTCGTTTGTCTTCGATGTTGCAGATCATCAACCATAGCGTCTTGAGCGCTGATTCATTGTTAGTGAACTGCACCCTGTTGTGGGTAGCTTTCCGCAGTTCATTGTTGAATGATTCAATCGAATTCTTCGTGTAAATGACCTTGCTGGCTGCTGGTGGGAACTGGAGAAACGGTACGAAACGCGCCCATGCATCTCGCCAGACTTTGACTGAGCGTGGATACTTTTCTGCCAATTCAGAGGCTTCAAATTCGTCTAAGGCAGCCTTAGCTGTGGACTCGTCCGTGGCGGTGTAAATCTTTTTCAACGCGGCCGATACGCCCCGGCGATCTCCGTAGGCTACCCACCGGTTAGCGGCACGAATCAGGTGCACGATACAGGTTTGCACCATAGAGTTCGGCCAGGTTGCCTTTACTTCTTCCGGCAAGCCTTTCAGCCCGTCACAGCAGACGATAAAGACGTCTTTAACCCCACGGTTAGAAAGATTGGCGCATACCTGCGCCCAAAATGAAGCGCCTTCTTCTTTGGCAATCCACAATCCCAAAATGTGCTTAATACCGTCCAGGTCCACGCCGATTGCCATGTACGCAGATTTGTTGACTACTCGGCCGCCGTCGCGGACTTTAATGCGCAACGCATCGAGAAAAATGACCGGGTAGAACTCGTCTAGCTGGCGGTTTTGCCAGATCATGACCTCATCGAGGACGGCGTCAGTAACCGCTGAAATCGTCTCATGGGAAATATCAACACGCATCGCCGTTGCCATATGATGCTGGATATCCCTAATTGTCATCCCACCGGCGTACAAGCTAACGATCATGTCATCGACATCAGTCAATCTCCTCGAGCCTTTAGGGACCATAGTTGGCAAGAATGTTCCAGCCCGATCTCTTGGCACATCAACGGTGACTGGCCCGTAGTTAGAATCCACGGTCTTTGGATACGACCCGTTGCGGTGATTGTCTGTTCTAGCTGCAGCTTTAGCGCTCCTGTCGCCAGACTCGTAGCCTAGGTGGGCATCCATTTCAGCGTTGAGGCCTCTGGTAATCGAGGCTTGTAGCATGCCGCGAACTAGGTCGTTGGCATCCGTGGTGGATGTGCCTAGGTTATCAATCAGTTTCGCGATTTCAGGGTTAGCAAGAAGCTTCTTTTCAATCGCATCAATCTTGGCCTTATCAGCCGGATCTCGTCTCGCCACAGTAGTCATTCTGGTCCATCTCCTTATGCGGGTTAGGTACCCACACACAAACCATCAGACACTCTCTATTCCGAAGCCACTCCGGCGGCGTGGGCCGCGCACAACAAGGACCGCGATAAGCTGCAGGACATTAGCCGTGAGATGCTCGGCAGCGACCTTGACGTTGTCATGGCAGCTGGTCACCCGTTCTACGACAATGACCACCAAAAGGTCGATACTCCGGACTACAGCTTTATGTACGAGGAGGACTACGCCAAGCTTTCCGCCGGCGAGACCGACTGGAACTACTTTGAGTCCAACGATGACTTCAAGAAACTGGCGGAAGGCGACGTCAAGCCGGGCCAGAAGTACTGGGGTATCGCACAGGTAGGATCCACCTTGCAGAACTCCCGCTCTGGCGAGACGAAGGAGCCGTACTCTGACCCGCTTAACGACGTCGTGGATCTCCCCACCATGACCACCGGCGCACTCAACGCACTGGGGCAGGATGAGGATGGATTCTCCGTCATGATCGAGGGCGGTGCCATCGACTGGGCTGGACACGGCAATAACCCGGTGCGCGACATCGAAGAGACCCAGGACTTCAACAAATCGGTCGATGCCGCCATCAAGTGGGTAGAGGAGAACTCTTCGTGGGAGGAGACCCTGCTGGTTGTTACCGCAGACCACGAAACCGGCTATCTCTCCGGTGCGAACGAGGCTCCGACTGAGGATAACCCTGAGGCGGATAACCGCTTCAACGCTATGGAAGGTGAGAAGGGCAAGGTTGCTCGCCACGGTTGGTACTCCGGTCAGCACACCAACCAGTTGGTGCCGTTCTTCTTCAAGGGCGCCGGCTCCGAGGACATCATGGCCCGTACCTCTGGAACCGATTCGGTCCGCGGTGACTACATCGATAACACCCTGGTAGCCAACTTGACCTTTGATGAGTGGTGGAACGATGGCACCGGCCAAGCAGGCGACCCAGAGCAGCCAGAAGACGCTGCCAACCCGTCCGATGACGCTGATGCCGGCAAGGAAGGCAGCAGCAAGGGCTTTGCTGCTGGTCTAGCTACGGGTCTGGGGATTCTGGGCGCAGTTGTCGGCGGCCTCGGCTTCCTAGCTACGCAGATGGGTGTGCTTAACATTGACTTGAAGCCTATTTATGAGCAGCTCAAGCGCGTGGGCCTGCGCTAAACAGCATCAGGCACACCGCCTACATAAAGGTCCTGCCCTTCGCCGTGGAAGCGAAGGGCAGGACCTTTTCTTAGCGCTGGGAAATCGGGGTCGGTTGGATCTTCCACACCTCGTTTGCGTAGTCGGCGATGGTTCGGTCCGAGGAGAAACGACCGGAATAGCAGATATTCAGCCACGCCTTCTTGGCCCAGGCAAGTTGGTCTGCCTCGTATTCGGCAGCCATGCGGTCACGGGTTTCGCGGTAGTCGGCGAAGTCACCTAGGACGTAGTACTGGTCTTGGGCGTGCTCCCCGAAGCCGTCGAGAAGCGAGGCGCGCAGATCGCCGAAGATACCGGCATTGTCTGCGCCCAGGGTGCCGTCGACAAGCGCATCCAGTACGCGGGCCAAGCCTGGCACGCTCTGGTAAAGCTCGCCCGGGTTGTACTCGGCGCGCAGCTGCGGCAACTCCTCATTGCGGGCGCCGAAGATATAAGCGTTGTCCTCGCCAACCGCCTCGACGATTTCTACGTTTGCTCCATCCATGGTGCCCAAGGTCAGGGCACCGTTCATCATGAACTTCATATTGGACGTGCCGGAGGCTTCCTTGCCAGCCACAGAAATCTGCTCGGAGATATCAGCGGCCGGGATGATGTGCTCTGCGGGGGAGACGTTGTAATTCTCTACAAAGACGACGCGGATGATGTCCTTGGTGGCCGGGTCATTATTGACCAGGTCTGCGATGGTGTTGATGAGCTTAATAATCGCCTTGGCGCGGTCATAGCCCGGCGCGGCCTTGGCACCAAAGATGAAAGTACGCTTCGGCACGGTTTCGCCCTCGTCCTTGATACGGAAGTAGAGGTCAAGGACGTAGAGGGCATTCATCAGCTGGCGCTTGTACTCGTGCAGGCGCTTAATCTGTACATCAAAGATGGAACCGGGATCAACGTCGGCGCCCTGGTGGTCTTTTACCCAGTTAGCAAAGTCGCGCTTGTTGGCCTGCTTGATGGCGATCAGTTCTCGTAGTAGGTCAGCATCGTCTGCCTTCTCGGCGAGCTGGGCAAGCTGGGTGAGATCTGTAACCCACGCATCGGAACCAGCCTGCTGGGTGAGCAGTTCTGCCAGGCGCGGGTTGCACATCTTCAGCCAGCGGCGCGGAGTGACGCCATTGGTCTTATTGTTGAATTTTTCTGGCCAGAGCTCATGCCACTCGGACAGCGTATCGGCCTTGATGATTTCCGTGTGCAGGGCGGCGACACCGTTAATGGAGTAAGCGGCGTAGCAGGCGATCCAGGCCATGTGAACCTGTCCGTTGGACACCGGCGCCATGTAGTCAATGCGACCCTGATCCAGGCCGCGATGGGCCATATCTTCGCGGAAGCGGCGATCGATTTCTTCCACCAACTGCCAGATGCGCCAGAACAGTTTTTGGAAGATGGACACTTCCCAGCTCTCCAGGGCCTCTGCGAGCACGGTGTGGTTGGTGTAGGCGAAGGTCTCGGTGACGATCTTCCACGCCGCATCCCAGCTCAGTCCATGGTCATCAAGCAAAATGCGCAGGAGCTCTGGGATGGCGAGCACTGGGTGGGTGTCATTGAGCTGGATGGAGTTGTACTGCGCAAAACCGGTGAGGTCCTCGCCGTGCTGGGCAATGTAGTTATCCACCATGGTCTGCAGGGATGCGGAGACAAAGAAGTATTGCTGGCGCACACGCAGCACCTTGCCTTCGTAGGTGGTGTCGTTGGGGTAGAGCACGCGGCAGATGTCCATGACGCGCTCGCGATCGACAATGGCCTCCGTAAAGCGCTGGGAATTGAAGGCATCGTAATCGAATTCATCGATGGGCTCGGACTTCCACAGGCGTAGCGTGCCTACGTTATCGGTTCCATAGCCGGTGATAGGCATGTCATAGGGAATGGCGCGCACGTCCATGTCATCGAAGTGGACGTGGCGTTGTTCGGAGGCGCGGCGGATGATGAAGTCATAGCCGTTTTCCATCCACGCATCAGGCTGTTCCTTCTGGAAGCCATTCTCAAAGGACTGGCGGAACAGGCCGTAACGGTAAAGCAGGCCATAACCGGTGACGGGGTAGTCCTGGGTGACAGCGGAATCGAGGAAGCAAGCGGCAAGACGGCCGAGGCCACCGTTGCCAAGCGCGGCATCGTGCTCAGCTTCGAGGACATCGCTCAGCTCGTGGTCGGCAGCGGTGGCCGCTGCCTTGGCATCGTCGACCAAGCCCAGGTTGGTGAGGTTATTGAGCAGCGCGCGGCCCTGCAGGAACTCCGCAGAGAAGTAATGCTGCTGGCGGGTCGCGGCATAGGCGGAACGGGTGCGCTCCCAGTTATCGGCAATCTGCTCCATGACGGCGCCGGATAGGCCCGACCAGAACTTGCGGTAGGAAGCGCTGTGCGGGCTCACACCGGAGGCCGCACGAACATGGGAGGGAACGGTGGATTCGAAAACAGAGTGCCGTGGCTGGCTCATGTGAAACCTTAAGTTAGTGGGAAGTCACGAAACGTCTGCCAGCTTAATAGGATTGGCGCAGCCTTGCAGGGGGGTGTTCCTATATAGGTTGTCAACTTCATGGGTGAGGTTGTTGGGGGTGTGGAGGGCTTCTGCTTCACTTCGGCGATGTTGTTTTCGGGCCCGTTGAGGAGCCGATTGGGCTTGCTGCTCAATCGGCTTGAGGAGCGGTTCTGGTGGTTTTAGGCTGCTGTGGCCTCCTGCGCTGTGGGGATGTCTCGGTAGAGCTCGCCGCTGCGCATCATGGCGAAGAGAACGTTGAAGCGTCGGCGTGCGAGTGCGACGACTGCGGCGTTGTGTCTTTTGCCTTCTTTGCGTTTTCGTTCATAGAATTGCCGGGAACGCTCGTGGAATCTGATCGATGCAAAAGACGATTGCCATAGGGCGTTCTTTAGTTTTTGTTGCCAGCCCGGTTGGGCGAATTCGACATAATGGACGTTCCTGATTGATTTGTCCGTGGTGATAGGCCTGCATAGGACGCTAGGTGCGCTGCATCGGGGAAGTCGGACATATCGCCAACAGTCATGAGGATCTGCGCAGCACTACGCGGGCCGATGCCGGGCATCGATAAAAGAATCTCGGTTTGAGGAATGTCCTTAATGAGCTTGAGTACCTGCGCTTCGATTTGCTTGCGATGCTCTAGTTTGGCTAGCGCGTCTTTGGCGGACATTGCTACGCCTAGTTCGGCGTATTCTGCGCCGGCAATGGACACGGTCTGGGCGTGGATGGCGGCAAGCATGGCATCGATGACAGGCTCAGGATTGCGCGCTTTGTGGCTGCGTGCAAAGGCTGCCAGGCGTGTTCTGCCGATGCGTCGAATCTTGGTGGGGCCACCGTATTTTGCACGTAGGTGGAGGATCCACTTTCGGTGAATCATTTGTCCGCGCAGGACATGTTCGAAGGCAGGATAGGTTCCTACGAGCGCGGATCGCATCTGGTTAATCAGGCGTGTGTAGGCCCGGGCGAGGTCTTCGTCGATACCGTTGAGAACTTTCAACTGGATAAAGACTTCCTCAACGCGGTCGACACTGCGCAGGGCGTCCGGAAGGTTAAGACCGGCATGGGCGATGACGTAGGCGTCGCGTACATCGGTCTTGGAGTTGCCGACGTGGATGCGAGAGAGCTGTCGCATCGCAAGCCCCGGTAGATAGCGAACGTCTGCCCCCATGTCTTGGGCGACCGCGACGGTCAACCGGCCGATGTTATTGGGTTGATCGACAATGACAAGGACCGAGGCATTGTCGGCGAGGAATTGGCCGAAGAGCTTGCGTAGCGCGCCTTCATGCTGGTCGATACGTTTGGACAGGACTTGTCTGCCTTGGGGATCGAGGACGCAGGCGTGGTGGAAGTATCTGCCGACGTCCACGCCAATGACGAAGTCATAGGCCATGGGTGTATGCCTCCTAGCGATGATGAGGATCAGAAGCGTTTCGCTGACGTGAAGGAAAAATTGCCGAACCTCGCGGGTAAAATCGGCATTGTTTCTCAATTCGCCCAGGGATCCTTTGGTGCCGTTGCAGACCCTGAGGATCCGGGTGCATCCTTCATCTACGATTTGGGCATGAAGTTCCCGGATAAGCTGACTGACGGTACGGTTCCAGTTGATAAAGGCCGCGTCACGCTTTCTCCGGAAAACGTATCCTACCTGGCCGCTGATTTTATGGTTATTTATAACCGCACCGGCTCAATCGAAGAAGTTGAAAATACTCCGGGATACAAAGATTTGCCGCAGGTGAATTCCGGTGCGACTCTCGCTGGTGACGAGGCGGTCGTCGCTGGACTCAACAACCCGACGAGCCTGAGCCGAGCTTGGGTGCTGGACAAGACAATGCCGACGCTGGAAAAGTTGGAAAGTAGTCAAGGTCCGCACGGCTCCGATACTTGCTAGATAGGGCCCGCTCCTTTGCAGCAGGTTGTCATGAACGCCTTCCGATTTATCGGAAGGCGTTCTCTTCAATGGACTGCATCAAAGGTAGTGGTGCGTCCGTTCTTGCCTTTCCGGCACGGAAAACCAGCGTCAGTCTTTCCGCATCTTCGCTCACCGGCGCAGCACGATGACTGCACTAAAAGGTGCGTAGGTGGGCCGGAAAATGCTTAGGGCTGGGAGAGGCGTGCACAGTATCGGCAAAACTTAATAAGAAAATAGGCCATCGAACAAAGTGAATTAAAAGCCATCTAGACCGAGAGGGGAATGGTCTCAAATATGCCAAGGAACAGTCGGAGCAGGGAAATCTATCCAATTTCTTACCGGGAATTATACGTGGAAGATATCGAAGATATATCGCCATCCGTGCGGCGTATTACGCTTAGCGGGGAGCAGCTCCAGGAGCACGAACACGATGGTATTTCCGTTCCTTCGCTGATAAGCCATGGTTTTGACGACGACGTTCGGCTCATCTTCCCGGATCCGGAAACTGGGGAACGGCCGCACCCAATCGCCCAAAAAGATGGCAACCTCCTGTGGCCAGAAACTGTTAAAAATCTCTTCCGCACATACACGGTTCGCTACTTTGACGCTGTTAACGGGCGGTTAGCAATTGATTTCGCTCGCCATGGCGAGGGCTTGGCCGAAAACTGGTCACAGAATGTCCGGATCGGTGACGCTATTTTTGTGGCAGGTCCAAAGTCGTGTGCACAGTTACCCACGCATACCGATTGGCTTTTCTTGGCCGGAGACGAGACTGCGCTCCCAGCAATCGGCCGCTGCCTCGAGTCGCTCCCGTCTGGGCATGATGCGATTGCGGTGATAGAGGTTCCGATGAGTGCTGATATTCAAGACTTAGACATTCCAGATTCAGTTCACGTCCACTGGGCGATACGTGACCAAGGCGACGACTTCGTAGCAAAAACTAGTGTGCTCTTTGAAGAGACTGCTGATTCACAATTGCCTACTGGAGAAGCATACGTATGGGCGGCGGGGGAGGCGTCCCGGCTGAAAACACTGCGGCGATTGTTCAAAGCTTCCGGAAATTCCCCTGAGCATAGGGAAATCACAGGCTACTGGCGGCGTACCAGCCAGAGCGACGCTAAAGAAAGCGCATCGAGCAGCAGCAATAGTGTTTTGCACAATATCCATGATCTGGCTGAGTTGAATTCAGCCTTTGCGCTCCGCACTGCCGTGCGTTTAGGGCTCTTCCAAGAAATCGATGCGGGTGCCACTACAGTCCCTGCTCTTGCTGCTGCGACAGAACTGCACGAGGAGGCGCTCCGGAGGTTTATCCGTTACCTGGCGGCTCTTCAACTCGTCGAAGTACGCGAGCGCACCCTCGCGCTGACCGCAATGGGACTGGAACTGGCGGACCCGGACTCCAATGTGGTGCGTTGGCTAAGCGGGCCTGCGCATCTTGAGGCGATGGCACTGATGCGTCTTGAACACAGCCTTCGTACCGGTGAGGCGGCTCCTCAAGGCGAGAGGGGATTGCCGTGGTCAGAATATGTATGCCGTGACCCGCAACTCGCGGCCGAACGCATTGAGCAAAAGAATATGAGCGCTGGCTGGACTGCTCCGTCCGCAGCACAGACGATGCAGCAGCACCTGGATGACACCGCTAGCGTTCTGATTATTGGCCAGGGAGGTGCAGTATATGCAGATGAAATTCTCCGGCGATGTGAGCATGCCCAGAGCAGGGTTATCACCGATGCTTCCTCGGAAGCAGTGCTACGGGAAATCGCAGGAGCTTCTCGTGAACGGTGCGAAACGAGTGGCGATGGAACTGGCTTTAATCCCACTGATGCGGACTATGCGTGGGCAACTGATGTAGTCTTCATTGATCCCTGGAGTATCTTTGGCAACGCAGAGGTGACTGCCCAATTAGACCGCGCCACTCACGGGGATGCGTTCCATCGGGCTTATATCCTTTCCGAGGTTCTGGAGGAAACCGGCGGCGATGAGCATTCCTATGAAGAGGACTTGGTGAGGCTTTCCATGTTCGGCACCAAGGTGCCGACACAGGAAGATGTCAACGCTGTTGTCGCTGATAGCGGCGGTCTTATTTCTTCTGCCACGGCTGTTGGCTGGGGTAAACATCTTTTCGTTCTGGAGGCAGAAGCGAATTCCTAAAGAGGAGCCTCGGTGGGCCAAACGCCTCGAGCTTTACCATTTATTTCCGGACCACGGTCCCGCGCGGGAGCCGGGTGGCCGTGGCCGCCATAAGCGTGGTGAACACGGTGAAGTAGGCGAAGGTCGACCATCCGACCCCGTGGGTAAGGGTCATCAGCACCGTGCAGACGGATACGCCGAGTGCGCTGCCAAGTTGGGTCGCTATGCGGCCTGCAGCACTGGCATGGACGACTTCATCTTTGGTTAAGCCGTGGTAGGTCGCGGACATCGTGAGCACAGTAAGGGCTCCGATGCCGCCGCCGCGCACGAATAGCCCGCAGCCTTGAAGGATGAGCCAGCATGTCGCCTGGCCGATGGGAAAGGCGAAAGGTAGCGTTCCGATAATAGTGGCGGCAATGCACATGTAGACGGTCTTACGCGTACCCCATCGAGCGATAAACTTTTTCGACGCCGAGCGGCTGAAATACGCACCCACACTTTGTAGGGCCAGCAGAAGTCCCGCATCCAATGCGGTGTAGGCGTAGTTGCCCTGATAATGCAGCGGAATGAGGAATAGTCCGCCATAAAACACGGTGCTCGCAATGGCCAGCGTTGCCCACGCTGAGGCAAAAGAGGGGTGGGCGAATAGGCGGACATCGATAAGCGGCGACGGCGCCCGGAGCGCATGCAGGACAAAGTAGCCAATCAGCCCTGCTCCGGCGGCGAGGACAATTATGCTTGTCCAAGAGTTCATATGTCCGATGGTGGTAAAGCCATAGACCACTGCGAGCAAACCCGGGGCGAGCAGGAGGTATCCCGTGCGGTCCAGCTGGGCTGCTGTGTCTGCTGGAGTCCGTTCTAGGTAGTGGGTAGCCAGCGCAATCGCTGCGATGCCGATGGGAACGTTGATGAGGAAGATGGCGCGCCAGCCGATGGCATCGACAAGCAGCCCGCCCAGTAATGGGGCAATCGCGGGTGCAATGACCGCAGGGAGGCCGATTGCGGTAATGGCGCGCGTGGCCTGATCCTTCCCAGCGTTGGTGACGATGAGGGTCTGCATCACCGCTACCGAGAAGCCTGCCGCGAATCCCTGCAGGATGCGGAAGGCGATGAGCATGTCTATATGTGTAGAGACCGCGCACAGGATTGAAGCGATGGTGAAGACTGCCAGCGCGGTAATCCAGAGATTTTTGGCGCCGAAGCGGCGCGTTGCCCAGCCGCTGAGAGGAATGGCCATAGTGGAGGCCAACCCGTAGCCGGTAATGACCCATTGGGCGAGAACTATCGGTGCGTTGAAATCCTCGCCAATGGAATGAATGGCGACGTTGACGATGCTGATATCTAGCAGCGGCAAAATTGAGCCGAAGACTAGGGCGATGACGACCCGCCTAGTCTGGGGGTCGAGTTTTTCTTCTTCCTGCATGAGGGGTTCCCTTCGAAGTGTGTGCTCACAAGGCGTGGTGAGGTGTGGTCATGATGGAGAGAGTGATGGTGGTGTGTGGTTTAGTGGGCGAACGGTCCGTCGTTGGTGAGGTCGGTGAGCATTTCCGCGAATTGTTGTTGTGCGGGCTCCGGCCAGCGGGCGAGGAACTCTTCCAATTTTTGGGTCAGGCGCGAGCGCATCACGGCGACGTTGTCTTGGCCCAGTGGGGTTAGCGACAGTTGTATCCACCGCGCGTCGCGGGGATCGGTAGCGCGCGCGATGAGCCCGGCTTTTTCTAAGGCCGAGGCGTGGCGGGATACCACCGAGCGGTCCAGGCCGATAACGGTGGCGAGCTCTTTCGGAGTGGAGGGACCGCAGCGGTCTAGGCCGCTGAGTACTAAATACGTGGATTCATTGATTTCTTCACCGAGCCCCTGGGTGAGGTGGGCGTACATGCGTCGGCGGAGGCTGCGCTGGGAAAGTAGTCCCAGTGCGTCGGCGACTTGTTTGCTTGGAGTGTCCATGCCGGCAGAATACATGCGGAGTGCACGCGTGTCTAGTGCACGCGTGTTTATTGCACGCTAATTTTGGCGAGATGATCGTGGTAAAGAGCGGAAAGCGTATAAAGTAACCGCGTTTGTCCATTTTCTGGCCCGATTTTTGGCGAAACGCGGTTGTTTTGGACAGCCTGAGGCTCAGCCGTATCTCTTACTGAAGGGAGGAGCACCGAAATCACAAATGAGCCTTCCGGTTTTCCAATTCCGGTTCCCCGTGCACGCACTTTAACTTTCTGGAACGCCAGGATGAGAAAGAATAGATCTAGTTAAGGAGTACAAAGCAATGGCTGAAGAAACTGCACGCGCCCTTGGGTACGAAGTAGACGTGGACCGCGAGAAGTTTACTTACCTGGCATCGACTGATGCCGAGGGCAACAAGATTGAATCCGGCAAGGTTGCTGCAGCGGGAGCTGGTGGAACGGGGGCCGGTGCAGCCGGAACCGTAGCTGCCGGTGCCGCTGCAACGGCGAACGCGGATGAGCAGAATGATTCCGTGACCCAGAGTGATTACGAGCCGAAGAACCACGTCGTTGCTGGTGCTGAGGAAGAACACGTCGCCGCCGCGTCCGAGCAGCCGGATCTGCAGGAAAAGCTGGATGAGGACAACGCGGACTATGAGCCCTCAGAGCACGTCGTGGGCGAGGCCGAAGAAGAACACCATCGGCACCGCCCCGGAGCAGCCGGAAGAGGATGCGGCAGATGATGAACGCGATGAATTCGATGACCTGAAGGACAAGGTCACCGAGGCCGGCAATGTCGTTGAAGAAGCCATCAACCGCGCTGAGGACTTCTTGGAAGACAAGGTGCAGGAATACCAGGACGGATCCGGCAAGAAGGGCGGTTTCTTTAACCGCGTGAAAGACGTTGTGCGCGAGGCTCGCGATAACCTCGACGAGAAGCGCAAGTAGTTAACTACGTCTGGGCTGCTGCTTTTCCCGTAGGGGGAGAGGCAGCGGCCTTTGTGCTGCCGCGCTAGTCCAGCGCGTGCAGGTAGAACCGGCGGATAAGGATGCGGCGGGGGATATCGACAAGCGGGCGCAAGAAGGGCAGGAAGGGCTTGGAGGCGGCATCGATAAGCAGCAGCGTCCGCCCATCCCGCAGGCGCTCTAAGGTGAAGGTTTCCTCGCCGCGCTCGACGTGGCCGGTCAAGGTGCCGTAGGTAAAGCCGCAGCGGCCATCGTCGGTGAAGGTCTCGACCACGCGGCAGTGGAAATCGAACGGGCCAAGGCCCATGGTGACCTCGGCGCCTTCTTGTACGACTGGGTGGGTGGGGCTCACGCGGAATAGGCCGCTGCGCTGGATGCCCCAGCGAAAGAGCCGGTGGGCTGCGGTATCGAAATCGGCGTCGATGACCCTGCTCATGTGCAGCTGCGGAAATCCGGCGGTGTCGGAATAAGAAAGCGGCTCTGGCATCTTAAGTGCCGTAGGCGGCGAACGCTGCGGCCAGTGCGGCGCGGGCATCAGTACCGTTTTCTGGCAGAGCGAACGCTGTGGTTCCGACATCGAATCTGCTGGCATCATCGATAATCTGGTAAATCGTGATATGTGTGTGGGCATGGTCAAAGAGGCGGTAGACCAGTCCATCGATTTGCCAGAGTTCACCGACGAGATCACGGGCGAAGCGCTTATAGGAGCTGCGTGGCCGTTTGCGGGCATTGGCATCAACAAATCCCAGCTCATGAAGCCACGAGGCGATTGTAGAACGCGACGGTGTGGAATCTGGGCCTACAGTGTCAACCAAGAAGTAGTAGATCGACCAAGGCCCATAATCCAAGCCTTGCTCCATCAACTCCTGCCTGGCGTGGACGACTGCGATTTTATCGGCCTCGTCAAATTTCTTAATCGGATTCTTCGGGGCAGTCGAATCAGGCACAATACCTGCGCGACCCTTCTGCGCTATCCGGCTTTTGATGTTGTGGTACGTCTGCCGCGAGATTCCTAATTCTTTGCAAAACTGTGTGACCGTCTTGCCGTCACGAACGGGATCGAAATCTGCGACCTTTCTACGCTTATGCAATGGAATAGCCATCCAGCTATTCCACCGCCGCAAACGTCCAAAAGCCACTAGACATCCCGTCCAAAAACATCCTGGACTCCCTGTCCAAAAAGTCGCTAGACATCACACGACTAGTTTCACTGTCCTTTCAGACGGAGGGAACGGAAATAAACATAACCCGCCCAATCGGGGGACAGACCATGAATCTTCGGCGCCCTGAGGTGGAACTGCTAACAACGTAATGGGGATAGGGAAAGGCGCGCCGGGTACCTAGGGCTTTGCCAAGTAGGTCAATGCCGCACCATATGCTGCCCGGGTGGAGGCATAGACGGTCGGGGCGTAGTCCGGAAGGAAGGTCGCCTGGTGGTTGACAGGCGGATCTTCTAACTCATTTTCCGGGGTGCAGCCGATGTGCCAGAAGACATAAGGTACGCCCCATGCCTGTGGTAGATAGCAAAAGTCCTCAGAGGCGGTAGAAGGGGAGGCGATGACCGAATTGGAGCCGAAGGCGGCATCGAAAACCTCGGCCACTGGTGCGTGGGCCGTGGCGTCGTTATCGGTGACCTCGCCGTGAGCGTAGTACTCAAAGGTTGGGTCTTGTTCGCTTCCGGACGCCACACACTCGGCCTTGACCATGCGCTCGAGGGAGGCATAGATCTTTTCCGCGAGTGCGGGATCGTAGTAGCGCGTATTGAGTACGAGCTCGGCGGATTCGGGAATGATGTTGTTTTTATCGCCGGAGTGTAGCTCGCCTACAGAGATGACAAAGAACTCGTGTGGGGCAACTTCGCGGCCCACGATAGCTTGGAGGCGGGTGACGATCATGGCCGCGATATAGGTGGGGTCGATGGAGTTATGGGGCATGGAAGCATGGGCCGACTTTCCAAAGACGCGAATGCGCAGGGAATCGCAGCCGGCCATGATGGGGCCTGCGGTGTGGCGCACAGTGCCAGCTCGGCCGGGCATGATGTGTTGGCCAAGGCAAATATCGGGACGCGGCACGCGCTCGATGAGTTTATCGGCCAACATGTCCTTTGCTCCCATGGAGGATTCTTCAGCCGGTTGGAAAAGGGCGAGGAAAGTGCCGGACCAAGAGCTCCGGGAGGCGTCGAGAAGCGCGCAAGCGCCCAGCAGCGCCGTGGTGTGCATATCGTGCCCGCAGGCGTGCATCTTTCCATTAGTGGCGGCATAGGACACGCCGGTGGCTTCCTCGACAGGCAACCCATCGAAGTCTGCGCGCAGCAGGGCGGTAGGCCCATCGCCGTTGCGGAAGATAGCGACCATACCAAAGCCGCCGATGTTTTCTACTACCTCGCAGTCAAAATCGGCGAGCTTGGCGCGGATGCGACCGGCGGTGCGCTCCTCTTCATGCGAAAGCTCGGGGTGGCGGTGCAGGTCCTCATAAAAGTCCTGCTGCCACCCCAGATCGGCTTCTTGGGAAGTGACGAGCTGGGCGATGCGGGCAGAATCAGACATGGTTTCACACCTTAGGGATTGGGTAGGGTTGGCGCTATGCCGGTTATTCAATTTGATGTTTTGGTTCCCAACGCGCAAGCAGAGCGCGTCGCGGACATCTTTACCACCGCCACCGACAAGCTGGTGGAGAGCGGTTCGCTTTCCTCAGCTGACGTTACCCGCCCCAAGGCGCCGCAGTTTCCAGAGGGCTTGGAAGAGCAGCTGCGGCAAAATTATCGCGACGAGCATGAGGACCGCGACCTTGCGGACGCGAGCGTGCACCGCTATGACATCGCGGTGGCGGGCGTGAGTGGCTCGGTTAACCAGCTGGGCATGGTGCTCTCGCGCCTTCTCACCCCGCATGCAGTCCTGCCCAAGGACCACGTATTGCTTGAAGATGAGCTGGCGCATGAGCGGCCCGCAATCTTCCCGTGGTCGCTGTCCATTCGGCCTTAGAGCTGCTTGACGATGTCCCCGGCGGCCGCCGCCAGCTGCTGGGCCAACGAGCCTTCTTGGCTAAGGGGAACGCAGTAGGCGTCGGTGTCATGCTCGAAGGAGCCGGCGATGATGCCCACGGGAGTTCCGGCTTGCCGGGCGAGATCCGTGATGGTTCCGACTGCCTTGCCGGTCAGAGACTGTTCATCAAAGCGGCCCTCGCCGGTAATGACGAGATCGGCCGAAGCGATCTTTTCCGGAAGGCCCAGTGCAGCGGCCACGTGCGTGCCGCCGGACAGGACGCGCACGTGTTCGTCTGCACCCCAGAGGGTGCGCGAGAGCCAGGACAGGCCAATGGGAAGGCCACCCGCGGCGCCATAGAATACAGAATCTGCATCGGTGCCGGTAACCGCGCATGCTTGGAGCATGGCGCCGGCCAGCAGCGCTACTTGTTCGCCTTTAGCTCCCTTTTGGGGGCCGTACATGGTTGCCGCCTGCACTGGGGTAGCGCGGGTATCTGCCAACAAGGTGAAGTCGAGCATGCCCGCCTTGATATTGAGCTGCGCGGTATCGATGTGGTCCAGCTGAACTAGGGGAGCGCCGCCCTTGGGTAGGGCATAGTCGCGGGAGTCGTGCGCGGCGGCGCCGAGTGCGGTGAGGATGCCCATCCCGGCGTCAATGCTGGCGGTGCCGCCCAATCCCAGCACGATCGAGGTAGCACCGCGGGTTTCTGCGTCCGCGATCAAGACGCCGGTGCCATAGGAATCGGCGTGCAGCGGATCAAGGCTGTCCTGTACAGCGGGCAGCCCGGTGGCAGCGGCGACGTCAATGAACGCAGTGGTTCCGGCGAGGACATAGCTTGCCTGAGTCAAGCGGCCAATGGCGTCGGTAGTGGGCAGGGTAATGGTCTCGGCGGATTGTCCGCCGGCCGCTGCTGCCTGCGCGAGGACGGCAGCGGTGCCCTCGCCGCCATCGGCCATGGGCAGGGTGGTCACCGTGGCGTCGGGAAGCGCTTGGCGCACCCCCATAGCAATGCTGGCTGCGGCCTCGGGCGCGGAGGCGGTGCCTTTAAATGAGTCTGGGGCGACAACAATATGCATGCCCGTGATTATAAAGCCCGCCCGCGCTGGGACACGGTGCGACTTAAGATTCGAACGGTCTACAGAAAATATTTAACTTTATTGTCGCTGGTAAAAGGCGTTGTATGTCTCCCTAAAGCCTCGAGCCTGCTTGCATTATCGGTAGTTTGATAGGAAACTGGTATCTGTTCTTACAAGCCCACAGAATGGAATGCACACCATGTCAGTAGATAGCCAAATCTCTGAGTACTACGACAAATTGCTCAAGCGCAATGCGGGAGAACCGGAATTCCACCAAGCGGTTTCTGAGGTCCTGGATTCGCTGAAAATTGTCCTAGAAAAAGACCCGCAGTACGCGGACTACGGCCTGGTGGAGCGCCTGTGCGAGCCTGAACGCCAGCTCATCTTCCGCGTGCCATGGATCGACGATAGTGGCGACATCCAGGTCAACCGCGGCTTCCGCGTTCAGTTCAACTCCGCGCTCGGCCCCTACAAGGGTGGCCTGCGATTCCACCCCTCGGTCAACCTGGGCATCATCAAGTTCCTTGGCTTTGAGCAGATTTTCAAAAACTCCCTGACCGGCCTGCCCATCGGCGGCGGCAAGGGCGGTTCTGACTTTGATCCCAAGGGCAAGTCCGAGGTAGAGGTCATGCGCTTTTGCCAGTCCTTCATGACGGAGCTGCACCGCCATATTGGCGAATACCGCGACGTGCCGGCCGGTGACATCGGCGTCGGCGGCCGCGAGATCGGCTTCCTCTTTGGCCAGTACCGCCGACTGACCACGCAGCACGAATCCGGCGTCCTCACCGGCAAGGGATTGACCTGGGGTGGCTCCCTGGTTCGTACTGAGGCCACGGGCTTTGGCACGGTCTACCTCACCAATGAGATGATGAAGACGCACGGCGAGTCTTTCGACGGCGCCAAGGTTATCGTCTCCGGTTCTGGCAACGTGGCCATCTACGCCGCAGCCAAGGCCCAAGAGCTTGGCGCTACTGTAGTGGCCATGTCCGATTCCTCCGGCTACATCACCACCCCTAACGGCGTGGACATTGAGCTGCTCAAGGACGTCAAGGAAACCCGCCGTGAACGTATTTCCACCTACGCCGAAGAAGCTGGAAACGGCGTGGAATTCCACAAGGGGGGAAATATCTGGGAAGTGCAGGCAGACGTAGCTCTGCCGTGTGCCACCCAAAATGAGCTCGATGGCGATTCTGCCAAGAAGCTCGTTGACGGCGGCGTGCGTTACGTAGCCGAAGGTGCCAATATGCCGTCTACCCCAGAGGCGGTCCACGTCTTCCAAGAATCCAAGATCAACTTCGCGCCGGGCAAGGCAGCCAACGCTGGTGGCGTTGCTACCTCCGCGCTGGAAATGCAGCAAAACGCATCCCGCGACTCTTGGTCGTTTGATTACACCGATGATCGCCTCCACGCGATCATGTCCAATATCTTTAAAAACATCGATAGTACGGCCAAGGAATATGACCGTGAAGGCGATTACGTTGCCGGTGCAAATATTGCTGGCTTCAAGAAGGTAGCGGACGCCATGTTGGCACAGGGCGTTATCTAGCTGCTCACTTCTTCTTTCAAGCTCCCTTTCTGTGCTGCCTTTGTGTAGTGGAGAAGGGGAGTTTGTGCTGTAAATACGCGCCATAGATTGTGTGAGTGGGTGGGTGGAAGGCGATTGTTTGCACTGGAGGGGAAATCCGCAGTACACACTCGGTGTGTGGCCTCCACGTCTGGCACGTGAGGGCATGTAAAATTCGCAGCATGTACCGTGTCTTTGAGTCCCTAGATGAACTAGTCCAGCACTTGGAAGAGGCCCATAGCCTCCCCATGACCTCTAATTGCATGGTTCCGCGCCATGAAATGCTCGCGCTTCTCGACGACCTCCGAAACGCCCTGCCCGTTGAGATTGATGACGCGCAGGATGTCTTGGATAAGCAGGATGAAATCCTGCACGGCGCCGAAGAGCGTGCGGACCAGACCATCAATGACGCTAATGCGCAGGCTGATGACATCGTGGGCCATGCTCGCGAGGAGGCGGATGCCACGGTCTCCCACGCAGAACAGCATGCCGCCAAGTTGGTAGCTGATGCTGAAGCTCGCGCTCAGTCCATGGTGGAACAGGCCCGCGCGGAAGCAGACCGCACCATCGCTCAGGCCAACGATGAATATGAGCGTTCCGTGGCAGAAGGCCGTGCCGAGCAAGAGCGTATGGTTTCGGAATCTGAAGTTGTGCGCCGCGCTGATGAGGAAGCACACCGCATCGTGGAGTCCGCCCACACTGAGTCCAACCGTCTGCGCAGTGAATGCGATGAGTTTGTAGACGGCAAGCTAAGCGAATTTGAAACCACCCTCAATGGGCTGCTGCGCACCGTAAGCTCCGACCGCTCTGCACTGCGCGGCGGTGCCGGGGTCCGTTCCCGCGGCGGCGACTACCAGCCCTCGGGACGTGCCGGCGGCGTTGCGGGCGGCTCCCGCTACGCAGAAGGCGAGGCCTACGAGCGTCGCTATAACGAGCGCTAAACCTTTAAATTCTTTCTGCCCTTAAGCTTCATTTCCCGGAGGCACCCGGGCTAAGGAGCTTAAGGGGTGAGGGGTGGTTTAGCCCCTTATATCAGGCACGGCCAAAGGCTCTGGTGGGTGGGCAGACGGTTTGTCGTACACCGTCTGCCCACCCACCAGAGCCTTTATGTTTTCCTACCAGCGCAGGCAGTTCAGGAGGTTGCGCGGGAGCGAGGCTGTGTGGTGGGCACTGCCGTATTCGGTGCATGGGGAGCAGCTGTTAACGGCGTGTGTGTGGACGTGGCGCTGCTTTCCTTCCTCGATGTGAGACGCGCAGGCGCGGCGGATTGGACGGCCATACATGCTGCAATGATTGTGGTCACTAATCCAGGGAAAAGGAATGCAACGAGTGCGGTAAAGAAATAGGAAGACAGTGACGTCAAAGAACTATCACTAAAGTTCTGCGGAAAGCACACGGCGCACATACTCACTAGCGCACCTGTGGCAACCAGCATGGTGCCTACAGAAATAAGCGCCGTGGGAATGGTCTCCCGAGAAAACCAGGTAATGGCGCCTGCGCTTAGGGAAAAGATGAGTGCGCCGGTGAGCACCGAAAGGTCCATGCCAGTGGGCAATACCAGGATGGTGCCAGCTATCAAACCAGCAATGATGCTGCAGATGAGTGCAGTAAAGAGGCGAATCCCACTAGCGCCATAGATTCCTGAACGGTCCGGCCGTGGAGTCGCGTGCACGAGCGTGCCGGCAATGGTTAATACCGCGGCAGGAAGGCAGCTAAACACGGCGAATCCGAGTGCGATGCTGCGTGGATCCGTGGAGGCTAGCGCCAAGTGGTAAGTCATGCCTCCACACTAAAGACGGCATTGGCTTGGGCAAAGGCTAATCCGGAAAGGCATAGGCCCTTTTACTTTAAACGACAGACTCTTGACAGAAAGTTTGCCTGTGCTGGCCGCTAGGCGGAGTTTGCGGGGCAAGGTAGACTACCTAGTGTTATGACATCACCATTGAAGTTCGATGTGGGCGAATTGTTGAACGCCCAAGGCGCTGACGCACTGCCGGAGCAACGCACCCAGACCGGCCCCGCACCTGAGAGGATTGGCGTCGAGATGATCGCCATTCCGAAGGGCGAAGAGCTTACCGTAGACGCCACCTTGACCCCACTTGGTGCAGGTGTCTTGGTGGACGCCAACGTATCTGGACGGCTGACAGGGGAATGCTCCCGGTGCTTGAAGGAACTGCACCCAGAGCTGGACTTGCATGTCACGCAGGTCTTTGCCGCCGATGAATCCTTCGTCTCCGGCGATGATCCTGCAGCCGATGATGAAGGCTCCGGAGATGAGATTCCGGAGATCGAGGATGATGAGCTGAACCTTTTGCAGGCCGTGATCGATGAGGCAGGACTCAACCTTCCCTTTGCGCCGGTATGTGAAGATGGCTGTGAGATTGACACGCCTGAAGGTGTGACCACCGGTATCTCTGGCGAAGAAGAGGAAGACAAGGTCGATCCCCGCTGGGCTGGTTTGGAGAAGTTCCTATGAGCCGCAAAAAGAAGCTAACCGGGGAAGAAGCGCTGGCAGCCGAGTTTGCTGCCGTAGACCACACCCCATTGTTGGAATCGCTTGGCGTGGATTTGCAGCCAGAACACCTGCGCCTAGCGCTTACTCACCGCTCTTTTGCCAATGAGAATGGGCATTTGCCTAATAACGAGCGCTTAGAGTTTTTGGGCGATGCGGTGCTGGGCCTGTCGGTGGCCTCCCAGCTATACATCACTTATCCTTCTCGTCCGGAATCGGATATTTCCAAGATGCGTGCCTCGATCGTCTCGCGCTATGGCCTATCGGATATCGCTCGTGAGATAAACCTCGGCCCGCACATTTTGCTGGGCAAGGGCGAGCAGTCCACTGGTGGACGCGATAAGGATTCCATCCTTGCCGATACCACCGAGGCAATCTTTGGCGCTATCTACCGCGAGCATGGATTCGAAACTGCGCGAGATGTCATCCTGCGCCTATTTGCAGAAAAGATCGACAATGCGACCGTGAGTGGCCGCCATCTGGATTGGAAGACCACTTTGCAGGAGCTGTGTGCCGAGCTTAAGGCACCGATGCCGGTCTACTCGGCTACCTCCACCGGCCCAGAACATGACCAGACCTTTAACGCGGTAGCTACCGTCGCTGGTCTGACCGTGGGCAATGGAGTGGGACACAATAAGAAGCTGGCCGAGCAGCAAGCAGCTCAAGAGGCGTGCCAGACTTTGCGTGAGACTCCTCTCTTGGTGCAGGGCACTGCGCATAAAGAAGGCTAAGCATGCCGGAACTGCCGGAAGTCGAGTCCGTCCGCCGGGGTCTTGAGCCCCACGTGGTGGGGCGGACTTTTGAGTCTGTGCAAGTCCTGCACCCGCGTGCCAACCGTGGCCAAGATGAGCCACTCTCCGGTCTTCTTATCGGTAAAGAGGTCGCCGCTGTGGCTCGGCGGGGAAAGTTCATGTGGCTGGAATTTGTGGGCGAAGATTCCATGGATCCCCACCGCGACGTCCTCTTCATCCACTTGGGCATGTCGGGCCAAGTTCGAATCGGCACGACCGATTCGCCGCATCTGCGCATTAGCGCTCAGCTAAGCGGTGGGGTAGAGCTTAGCTTTGTAGACCAGCGCACCTTTGGCTATTGGCTCTATGCACCGTGGGCGAAGATCTCGCACATTGGCATTGACCCGTTGGAACCAGACTTCGACATTGTGGCAACCGCACGGCGCTTGCGGGCCAAGAAGACTGCAGTAAAGACTGCACTATTGGATCAAACCTTGGCTTCTGGAATCGGCAATATCTATGCCGATGAATCCCTGTGGGCGGCACAGATTCCGCCCCGCAAAAGGGCATCGACGTTGCGGCAAAAGGATGCCGTAGCTCTGCTTGAAGCGGCCCAAGAGGTCATGGCCGCCGCCCTAAAAGTGGGTGGCACGAGCTTCGATTCCTTGTACGTCAACGTGAATGGTGAATCGGGATACTTCTCGCGGTCCCTGGCCGCGTATGGGCGGGCTGGCCAGCCCTGTCAGCGGTGTGGTACGCCCTTGGAGCGCTGCGTAATTTCAGGGCGTTCCACCCATTTCTGCCCCCATTGCCAATAAGTTATGGCGCATGGGGTTCACGTTGTGAACCTCAAGGCAGTAAATTATTCTGCATGGATTTTCTTGAAAATGTCGTAACGACATTTAATGACGGCGTATGGTCGTGGATTCTGCCCTGGCTGCTCATCGCTGCGGGCCTATTCTTCGGCATCCGTACCGCTTTGGTGCAGGTGCGCATGGTGCCAGATATGTTCCGCGCCGTCGTCGAGCGACCCAAGGGGGAAGGTCGCGATGAGGACGAGGACTATGGGGGTATCTCTGCTTTTAAGGCCTTCACTATTTCGGCCGCCTCCCGCGTCGGCACTGGCAACGTGGCCGGAGTGGCCGTGGCCATTTCCGTGGGCGGCCCAGGTGCTGTCTTTTGGATGTGGCTCATCGCCATCCTTGGTGGTGCAACTGCATTCATCGAATCCACCCTGGCGCAGCTGTGGAAGGTACGCGATGGTGATGGTTACCGTGGTGGCCCTGCGTACTACATGAAGCGCGGTTTGGGCTGGGGCCCGCTTGGCGTTCTTTTCTCCATCGCTATCGCTTTTACCTTTGGTTTGGTCTACAACGCCTTCCAGACCAACGCCATCGCGGATGCGGTGTCCTTCTCTTTTGACCGCGATGACACCATGTTCCGTGCCATCATCGGTGTTGTTATCGCCGTGGTTGCAGGCCTCATCATCTTTGGCGGTGTTAACCGCATTGCCAATATCACCCAGATCATCGTGCCTTTTATGGCGGTGGCCTACCTGCTTGTCGGCGGTTTTGTAGTCATCACGAACTTTGACAAGGTGCCGGGAATGGTTGGCGATATTGTCGGCCACGCTCTGGGTATAAAGGAAATCGCTGGCGCCGGTCTTGGTGCGGCCATGATGAAGGGTATTCAGCGCGGACTGTTCTCCAACGAAGCTGGTGAGGGCTCTGCTCCGAACGCAGCCGCTACCGCGGCAGTGTCCCACCCGGTCAAGCAGGGTTTGGTTCAAACCCTCGGCGTGTACTTTGACACTTTGGTGGTGTGTACCATCACCGCCTTTATCATCCTGCTGGGACCAGAGATTGCCTACGGCGCCGAAGCAGAAGGCGTCTCCTTGACTCAGGCGGCACTGTCTTCTGAGGTGGGCGACTGGGGCATCCACTTCGTTAGCTTCATCCTCTTCTTCCTGGCTTTCTCCTCCATCCTGGGCAATTACTACTTGGCGGAATCTAACCTGGAATACCTCACCCAGAGCAAGCCTGCGTTGGTGATTTTCCGCCTCGTCGTTCTCTTCTTCGTTTGGTTTGGCGCAGTGGGCTCCCTGCCGCTGGTCTTTGCGTTGGCCGATACCGGTGCGGCAACCATGGTGATCCTCAATATCATCGCCATCGTGCCGCTATCCGGTGTGGCGATTAAGCTGCTCAAGAATTACAACGAACAGCGCAGCCACGGCATTGACCCGGTATTCCACCGCGATATGATGCCGGAACTGAAGGGCGTAGAGTGCTGGGACGGATCGGATCCTGTCACTCGCCGCAGCGAGGAGGATCGCCGCGTGTTGCGCGATAAGGGACACCACGACCGCTATTAGAAGTTTGGGAGGCCGCATGGCACTGGAGAGAATGACCGCTTTTGTCCATGGGCACGTCCAAGGAGTGGGCTTTCGTTGGTGGACGCGCTCCCGGGCCTTGGAGCTCGGTTTGAGCGGGCATGCCACCAATCTGAGAGATGGCCGGGTGCAGGTGGTAGCAGAAGGTCCGCGGGAGAAATGCGAGGAATTGCTGGGACTCCTCAATGAGCAGCCGAGTACGACCCGCCGCCCGGGAACGGTGGACTTGGTTGTCGAACAATGGGCTGCCCCTAAGGGCGAATCTGGTTTCATCGAACGTTAACTCGCAGCACAAGCCGGGTCGAGCGAACCCCGAGGCTCGGCTGGGCAGCTGCGTTCAAGGCTTGCTAAACTTACCCAAATGCACCTGAAATCGCTGACGCTGAAAGGCTTCAAATCATTCGCGTCGGCGACGTCTCTGAAATTCGAGCCAGGAATTTGCGCCGTCGTCGGGCCGAATGGCTCCGGCAAGTCCAATGTGGTGGACGCTCTGGCCTGGGTAATGGGTGAGGGAAGCGCCAAGACGCTGCGCGGCGGAAAGATGCAAGATGTCATCTTTGCCGGCGCCGGCGACCGCAAGGCTCTGGGGCGCGCCGAGGTCACCCTCACCATCGATAATGCGGACGGTGCGCTGCCGATCGAATACTCGGAAGTGTCGGTCACCCGCCGCATGTTCCGTGATGGTGCCAGCGAATACGAAATCAATGGCTCCAAAGCGCGCCTGATGGATATTCAGGAGCTGCTATCTGATTCCGGTATTGGCCGCGAGATGCACATTATCGTCGGCCAGGGCAAGCTTTCTGAGATCCTAGAATCGCGGCCTGAGGATCGGCGCTCGTATATCGAAGAAGCCGCGGGTGTACTCAAGCACCGCCGCCGCAAGGAAAAAGCGCAGCGCAAGCTCACCGGCATGCAGGCCAATTTGGATCGCCTGCAGGACCTTACTGATGAGTTGGGAAAACAGCTCAAGCCTTTGGCCCGCCAGGCTGAGGCCGCGCAGCGCGCCGCCACTGTGCAGGCTGATCTGCGCGACGCCCGCCTGCGGCTGGCAGGAGATAGGGTGGTGCGCCTGCGCAGCAAGTTCCAGGAGGCCGAGCGCGCGGCAGAGGTCTTAGCCGAGCAGGTAGAAGAAGTTACCGCGCAGCTGGAAGAAGCAACGGGTTCTCAGTTAGAAGTGGAAGCCCAGCTAGAGGAGGTAAACCCCAAAGCGGATGCTGCCCAAAAGCTGTGGTTCGACCTGTCCACGCTGTCCGAGCGTATTTCCGCGACCCAGCGCATTGCGGAGGAACGAGCGGCCAATGCCGGCGCGCAGGTGGCCTATTCCGGCCAGGATCCGGATGACCTAGAGGCACGGGCTGCCCGCGCGGACGAAGAACATGCAGAGCTTCTCGCCGCGTCGGAGGAAGCTGCGGAACGCCTGGAGGCTATCCGCGAAGAGGTAGCAGAGCGCCGTGAAGCATTCGAGGCCGCTGAGCGCGAGCACATGGCGCAGCTGCGTGCCATTGCGGATAGGCGCGAGGGCGTCGTCCGCCTCATCGCCGCAGAGGAAAAAGCGGCAGGCCAGGTTACTTCGGCAGAAGAGGAGCTGGCGCGCCAGGAAGAGACCCTGACTTCTACCAAGCAGCGCACCCAAGCTGCCCAGGCGGAGGCCGATGAGGTTGCAGATAGGTTGCAGTCTTTGGCCGGCGAGCGTGAGCCGCTCGAGGAAGCCCATGTGCGGGCGGCCAGTGAATCGGGTGCGGCCGATAAGCGTTTGGAGCAGCTTCGCGATGAGCAGCGCGAGCGTGAGCGCGCTGTCTATACCTTGCGTTCCCGCATCGATACCTTGGCCCAGACCGCGCCGGAAAAGATTGAGGTAGGCGAGCATTTCCAACCGTTGGCCGAGTTCATTACTACCAAGTACGAGACCGCGGTAGCTGCCGCGTTGGGTGCTTTTGCAGAGGCCCAGGCCGGCGAGATTTCTGCCCAGCTGATTGCAGACTTAGAAAAGGGAACACGCTCCGCGCTTATCGACGTCTCCGTTGCCGCCCCCGCCACTTCCTGGCGCGTGGATGCGACTTTGCCCGCAGGCACCTCGTGGTTGCTCGACCATATTGCGGTGGTCCCCGAGGTATCCGCTGCGCTGCACCGCCTCCTTGCGGATGTCGTGCTCGTCTCCGATGTCGCGGAGGCGAAAAAGTTGGTGGCCGAGGACCCCCGCTTGCGTGCCGTCACCGAATCCGGCGTGGTGTTGGGTGAAGGTTGGGTAGAAGTAGGCACCGGTGCCTCATCCACGGTCGAGGTTTCCGCCCGCATCGCGGAGGCAGAGGAGCAGCTGGAATCCGCCACGCAGGAGCTGGAAGAACTATCCGGCACGCTCGAGGGCGCGAAGATCGCGGCGGAGGATGCCCGCGTGACTGCAGCCTCGGCGAAGGCTGCCTTGCGCGAGCACGATACCGAAGTTGATGCGTGGAAACGCGATCACCAGCGCCTGCTCAAGCAGTACGAGGCCAATAAGAACGAGCACGAGAAGGCCGCGGCGCGGGCAACCGAGATCGAGGTCAAGCTCACCGAGGCTCGCACGCAGCTTGCCGACGCCCGCGATAGGCTCGCCCGCGTCGATGCGGACGAGCAGCCCGACGAGCCCTCTTCGGTAGAACGCGACGAGGCCTCCGCAGCATTAGAGCAGGTCAAGTCCATGGAAATGGAGGCGCAGGTGGCAGCCCGCTCGGCCCAAGACCACGTGGGTCAGGTAGCCGGGAAGGGGGAGGCGTTGCGTCGCCAAGCGCAGCATGAACGCCAAGCCAAGGCCCGCCATGAGCAAGCCATGGCGCGGCGCAAGGCCCAGGGCGAGTTGGCTGGTGCGGTAGCCAAGCATTCACGCGATCTGGCCGCGCGTGCCACGCAGCTGCTCGAGCGCGCTACCTCTGAGCGTGATGACTACTTTGCGCAGCGCACCTCCTTAAACTCACAGCTGCAGCAGGTCAAGCAACACGTCTCGGCTGCGCGGCAGCAGCTGGACCGGCTGACCAACCGCGCCCATGACTCGGAAATTGCTCGCTCCCAGGCCCAGGTGCGCGTGGACGAAGCAGAAGCCAAGATCGTGGAACAGCTGGGCATTGCGATTTCGGATCTCTTGCAGGACTACACTCCAGGCGAAGATTTCGACCGCGGGGCGGAAAACGCGCGCCTGAAGCAAGCGGAAAAGGACCTCAATTCACTAGGCAAGGTCAACCCGCTCGCGTTGGAGGAATACAAGGCTTTGGAGGAGCGCTATTCCTTCCTGTCCACTCAGTTGGAGGATGTCATCCAAGCCCGCAAGGATCTTGCGGGTGTTATCGAAGACGTAGACGCGCAGATCTTGCAGCTTTTTACCGATGCGTGGCACGACGTCGAGGCAGAATTTCCAAAGGTTTTCCAGACCCTTTTCCCCGGTGGCGAGGGACGCCTCATTCTCACAGAGCCAGAGGACATGCTCACCACCGGCATCGAGGTGGAAGCGCGCCCACCGGGAAAGAAGGTCAAGCGCCTGTCCTTGCTATCTGGTGGCGAGAAGTCGCTTACTGCCCTTGCGATGCTGGTAGCTATCTTCCGCGCCCGCCCCAGCCCGTTCTATGTCATGGACGAGGTTGAGGCAGCGCTTGATGACGTCAACCTGCGCCGCCTCATTGCCCTCTTTGAGGAGCTGCGTAAAGACTCGCAGCTAATCGTGATTACGCACCAAAAGCCGACGATGGATGTCGCCAACGTCCTCTATGGCGTAACCATGCGCGGCGATGGTGTTACTCGCGTGATTTCGCAGCGCATGAATCCCGCAGGCAGCGCCCCTGGAACGGAGCAAGCCAGCGAGGATGCCACTCGCTTGGGCGTAGATGCTCCCCGTGGTGACGAGGCGGGGAAGTAGCCTGGGCTCGTCGACTTCCCGCAGACTTCCTTCCGCTATAGGAGGGGGTTTGGCGTGCCGCGAGCTGAGAAGACTGGCACTATAGAGGCATGAATTCTTTATGGTTATGGATCGGCATTGCGATCGTCGTCATCGTGCTGATTATTCTTCTCGTGGTAATCGGCAAAAAGCGCGGCGACGCCAAGAAGGTGTCCTTTGATAAGCCTGCTGAGGAAGAACCGAAGCAGCTGACCCAGGAGCAAAAGTCCGGCAACTATCAAGCCAAGTCCGGCTTTAACTTCGCTCCTGCTGGCGGCGCTAAGGAAGCGCAGAAAGCCCCGGTTCAGGCGGATAAACCCGCTGCGAACAAGCCAGCCCCAGAAAAGCAGGCTCAGCCGCAGAAGGCCGCTAAGGCAGAGCCGAATGCTACCGACATCGCCAACGAGCAGCTCAGCGGCAAGACCCCACAGTCGAAGGAGAAGCCGAAGGCGCAGGCTAAACCGCAGGAGCAGGCTGATAAGCCACAGTCTGCTCAGTCCACGACTGATGCTGCGGCAAACAAGCCCGTGGCCGACGAGCCTGTGGCAGGCAAGCCTGTGGCAGAGGAACCAGAAACCAAACCGGCACCTCAGCAGGCTCAGACGGCGAAAACCGACAAACCGGCAGAGCCTACTAAGCCCGCCGAGGTCAAAGCGCCAGCGGAGGAGAAGAAGCAAGCGGCAGAATCTTCCGCTGATAAGGCAGACAAACCACAGTCCAAGGGAACTGGCGCTGCGGCCGCGGCGGCGGCTGCTGGCGCGGCAGGAGTAGCGGGTGCGGCAGCTGGGGCGTCGGAAAGCGAAGAATCACACGCGGACCGTGCCCCGGAAACGGCCGAGGAGCCAGAAGCTGCACCCAAGCCGGAGGAGCCGGTAACTGCTGAAAAGGCAGAAGATCCAGAAGACGTTGTCTCCGTGGAGAATGCCGAGGTAGAAGAGGAGTCCCCAGTCTTCGACGAGGTTGTTGAAGACAATGATGCGGAAGACATCGAAGAGCGGGTCGATGACCGTGAGGAGGCCGAAGAAGCTGCGGCCGCTGCCGAGGCACAAACCGGTGCAGCCGAAGCCGCCAAGGAACAGACCGAAGCTCCAACAGGTGAGCCTGCTCCAGCGCCAGCTCCGCAGGATGATATTGCACCCGCCGGTGGACGTCTCGGCCGCTTGCGTGGTCGCCTTTCGCGCTCGCAAAATGCCATCGGCCAAGGGCTTATGGGAATTTTGTCCGCAGGCGATCTGGATGAAGACGCCTGGGAGGAAGTCGAAGACACGCTCATCATGGCGGATTTGGGCACCAAGTCCACGATGAAGGTGACTGATTCCCTGCGCGAGAAGATCGCTGAGCGCGGCGTCTCCAGCGAGGATGAGGCCCGTGCCATGCTGCGCGAATGCCTGATTGAAGCAGGCCACCCAGAGATGGATCGCTCCATTAAGGCCATGCCGAATGAGGGCAAGCCAGCAATCGTAATGGTCGTCGGTGTCAATGGCACCGGTAAAACCACAACCACTGGCAAGCTTGCTCGCGTGCTGGTAGCCATGGGCCACAAGGTCCTTTTGGGTGCTGCCGATACTTTCCGTGCTGCGGCTGCTGATCAGCTTGAGACGTGGGGTCGCCGCGTTGGCGCCGATACCGTGCGCGGCAAGGAAGGTGCCGACCCAGCATCTGTAGCCTTCGATGCGGTAGCAACCGGCGTGGAACAGCAAGTAGATGTGGTCTTGGTCGACACCGCAGGCCGACTCCATACCTCCACGGACTTGATGGACCAGCTGGGCAAGGTCAAGCGCGTGGTGGAGAAGAAGACCGATGTGGACGAGGTCCTGCTGGTATTGGATGCCACGGTGGGGCAGAACGGCCTTACGCAGGCACGAATCTTCCGCGAGGTAGTAGATATTACCGGTGTGGTTCTCACCAAGCTGGACGGCACTGCCAAGGGCGGAATCGTCTTCCAGGTACAAGAAGAATTGGGCGTACCAGTCAAGCTTGTGGGCTTGGGCGAAGGCGCCGATGATCTCGCGCCATTCGAGGTTGAAGGCTTCGTCGACGCCCTGTTGGGTGAGAAGTAGTAGCTAAGCTTGTAGCTCCCCCTGCATATCGGGTGCCACGTACGTGCGCCACGGTGTGCTGGGGGAGTCCTTCGTTTTCATGGGCGAGTTATAGCGTGCAGCAATCTTGCGAATTCTTTTCGCTCTCATCTCGCTGTCGGTTCGCAGACTATGCAAAAAGGCCTATGCAATTGGCGCGGGAATAAGTCCTGCTGAGCGCCTGTGAATTCTCTGCCTGCGAGCGTAATTGTGGCGGTTGTGCTTGTCTTTTATGAAGCGTAGGGGAATGCTGCAATGTGGTTTGACCTTGGCGGGAATGGTAGCCTGAAAGGGCTGTATTTAATGCGAAATTCGCATTAAACCTAGACCAAGGTTCGTGAGGCAAGTATTTCGTGACGCTACTTTATGCAGTCCTCCTCGCGGCGCTGGCAGTGATCTTGGCACCGGTAACCGTAAAGGTTATTGACCGAAAGGCAGGCTATCCACTAGCTGGCCTTTTTCTTATTGCAGCGGTCCTCATCGCCAAGGAATTTCCTGCCATTGCAGCCGGGGAGGAATTAAGTTTCCACGCCACTTGGGTGCGTGATTTCATCGCACCAGGCGTCGACGTAAGTTTTGCTCTCCGCGGGGACGCGTTGAGCATCTTCTTCGCTATGTTGGCGCTGGTCATTGGCGCCGTCGTTTTCACTTATTCGGCGGCCTATCTGCCCAAGAATGAGGGCAACACCAGCTTTTATACCTTGATGACAGCGTTCACGCTGTCCATCTTGTTGCTGGTTCTGGCCAACGACGTGGTGGTTTTGTTCCTTGCTTGGGAGCTAGTCTCCTTGGCTTCGTTTATGTTGATTGCTCGCTCCGGTTCAGGCGGCGAGGCTGGTTCGCAGCGCACACTGATCCTGACCTTTATTGGTGGATTGACCCTGCTGACCGGCTTGGGTATCGCCGCGACGGTGACCGGAACGACTACCGTTTCTGAGATCTTGGCGTCCCCTGTATGGACGGAACGCCCAGGGGTAACGGCAGCCGTAGCCGTGTTGATTGCGGCGTCCGCCTTTACTAAGGCGGCGCAGTTCCCATTCCATTTCTGGTTGCCAGAGGCTATGGCCGCCGCCACGCCGGTATCGGCTTTCCTTCACGCGGCAGCGGTGGTCAAGGCCGGTGTGTACCTGCTTATTCGTTTTTCCACCATCTTCCACGATGTGGCGGTGTGGAATTGGTTGCTCATCGTCGTAGGCATGGGCACCGCGGTGATGTCCGCGGTATTTGCAGTGCAGAAGACGGATCTGAAGAAGCTTACGGCCTATTCCACCGTCTCCCATCTGGGCTGGATTGTTGCCACCATCGGTGTGGGCACCCCGTTCGCTATCGCCGCAGCGCTGGTCCATACTCTGGCGCACGCGCTGTTTAAGTCCTCGCTGTTTATGCTCATTGGCGTCATCGACCACGAGGCCGGGTCGCGCGATATTCGCCGCCTTGGACCGCTGTGGAATAAGATGCCGTGGACCTTCGGTTCCGTAGTAATCGGTGCAGCCTCGATGGCTGCGGTGCCACCGCTTTTGGGCTTTGTGTCCAAGGAAGGAATGCTTACCGCGTTTGAAGACGCCCCGATTGGCGGCGCGGGCCAGGTAATCCTTCTGATCGTTGCCGGTATCGGTGCGTTCTTCACCTTTACTTACTCCGCAAAGATTGTCTTCGGCGCCTTCTTTGACGGACCTCGCGACATGGGAGATGTCCATGAAGCACCAGTGTCGCTGTGGCTACCTGCAGCTTTGCCGGGCTTTATGTCTCTGCCGCTGGTATTTGTGCTCGGGCTCTTTGATGCCCCGATCGATGATGCAGTGGCTGCCGTGGGATTGGAGCATCATTCGCACCTTGCCCTCTGGCACGGGCTCAACGTTCCTTTCCTTATCTCGCTAGTGGTCCTCATCCTCGGTATTGCCGGTATCTTTGCCCGCAAGAAGATGTGGGCAAGCTTTGAAGCCCACGAGTTCATGCCGCGCAGCGGCAATGATTTGCTGTACTCCTTGATGAAGGGCTGCTCCCAGTTGGGGCGCGTCCTAGGCAAGATGTCCGACTCGCATAATCCATCCCGCCACATGCTGCCGATTGTCATTTTGATCATCGTGCTGGCTGCCACCACCCTCATCCGCGATGGCGTCGACGGGGTAGCGCTGCAACCACGGGTGGATGGTCTGGATAACCCATGGGACCTGCTGCCACTGGGCATCATCGCCCTGGCGATGTTTGGACTGGTTCGCACCCAGAATCGTTTGACCGGTGCCATCATGATTGGCATTGCCGGCTCGGGCGTGACCCTGCAGATGTTCCTGCTGGGCGCACCTGACGTGGCGCTGACCCAGTTTATGGTGGAGGCCCTGTCCGTCATCGTCATGATGATGGTGCTGCGCTACCTGCCAGAAACCTTCCATCCGGTGAAGAACAAATCCCGCAAGACCGGCTCCATCGTCATTGCGGTCTTGGCCGGCGTGGCTGCGTTCCTAGGTGTGTGGGGACTCATGGGTCGACACGAGCGCTCCGATTTGGCCATGTGGTACCTGGACAATGCTCCGGACATCACCGGCGGCGACAACGTTGTCGCTACTATCATCGTGGAGTTCCGTGCACTCGATACCTTGGGCGAGCTTTCCGTACTGGGCATGGCTGCGGTGGTTATTGCAGCCATCACCACGACGTTGCCGCGATTCCCGTTCAAGTCGGGTACACGCCCAGCGCCGTTTGGCCAGTCCCAGCTGAACTCCGTGCCATTGCGCAAGGGCGTGCACGTGGTTATCCCGCTGTTGGTCATTATGTCCGTCATCGTTTTCTTCCGCGGGCACAATGCCTCCGGCGGCGGCTTCCCCGCAGCGCTGATCATGGGCGCGGCAATCGGGCTTATCTATCTGTCCCGTGGCTCCGATGAAATTGTTTTCGGCCGCATGACTCCGATTCACCTGACCGGTATCGGCATCATCACCGCCTTGATCGCCGGCTTTGTAGGTTACTTGCACCACGGCATTGGCAATGGTGGCTTCTTGGCTGCAATCCATGCCGAAGCCTTTGGCCAACACTGGACCACCTCGCTCATCTTCGACTTGGGCATCTACCTAGCGGTGCTAGGTATGTTGACCATGGCGATTAACGCGTTGGGTGGCTACCTGCGCCCAGGCACGGAGCGTGACTTCTTGCCATGGGTTCATGATGATGGTTCCGCGCTGCCGACGACTCCACGCATTTCGCTTGAAGACGTCGACGATCCGTACCCAGACCCGATCAACCCTTCGACCGATCCGTTGGCCTTGCTGACGCCTTCGGAAGCAAAGACGAAGAGGAAGAGTAAGCGCTCCGCGGCTATCCGGGGAGGGGAGAAGTAATGATCCTTGCATTGACTATTGCTTTGCTCATCGGCAGTGCTGTCTATCTCATTCAGCAGCGCGGCTTGGTACGCATCGTGCTGGGCATGATGGCCTTTGGCCACGGTGCCAACCTGATGCTGCTGGCTACGGGCGTGTATTCCTACCGCGGAGAGTCCTTCCCATCCCAGGTTCCGCACGATCAGATGGCCGACCCGCTGCCGCAGGCCTTCGTGCTGACCGCCGTTGTTATTTCCATGGCAACCTCGACCATCTTGTTGACGATGGCGGCCATGGGCAAGAACGACGACACCGATGTGGTGGAACCAGTTGATGACAACACCATCGACCATGCCTTTTCGACCTTGGGACGCGACGCCCAAAATCGCCAAATTTTGGAGGAATCCACCAATCAGCTTGACCGAATTGGTCAGGTGGACCACAACACTCCCGTTGCAGAACGCGGGGTAACTGAACAGAAGGAGGATGACAAATAATGGCTGATGCTGTAGCTCAACTCCTTCCGCTATTTCCAGCGGTCCCGCTGATTGCAGCGGCCTTCGCACTGCTGGCACCGTGGCGTGCGGTACGCGATTCCATCATGCTTATCATCCCGGGTGTTGGAATTTTCGCCGGCCTGGGCCTGCTCATCTACACCATGAACAATGGGGTAGTAGCCCATACTGTTGGTCTCTACCAAGGCAATGTGGGTATCCCGTTTGCGGCGGATGCCTTCTCCGCGTTGATGATCATTACTACGATGATCGTCGCGTTTGGTGCCAACTGGTTTGCCATTGTGGGTGGGGAGACTAAGTCTCGCTACTATCCATCGCTCACCTTGATTTTGATCACCGGTGTGTGCGGTGCATTGCTGACCGCCGACCTCTTTAACTTCTTCGTCTTCATTGAGGTCATGCTTCTGCCGTCCTACGGCCTTATCACCATGTCTGGTACGTGGTCGCGCTTGGCAGCCGGCCGTGCCTTTGTCTTGGTTAACCTTTTCGCCTCCACCTTGTTGGTTGTTGGCGTGGGTTATATGTATTCGGTTACCGGTGCGGTCAACCTAGGCGCGCTGA
Organism: Corynebacterium tuberculostearicum; assembly: GCF_022347385.1. Taxonomy (GTDB): domain Bacteria; phylum Actinomycetota; class Actinomycetes; order Mycobacteriales; family Mycobacteriaceae; genus Corynebacterium; species Corynebacterium tuberculostearicum_M. The sequence goes on from NZ_JAKRDT010000001.1 coordinate 105,837, forward strand.
AGGGCGCAGCGGCAGGCAACGGGCCGGTGACCGTGGCGGCAGGCTTGATCCTCATTGCGATTACCGCCAAGGCCGGCGTGTTCCCCGTGCAGTCGTGGCTGCCACGCACCTACCCAGGAACCTCCGCCGCGGTGATGGGCCTGTTTTCCGGCCTGCACACCAAAGTAGCCGTCTACATGCTCTACCGCCTCTACGTGCAGCTATTCGATCTGGAGCAGCGCTGGAATGTGCTGATCATCGTCATCATGATTATCTCCATGATGATCGGCGCCTTTGGCGGCCTAGCGGAAAATTCCATCCGCCGCGTCCTCGGCTACCAGATGCTCAACGGCATGCCATTCATTTTGGTCATGCTTGCGTTTGCCTCTGATGACCCACGTCGCGCACTGGCAGCTGGCATCATGTACACGATTCACCACATGCTGACCGTTGGTTCGCTGATTTTGGCCTCTGGTGCCATTGAGGAAACCTACGGCACAGGCTTGCTCAGCAAGCTTTCCGGCCTTGCTCGCCGCGACCCCATTATCGCGTGGATTTTCGCTGCCGGTGCATTCTCCGTCGTGGGCTTCCCACCGTTCTCGGGAATGTGGGGCAAACTGATGATTGTTTTCGAGATTGCCCGCGTGGGCGGTGCTTGGGCCTGGATTGCTATCGCGGCCATCATCATCGCTTCCTTCGCTGCCTTCTTGGCCATGCTGCGCGTGTGGCGCAAGGTCTTCTGGGGCAAGGGCCTGCCGGAGGACAAGGTTCCGGATGAACTGGTCATCCGCAAAAAGCTCATGGCCCCATCCGCCGCTCTCATCCTTGGTTCGCTGTGCATGTTCATCTTCTCCGGCATCGTCCTCGATGTCGTGGATGCTGCAGCGGAGCAGCTTTTGGACACTAACGCATATACTGAAACCGTCTTGGGCGACGAGCCGATTGCCGTTCCCACTATCGATGAAATCCAGGAGGGCCGTTAAATGAACGCAATTGTGTATGCATTGTGGCTCATCAAGGAGATTTTCGTCGCCGGCATTAGCTTGGCACTGGCGGCCTTCAAACCGGATAACGAATATAACCCAGTTATCATTCGTTACCCACTGCGCGTGACTAGCGCCTGGGAGATCTTCTGGTTTACGTCTTCCATTACCGCAACCCCGGGCACGCTCTCACTCGGTTTGCGCGAACCGCCCCGCAAGGGGCTGCCCCGCATCGTGCTAGTACAGGCAGTCCAAGGATCTGACCCGGCGGGAATCGTCGCTGATCTTGCTGATATGGAACAGCGCCTCGCCCCGCGGGTTAAGGACATCGATTACGGCGTCCCGGGTCAAGGGGAGACTACAGAATTGGATGAGGCTTTCTACGAGTATCCGCTCGAGTCCGTCGGTCGTTATATGCGCTCGCCTGACTTAGCACGGGCGGAGGACACTCCGCTTTCAGAAAGCGAAGCGGACGTCGAAAAGCCAAAGCGCCGCGCCCGCAACGTACAACGCAGAAAGGAGACCGAGCGATGATTGACTTTGCCACATTGTCCCCGTTCGGCTGGGTCGTATTTGTATGCGTATTCATCATGGGCGTCGCCACGTGGTGCGGCGTGCTGCTGGCGCTTCGCACGCGCGATGAGCTCACCCGCGCCATTACCTCGGATATCGTTTTCTACGGCATGATCTGCATGTATTTGGCGTGGTCGATGACCTATAACGCCCCGATGGCGTATTACATTGCACTCCTTGGAGCCATTGCCGCCGGTGTGCTACCGACGCTATCGATGGCCCGCATCATTTCGAAGGGTAGGCGATAAACCATGGCCATTTCTGAAATTATCGCCTCGGTCCTGCTTATCATCGCTACGCTCTTGGTGGTCGCTACGGTGGTGTCTCTGTGGCGAGCGCCCGATGCCTTGACCCGGGCCAACCTGCTGGGCCCCACTGTGGGACTTGCGGTACCGCTGATTATCGTGGCCAAATTGGTCGTAGATTTTGGCCGCGATGGCTTTTCGCTGTGGCTGCTCATCCAGGCACTGATCGCCTGCTTCGGTGTATGGATCATCGGCTCGGTAGGTTCCTTTTATCTGGGCCGCTCCATCTATGGCGTAACCGTCACCGACGTCAAGCACGCCAAGCACACCAATAAGGAAGTTCAGACCGTGCAAGCAGAGGAAGACGATATCTAGTCTTCTTCAGCTCCTTCTGGCGGCGAGCCTTTTCTGCTCCTGTGCGTAGCTGCGGGGAGAACAGAACAGCTCGCCGCTTTTCTGGTTGCACAGTGGGGTCTTCTGAGCCCACCAGCGCCCTGGATTCACAATGTGGAAAAGTTGCACAGCAATTGCTGTGCTCGGGCTAGAATGGATGCACGTTATTCGGTGCCTCTAGACCCGCCCCGAAGAGTTAGCAAGGAGTAACAATGAAACTCATCACGGCCATCGTTAAGCCCTTCACCCTGCCGGACATCCGCCAGGCTCTGGAGCAGCAGGAAGTACGCGGCCTCACTGTTACAGAAAGCCAGGGCTTCGGACAGCAACGTGGGCACAGCGAGGTATACCGAGGGGCAGAATACGCCACTGACTTCGTGCCTAAGGTCAAGCTGGAGGTTGTTGCGGCCGATGACCACGTCGAAGACATCATTAACGCCATCGTGGATGCTGCCTACACGGGAAAGATCGGCGACGGCAAGCTGTGGGTAACCCCAGTTGAAGATGCCATTCGTGTGCGCACCGGCGAGCGCGGCGAGGCGGCACTTTAAGCCCGCATGCATACCGCCGCACAGATTCGCGCCGAGGCCCATGCCTCGGCGCTTCGTGTATTGCGCAGTCTCGAGCTTCCACCTGGAACAGCGCTCGCTGCCACCGGAACCTTTGCGCGCAATGAGATGACCCCGCACTCGGATATTGATGTCATCCTCATCTATCCGGAAGGCCACGAGCCAGATCCGACTCTGGTGGAGCAGCTGTGGTATCCCGTGTGGGATGCCAAGTACCGCCTGGATTATGCCCTGCGTACCCCACAAGAGTGCGGGGCGATTGCTGCCGAAGATGCCTCTGCCGGCTTTGCCCAGTTGGATTTGGCCTTTGTCGCTGGGCGCAAGGTCCTGGTGGATGAGGCGCGGGCGCAATTGCTCGCTGCTTGGCGGCGCCAGCTGCAGCGCGGCTTTGATGATTTCTTGGATACCGCGATTACTCGGTGGAAACGTTCGGGCGCGGTGGCAGCGATGACGAACCCGGACTTGAAAAATGGGCGCGGGGGACTGCGCGATATTCAGCTCTTGCGCGCGATGGCCTTGGGAAACCTGTGCGACTTTCCAGATTTGGACGTTGAGCAGCGGCTGCTTCTCGACGCCCGCACGCTCCTGCACGTCACAGCCCGGCGCCACCGGGACATCTTGGATCCCGAGTTCGCCGCGGATGTAGCTGCGGACTTGGGGTTTGAAAGTCGTTATGCCTTGACGGCAGCTTTGGTCAGCGCTGCGGCCACGGTTAATAAGGCGGTGGAGCGCGGCCTTGCAACCGCCCGTGGGGTACTAGGCCGTAATGCTTCAGTGTCCGGCCGGGGCCGGCGACGCCCGCTCGATGTGGACGTGGTGTCCGAGGGCGGCAGCATTTACCTTTCGCGCAATCCTAATGTCGAGGACCCGTGGCTGCTCACCCGCGTGGCGGCTGCCGCGGCGCGCACGGGATATATCATCGCCGAGTCCACGTGGCACCAGCTCCAAGACCTGCCCGAGCTGCCGCCACGCTGGCCGCGGGCAGCGGTGGATGATTTCTTCGCTATTTTGTCCTCCCCGCGATGCACGCCGCGCGTCATACAAGACTTGGACCGCTATGGCCTATGGGAACGCTTAGTCCCAGAATGGGGGCATGTGCGCGGCTTATTGCCGCGCGAGCGCAGCCACGTCCATGCAGTGGACCATCATCTCATCGCAACGGTTACCCGCTGTGCGGAAATGCGTACCTCGGTGGCTCGTCCGGACTTATTGCTTTTGGCCGCGCTTTACCATGACATAGGCAAGGGCTACGGGCTCCCTCATGCCCAAGTAGGTGCGGAGATGATTACCCGTCAGGCAGCCCGTATGCGGTTGAGCGTCGCCGATAGGTCGCGCGCCCAAACCCTGGTGGCAGAACATACCACCTTGGCGCGGTTAGCGGCGACGATGGATCCGGCCTCCGACGCCGCTCGCGACACCTTATTGGCTGCCGCGCATTATGATCAGCTAACTATTTCCCTGTTAGCGGTTTTGGCAGAGGCGGATGCCCAATCGACCGGGCCTGGCGTGTGGACACCGCGAGTGGAGCAAGCACAGAAGCTGATCGTTGCGCGGGCACTCGAGGCGCTCAAACCGCGTGTTCTCGACCGCCCTGCTGTGCATGTACCCCTATCTACCGAAGGCGTTGCGCTCAAAGTGGATTGGGAAGACCAAGAAGTCAGCGTGTCGTGGTGCGGTACCTCTCAAGGGGAGCTAAAGCGCATCTTCGCCTTGTTATCGGCGCTGGGGTGGACCATCGTGCGAGCGAATATCGTTCGCGAGGACGATGGTGCCTATAAGGCGGAGTTTTTCATCCGCACGGTGCAGCAGACCCTAAAGGAAGCAGCGCAGGAGATAAGGTTTATCCAGTCCTATAACTCACGAACTTATACGGAGCTGCCGGTCATAGCAGGGGAGGTGACCACCGCGGCATTCGATGTGGGCGGTATTTTGGTCATCCGGACGGTCGAGCGCATCGGCGCTTTAGGCCACTTGGTAGAGGCACTGCCGGACTTTGTGTGGCTGCGCCATGAGGTTATGGGCGCGACAATGATCGTCAATGTGTACCTCGCCGGGCAGGTTTCTCGCGCTACCGTGGTGGGGAATGTGACCAGGGCCCTGGCTAGGGACTAAGATTGAATAGTTGAACTTTAGATCGATCTAAATTAAGGGAGCGCATCCGTAGTGTTTGACTCACTATCAGACCGCCTACAGTCAGCCCTGGCGGGCCTGCGCGGTAAGGGCAAACTGACCGAGGCTGATATCAATGCCACCGCTCGCGAGATCCGCCTCGCGCTGCTGGAAGCCGACGTGTCTTTGACCGTCGTCCGTGGCTTTATCAAGCGCATCAAGGAACGCGCCCGTGGCGCGGAAGTCTCTGAGGCGCTCAACCCGGCGCAGCAGGTAGTCAAGATCGTCAATGAGGAGCTCATTGAGATCCTGGGTGGCGAAACTCGCCGCCTGAACCTGGCTAAGAACCCGCCGACGGTGATCATGCTTGCCGGCCTGCAGGGTGCTGGTAAAACCACCCTGGCCGGTAAGTTGGCCAAGCACCTGGCTAAGCAGGGCCATACCCCGATGCTGGTGGCCTGTGACTTGCAGCGTCCAGGCGCGGTGCAGCAGCTGCAAATCGTCGGCGAGCGCGCTGAGGTGCCGACCTTCGCACCGGATCCGGGAACCTCCCTGGACTCCAACGAGCATGAAATGGGTACCTCGCACGGGGACCCGGTGGACGTCGCCAAGCAGGGCATTGCTGAGGCCAAGCAGAAGCAGCACGATGTGGTCATCATCGATACCGCAGGCCGCTTGGGCATAGATGAGACTCTGATGACCCAGGCGCGCAATATCCGCGATGCCGTCAACCCGGACGAAGTCCTCTTTGTCATCGACTCCATGATCGGCCAGGATGCCGTGCAGACGGCCGAGGCCTTCCGCGATGGCGTGGACTTTACCGGCGTTGTTCTCACCAAGCTGGACGGTGACGCCCGCGGTGGTGCGGCCCTGTCCATCCGTGAGGTCACCGGCAAGCCCATCATGTACGCCTCTACCGGTGAGAAGCTCGATGATTTCGATGTCTTCCACCCGGAGCGCATGTCCAGCCGCATTCTGGGCATGGGTGATTTGCTCTCCCTTATCGAGCAGGCTGAAGCAACCCTGGACCACCAGAAAGCTGAGGAGGCAGCCTCTAAGCTGGGCTCTGGCGAGCTGACGCTCAATGACTTCCTTGAGCAGATGCTGATGATCCGCAAGATGGGCCCCATCGGCAACCTGCTGAAGATGATGCCCGGCGGCAAGCAGATGAATGAAATGGCCGCCATGGTGGATGAAAAGCAGCTGGACCGCATCCAGGCGATCATTCGCGGTATGACGCCGCAGGAGCGCGAGGATCCGAAGATTCTCAATGCTTCGCGCCGCAAGCGCATTGCAAATGGTTCTGGTGTCAGCGTTTCCGAGGTCAACCAGCTTATTGAGCGCTTCAACCAGGCTAAGAAAATGATGTCCAAGATGGCCGGCCAATTCGGCATGGGCGGCATGGGTGGTCGCTCCGCTACCAAGAAGAAGCCCAAGGGTCGCAAAGGCAAGAATGGCAAGCGAAAGAAGGGCAAAGGCGGCGGTGGCAACCGTGGCCCGAAGATGCCGGGCGGTATGCCGGGCATGGGCGGAATGCCAGGAATGCCCGGTGGCGGCGGCATGCCGTCCATGGAGGAGCTGCAAAAGCTCCAGCAGCAAATGGGCGGCGGCGGTGGCATGCCGGGCGGTATGCCTGGCATGCCGAAGATGCCAAAGGGAATGGAAAATATCGACCTCGATAACCTGGACTTTGGCAAGGGCAAAAAGTAGTGTTCCCCAGCCTTAAGGCATAAAGAAGGAGGCTTCCGCGTTGCTGCGGGAGCCTCCTTCTTATACGCTTGCCGACGCCGCCCTAAGCCCCAGCGCGCCTTCGCATGAGGCGCCTTCGCCCTCGGGGCTTGTGCACGACCGAGCTATGGCCTAGACGGCATCGTCTTGTGCAGCGTTGGGGTAGGGGACGGGGTTGGCATGCTGCTTGCCGGCGTTGGTAGGTGCTGCGGGTGCTTGCTCTACGGCTCCTGCAGCCTGCTCCGGTGGAATATCCGGGGCTTCCTGCTGGACTTTTTCCCCGTTGAGGAAGGGCTTTAGGGCCTCGCGAATCATCGGCATTGCTGATTCCGCAAAAGCGTTGGTGATGTGGTGCATGTCGCGGTAGACCATCGTATTGCCGATGATGACCGGGCAGTCACCATTGGCATCGCAGAACCACGGAGCGGTATCGATCGAGAGCATATTCTGGTACTTCGACAGCACGACTGCACCGGGGTCATAAGGCTGGTAGACCTGCTCAAAGCGCATGCCGCAGCCGTAGGCATCTTCAGTAGCGACGTAGCACTCATCAAACTCGCGTGGACGGCCTTCTTCGTCGAATCCCCACGGGTTATCGCGGAAGCCCAAGAAGGGAATATCGCGTTCGGCCAATTCCTCCCAGAATGCCTGGTAGCCGGCGGGCACGGCATCGGGGCCGGTGCCAAATTCATTTTGCGGGCGAGTGGTATTTGAGATAACCAAGGCCGGGTTCGCCTCTTCGATGCGATCCATGACCAGCTTGCCCCACTCGGCACACTCTGGGGTCACGGTGACATCGTCACCCAATTCAATCGGGCATCCCTGGCGCAGCAGCGGTACCAGCTTAAAGCCCATTTCCTTGCCTAAGCGGTCCAGCGGGGCAGAATACTGCTCCGCGTGGGAACCGCCCACCAAATAGACTTCCTTCTCTGCGTTGAGGTCACCGAAAATGCAGGGGGTCTTTCCATCCTTGCGGGTTTCGAAGAAGAAGTCAGCAGGCTGGCTATCTGGCACGAAGCACCAATTTGTCGCTACTGGTGGCTGGATTCCGCCGGCCAGAATCGGATCAGGCTTGACCTCCACGTTATCCGGCGGGGTGATGTCGTTGATGAACGTCGTTGCGCCGGGGTAGAGGGCAGGATCCAAAAGCTCCGCATCAGCATCATCAAGGGTGCGCATCCACAGTGGCTGGATAGCCAAGAGGCCGACAACAGCCGCAGCGACTACGACGCCGCCCACACCGCGGGCGGCACCGGCGGGTTTCTGCAAGGTCGAAAGGCCCTTACGTACCGGCAGATCCTCGACCGTGGGGCGCTTGCGATGCTGGCGCAGGGGCTTTTCCAAAAAGCGGTGCGTGAGGTCCGCCAACACTAGCGAAATGACGATAATGATGACGCCCAACCACCACGACGGGGTTTCTTGACCCAGGTAGGAGGTGGACAAAATGAGCAATGGCCAGTGCCACAGGTAGAGCGGGTAGGCTACATCGCCCAGCCAGCGCGCCTGCTTGGAGGCCATGGCCTTGGAAATTTTGCCACCGCCGCCCAATATAATGAGCACGGCGCCGCCTAGTGGCAAGAGGGAAAGCGGGCCAGGATACGCAGTGGTATCCGCGATGATGGCACCAGTAAAGATGAGCATCAGAAGGCCCAGGCCGGTAAAGAGGTCATAGAGGCGGGCTGGAATCTTCCAGGAGGAACCGTAGATGGCCAAGACCGCGCCCAAGGTCAACTCCCAAGCGCGTGACCAGGTGGAATAGTAGTTCTCCGGAGTTCCGTAGAGGCCGTGGCGCGAAGCATAGGCGAAGGAGGCGATGGTGACCACGATGAGGATCGGGCCAGCAATCTGGTTGACCGTGGGGAAGCTGCGCTTGCCCAAAGGCTGCTGCTTCGGCCGGAACTTCATGATGGCAGCCAAGATGAGCGCGAAGGCAATGCCCATGATGTAGAACTGACCCTGCACGGCCATGGACCACATGTGCTGCAGCGGTGAGGTATCAGCCGCGGCCGCCGTGTAGTCGGCGTTTTGTTCCGCTAGCTCCCAGTTCTGGTAGTACAGCATGGTGGCTGTAATCTGCTGGGTGAGCTCGGTGCGCATGAGCTGCGGGGTGAAAACGCGCACCAGAATGTAGGTCACGCCGATGACCAAAACCAAGCTTGGTACCAGGCGCCGCAAGGTTCGCCAGATAGGCCACCATGGGTTCAGGGAGGCGTTGGGCTTGTTTGCGTAGCGCAGCTGGGAGCCCAAGAAGAAGTAGCCGGATAGCAGCAGGAATACGTCGACGCCGCCGGATACGCGTCCGACGAATACGTGGTAGATAACTACTAGGCCGATGGCAATACCGCGCAGACCATCAAGGTCATAGCGGTACCGGAAATTTCGCGGTGATTCTTTAGTCATAAACTGTCTTTTCGTGCGCCTATGCCCGGATGGTGGGGCGGAAGGCACGCCATACATATGAAACGAAATGTCTATATTCGGCCCTTAAGGGTACTCTGCTTAACTATCGCAGGCATAACGAACCTGCGTGCGTGGCGTAGTAATTTTTGAAAATGCAGCTGCTCGCGCTAAAATATCCCAGGTTATCTACTCGGATATTCTGAGCTAGATAAACTGAAGAACGTAATATTCTGCGTAGCACCGTTCCCGTCTACGGTCGGCCGGTATGTCACGCGCAGATAAAATCCAAGGGTTGAACCGGCGCACAACCTAGTGCGCGTCTGTACTGCCCAGTGACTAGTAAAGGAGCCAACATGGCTGTCAAGATCAAGCTGCAGCGCCTGGGCAAGGTCCGCGCTGCTGAGTACCGCGTTGTTATTGCTGATGCCCGCACCCGTCGTAACGGCAAGGTCATCGAGAACATCGGCATCTACCACCCGAAGGAAGAGCCTTCCCTCATCCAGATCGATTCCGAGCGTGCACAGCACTGGCTGTCCGTTGGCGCACAGCCAACCGAGCCGGTTCTCGCTCTGCTGAAGGTCACCGGTGACTGGCAGAAGCACAAGGGTCTGCCGGGCGCAGAGGGCACCCTGAAGGTTGCTGAGGAGAAGAAGTCCAAGCTGGAGATCTTCAACGAGGCACTGGCTGAGGCTAACAACGGCCCGACCATCGAGGCCATCACCGAAAAGAAGAAGAAGGCCAAGGAAGAGGCTGAGAAGAAGGCTGCTGAGGAAGCTGCTGCTGCAGAGGCTGCCGCTGCTGCCGCCGGCGAAGCTGACGCTGAGGCCGAGGAGAAGGCTGAGGAAGCTTCCGAGGAATCCGCAGAGTAATCTGCCTCCCTTGCTAAGCGCAAAGCGCTTCTAGCTTCGGGCCCCGCCGCTGCGATCACTGGTCGTAGTAGCGGGGCTTTTATAGTTTGGAGGGAAGAACGCTGGCACACGATAGCGACCGCGCATTCTAGTCCTTGACGGGGCTGCGTGCGCGGTCGCTACTGGCAGTGACGCGCTAGGAAACGTGCGTCATCCATGTCGGGGATAGGCCAGTTCGCCCTTAGTTCTGTGGCTTGTAGTTGGAATAGCGGCTGTAGACGTTAGAGGGATCCTTAAAGTCCATGCCGCGCAGGGCGCCTGCAACAACCGGAGTGAAAAGCTCGAGGATCTGCTCGCGTGGAAGCTGCGACATAGGGCCGTTGATGGCAAGCACGGTAAATCCATGAATAGCCGACCAGGCCAGCAGAGCATTTTGCAGGAAATACGTAGGCTCAGTGGTATTGTCCAGTGCTTCGGCGTGGCGGGACAACAGGGCAAAGAAATCGCGAATCTGCTGTAGGTGATCCATCTTCGGATCATCTTCCGTATTGGGATCGACGCCAAGCATGAAACGCAGTGCCTTCCACTCCAGCATGCAGCGGAAGAAATTGGTCTCATCCAAGGCAAACTCGAGGTAAGCGTAACCAATTTGCATAAGGTGCTCTGGAAAATCTAGGCCCTCTGCAGTCTCGGTAGTCTCGTGTAAACGCCGGACCAACTCATCGGTGGCAAGTTCGGCGACCTTGTCGTGCAGTTCTTCTTGGTCCTTGAAGTGGCGGTATGCGGAGGTAGGGGACACTCCTGCTTCGCGGGTTACCGCACGAACGGTAATTGCTTCGGGGCCGCTTCTTTTGCCTAGTTGAACAGCGATACGGAGCAGCTCATCGTGGAGGTTTCCATGATGGTAGGGCTTATTGTGCGTTTCCATAAAACTCATTTTATCACCAAAACTTATGCTTGTATAAATTATTTGGTTAGCATGGTGAGTAGCAAAATTGCGGGGGTAGAAGGGTTGCCGCTCTCGCTTGTAGCCTCGACCTTATGCACTTCATATGCAGGAAGGTGCACGATAGAGCCGGGGGTGAGCGTGATGGTTTCACTGCCGTAGCTGAAGTCAAGCTCACCGCGCAGCGCCTGCACGGTGATGGGATGTGCGGCCTTATGGTCGGGCAGGGACTGTCCAGGTGCAAAGCTAAAGAGAATGAGGTTGGCACCATCGGCGCTCAAGACGCGCTGTACGCCTGGGCGCGGGCGGTGCGGATCGGTATCAGGCGCGATGTCCAGCAGGTTTAGTGCGGACATTACGGAATCCTCGCCTGAATGAGAAGCTGCGCCAAACGTGTCCGGGGAGTTGGTGGGTAGATCGCTCATGAACCCACTTTAACGACAATGAGACTCAAATTCTGGGTTTGCTTTCCACAGCGCCAAAATTCGTGACTGACAAGGGCAAAGAGGTCTGTGTTGTAGACTTTCCGCTATGGAATTGATGATTGGTCGCGTGATTAAATCGCACGGCGTGAAAGGTGAAGTCGTAGTAGAAGCCACTACGGATGAACCGGAGGTGCGCTTTGCGGTAGGGGAAGTTCTTCATGGCACGCAGGGCAAGAAGGAGCACACACTAACTATCAAGGCGGTCCGGAGCCATAAGGGAAGGCTGCTCGTTACCTTTGAAGAGATCAAAGACCGAACAGTGGCGGATAGCCTACGCGGTACCAAGTTCTTTGCCGCTCCGCTCGACAGTGATGATGATGGCTTTTATGACCATGAGCTGGAAGGGCTCCGCGTACTTCTGGAAGGCGAGGAGATCGGTGAGGTCACATCGGTCATCCACGGCGGAAGCCAGGATTTGTTGGAGGTAAAACTCGACAACAACAAGGAGGCGCTCATTCCCTTCGTGCATGCCATTGTTCCTGAGGTGAACCTTGAGGCCGGAACGTGCACCATCGATCCGCCGGAAGGATTGCTTGACCTATGAGGCTTGACGTCATCACCATCTTTCCGGAGTACCTCGACCCGTTACGGCATGCGCTTTTGGGGAAGGCCATCGAACAAGGTCGCCTTGAAGTAGGTGTGCACGATTTGCGGCAGTGGGCTACGGATGCGCATAAGTCTGTCGATGACTCGCCGTTCGGTGGTGGCCCCGGCATGGTTATGAAGCCAGAAGTTTGGGGGCCGGCGCTCGATAGCGTCGCCGCGCGGGAAAGTGCGCCCAATCTAGAGTCTGCGTTGCCACACCTAAACCGTCCGCGCCACGATGAATTAGAAGGGGTAGAGGCACAAGCCTATGCGGTTGATGCCACGGCCGATGAGGATAGCGACCTTCCACTGCTTATCGTGCCGACGCCGACGGGAAAACCGTTTAGCCAAGCAGATGCGCGGGCGTGGTCCAATGAGGAGCACATTGTTTTTGCCTGCGGGCGTTATGAGGGCATCGATCAGCGCGTGGTGGATGACGCCGCTCGGCGCTACCGTGTGCGCGAGGTTTCCATCGGCGATTATGTGCTGATCGGTGGGGAAGTGGCAACGTTGGTGATTGCTGAGGCTGTGGTGCGACTCATCCCCGGTGTGCTGGGAAATAAGCGCTCTCATGAGGAAGATTCTTTTTCTGATGGTCTCTTGGAAGGCCCGAGCTATACCAAGCCGCGAGAGTGGCGTGGCCTAGCCGTGCCGGACGTGCTCACCTCGGGAAACCACGGTTTGGTAGACACATGGCGGAGGGAACAGGCTTTGCTGCGCACGTGGCAACGTCGTCCCGAACTTTTGGAGGCGGCTGAGCTCGATAAGGACGACAAGGCCTTCATCGCGCAGTTGGAACAAGAAGCCAGCACACAGGGTGAAGGCTAATGGAGGTGAGCGCTGACCTCTCGGTACTCCTAGTAACCCAGGAGTGGGAGAATAGCATCGAAGCTTTGCCAGAGACGCTGCGGGCACGGGGCTTTGAGCCGCTAAGCATTTTCGCTCTCCTGGTAGCGGAGGAGTGCACTGAAAGCAGCCCGCTAGCGCAGGAATATCGCTTCAGATTCGGCCAGTGGCCACAAGGAATTCCGGTGTGGCGGCTCATCGTAAATGGAGAGGCCACGCAGCCGCTGGCCGCAGTGGCTTCCTTGGTAGCAGACTGCTTGCCGCCGGCAGCCTCGTGGGTGGGCAGTGCGGAAATCGGTTTTACGGAGATGGGGCTTGGTGCCCCGGCGGTGTGGCGGACGGATTCTGGGTTATAAGCGGAATTTGGAAAATTATTTAGCGCTTTTTCATGCCTACACTGCAGCGCATATTCCTTCTAGGGTTATAGTAAAGGGGACATCCCTCCAGATTCCTATTCCCAAGGTGGTCCCTTAAATATGACGGCTCCCAACGGCAATAACTACGGTGGATATAACCAACAGCCGCCCCAGTACAATCAGCAGTATTATTCCCAGCCGCAGCAAAGCGGTGGCGTAGGTGGCGCCACGATCGCCGCGATTATCGCAGCCATTGTGGCGGTCATCGCGGTGGCAGCCATGGTCATCATGTTCGTGACCAATAACAAGGACGATGCATCGACTAGCGCGGCCGCCGATAGTCAATTCCAGCAGGCTGATGCCAATAGCGGCTCCGGCTCCGGATCTAGCAAGCACTCCGGTTCCGCGTCCAAGGACGATGCTGAGGATGAGGATGAAGATTCCAGCCCGGTCACGGTGACCAAGACCAAGGACGCCCCAGCACCAGCGCCGGCGCAGGCAGCGTCTTCTGGCAGCAGCAATGGGCACTCTTGGAGTGACTTCACTAGCTACTATGCAGCCACCAGCAAGACCTCCAGCGGCTTTGCCAGCAACGTCTATACCGCGTTTATGAATAACTGGGTCGCTGGCGGCGGAACCGGCGCTACCTTGAGTGTCTACTCGCCGGCCACAGGTGGTACCTACACCATGTACTGCTCCGGTAGCTCTTCGCGCGTTTCCTGCTCCGGCGGTGATAACGCCCGCGTGGTTATCTACTAAGAACGCACTACGGCAACCTCCTTTCCTTACTGGGGAAAGGAGGTTTTGTGCGTCTTGGGGGCGTCGGCAAGCGAAGGCAGTAGAGGGGCCGTGCGGTAAATTGGGTGGGTCTAATCCCTAACCTCGAGAAAGAGTGAGGAGACCACGTGAATATTGCGGCCACTATCGCCGCCGAGCTCAACGTCAAGGAATCGCAGGTTTCTACCGCGTTGCAGCTGCTTGCGGAGGGCAATACAGTGCCCTTTATCGCTCGCTACCGCAAGGAGGCCACCGGTGGGCTGGATGACTCCCAGCTGCGCACCATTGAAGAGCGCGCGAACTATCTAAAGGAACTACAGGAGCGCAAGGAGACCATCCTTGCGGCGATTGAAGAGCAGGGCAAGCTTGGCGACGCCCTCAAGGAGCAAATCCTTGCCTGCGAGACCAAGGCGCGCCTGGAGGACCTGTACCTGCCGTATAAGAAGCGCCGCAAAACCAAGGCCGATATTGCCCGCGAAGCCGGCCTTGAGGAGCTGACCGATAAGCTCATTGCGGATCCCAACGCCACTCCAGAAGAGTTGGCACAGGCCTTTATCACCGAGGGCTTTGAAGACACCAAGAAGGCCCTCGACGGCGCCCGGGCCATCTTGGTAGACCGCTTCGCGCTCGACGCGGATCTGGTGGGTGAAGTACGCGAGCGTATGTTCACTGAAGGCTCCATGGGCGCCCACGTTGTTGAGGGCAAGGAAGCCGACGGTGCGAAGTTTAAGGATTACTTCGATTTCAACGAGCCCTTCCACAAGCTGCCTTCGCACCGCATCTTGGCGCTGCTGCGTGGCGAGAATGAGGGAGTGCTGCAGCTGCAACTAGATGCCGGCGATGACGCCGATTACGAGGATGTAATCGCCTCCCGCTTCGAGCTGGATCGCTCCTCCAAGTGGCTTGCCGACGCCGTCCATTGGGGCTGGCGCACCAAGCTCTATATTTCCTCCAGCCTGGACGTTCGCATGCGGCTGAAAGAGATTGCGGAGGAAGGCGCGCTGAAGATCTTTGCCACCAATCTGCGCGACGTGCTGCTCGCGGCACCTGCTGGCCAACGTTCCACCATCGGCTTGGATCCGGGTTACCGCAATGGTGTGAAGTGCGCGGTAGTGGACAAAACCGGCAAGGTGCTCGACACCGCCATTGTCTACCCGCATCAGCCGCAAAATCAGTGGAGTCAAGCAGTTCAGACGCTGTCGACCCTGTGCGCCAAGCATTCTGTAGACCTTATGGCCATCGGCAACGGCACCGCCTCCCGCGAGACCGAGAAGCTTGCTCAGGAAATTGCGGACCTAATTAAACAGGCCGGCGGCCAGCGACCCACGCCCGTCGTGGTTTCCGAGTCCGGCGCCTCGGTCTATTCCGCCTCGCCGCTTGCGGCGGAGGAATTTCCCGACATGGATGTCTCACTGCGCGGCGCGGTTTCCATCGCTCGCCGCTTGCAGGATCCTTTGGCTGAGTTGGTCAAGATCGATCCGAAGGCCATTGGTGTGGGGCAGTACCAGCACGACGTTAACCAGACGGCGCTCGCCCGCACCCTCGATGGCGTCGTGGAAAGTGCGGTAAACGGCGTGGGCGTAGATCTCAATACCGCTTCCGTCCCGCTGCTTGAGCGCGTAGCGGGCGTCAATTCCACTATCGCCACCAATATTGTGGCCTACCGCAATGAACACGGTTCTTTTGCTTCCCGCAAGGAACTGAAGAAGGTACCGCGTCTGGGGCCTAAGGCCTTCGAGCAGTCTGCAGGCTTCCTCCGTATTAACGGCGGCACCGATCCGCTGGATTCCTCTGCCGTGCACCCAGAGGCCTATCCTGTCGTCTCCCGCATCGCGGAGAAGACGGGCCTGGGGATTTCTGAACTTATTGGCAATACCCGCGTACTCAGCACGCTTGCGCCAGCAGACTTTGCAGACGAGACTTTCGGCATTCCTACGGTGACCGATATCATCGCCGAGCTGGATAAACCCGGACGCGACCCGCGCCCTGAGTTCAAGACCGCCACCTTTAAAGAAGGCGTACATAAAGTCTCCGATCTCACCCCGGGCATGATTCTTGAGGGCACGGTGACAAACGTGGCGGCATTTGGCGCCTTCGTGGATGTCGGAGTCCATCAGGATGGCCTCGTCCACGTTTCTGCCATGAGCCACAAGTTTGTCTCCGATCCGCACGAGGTCGTGCGCTCTGGCCAGGTGGTCAAGGTGAAGGTCATGGAGGTTGATGTGGAGCGCCAGCGCATCGGTCTCTCCCTCCGCTTGGATGATGAACCGGGGCAGCCGGCTCCGAAGCGCCGCGGTGATTCCCCACGGGGTTCCGCCAAGTCTGGCGGCAGGGGAGAAGGAAAGCGCTCTGGCCACAAATCTGGGCGCGGATCCCGGAATGGCTCGCGCGGCCGCACGGGTAGGGCAGGTAGCGCCGGCGGTGGCGGAGCTATGGCCGATGCTCTGAAGAAGGCAGGCTTCTAGATGCCTCCCACCGCGGTGACAAATCCTGGGCGGGGCAAGCAAGCTTGCGATATGAGAATTTGTTTCCGGCTGGCGTATGTGGAAAAATTGTGCACCGTTCTATGTAACGGGCACGAACCGGTTAGGCAGTACGCCGCTAGGGTCCTCTGTCCCAAACTGAAAAGGAATATTGGCATGTCCAACATTATTGACAAGGTCGATGCAGCACAGCTGCGCGACGATATCCCGTCCTTCCGCCCAGGCGATACCCTCGACGTTAACGTAAAGGTTATCGAGGGCAACAACGAGCGTGCACAGCTCTTCAAGGGCATCTGCATCCGTCGCCAGGGCTCCGGCATCCGTGAGACCTTCACTGTTCGTAAGGTTTCCTTCGGTATCGGCGTTGAGCGTACCTTCCCGGTTCACTCCCCGAACCTGGAGTCCATCAAGGTCTCCCGCCGTGGCCGCGTCCGCCGTGCGAAGCTCTACTACCTGCGTGATCTGCGCGGCAAGAAGGCTCGCATCAAGGAGCGTCGCTAGTACTAGCGCGCTGCGCGCCAGCTTCCCCTTGCACCCAACTGTGGGTGCAAGGGGATTTTTAATGCCCAACTGCGCTTATTTCAAAGTTAGAAGCATGATCTAAACGGAAAGTTCACTGTGAATCCCCCTGCAGCGAGGGGGATAAGACCGGAAACGGTGCGTGGGGTTGCTAGGATCTAGCGCGTGAATAAAGACAGCATCTCGCAGGAACAGCCGCCAGAAGGCGAGGGGGCCCACCCAGTACAGGGCGACGCCACTCAGCAAAGCAAAGAGGCGACTAAGAAGAAAGAAATGCCGTGGCTGCTGGAAACCCTTCTGGTAGTGGCGACGGTTCTCGTGATCGTCGGACTATTCCAGAACTTTATCGGCCGGCAGTATGTGATCCCATCGGGTTCGATGGAGCCGACACTGCATGGCTGCGAGGGCTGCACAAATGACCGTATCTTTACGGAAAAGATCTCCTATTACGGCGATGGAGAGCCTGAACCAGGCGATGTTGTCGTATTTAAGGGCACCGAGGACTGGAATTCCAGCTATGTCTCGCCGCGCTCGTCCAACCCGGTCATTCATGGCGTGCAGGATGCGTTGAGCTTCGTATCTTTGACACCACCAGATGAAAACACCTTGGTCAAGCGTGTGGTCGCTACCGGCGGACAGACGGTGTCCTGCCAGGAGGGCGATCCTGCAGTCATGGTAGATGGCAAACCCATCGAGCAAGACTATGTGCAAGACCCGCCTACGTACCCGGTAGATGAGTCGACCGGCTCGGAGGCCTGTGGTGGTCCGTACTTCGGTCCCGTCGAGGTCCCAGAGGACAATATCTGGGTGATGGGCGATAACCGTACCGCTTCGGCCGATTCGCGCTACCACATGACCGATAAGTTCCACGGCACGGTTCCAGTAGAAAACGTCCGCGGCAAGGTGAAATTTGTATTCTGGCCGTTTACCCGCATTGGTGGGGTCGATGACCCGGACATTCAGGAATAAGCCTTCCTCCCAACGCCTGCGCACTCGGGATTTTCTCATCCCCGTGGTGGCAGGCTTTGTCCTGCTGGTGCTCCTGCAGGCGCTGGTGGGGCGGATGTATGTCATTCCTTCTGCTTCGATGGAACCGACCCTGCACGGGTGTGCCGGCTGCAAAAATGATCGCATTGCCGTGCAAAAGGTCAGCTACTACTTCACGGACCCCAAGCCCGGGGAGGTGGTGGTTTTTGAAGGGCCCGAGTCGTGGAATAACGAGTTTGAGGTCAATCGCTCGCGCAATATTTTTGTACGCGGCGCGCAGAACGCTTTGGCAGCCGTAGGTCTGCTTCCCAATGGGGAAAATATCCTGGTAAAGCGCGTCATTGCTACCGGCGGGCAGACGGTGAGCTGTCAGGCAGGCGACCCCGCGGTCATGGTGGACGGAAAGCCCATTGACCAATCCTTCGTCCTCGATCCGCCGGAGATTCCCGTAGACCCCAGCGTGGGCTCGCAGGAGTGCGGCGGCGAGTATTTTGGCCCGGTCACCGTCCCCGAGGGAAGCCTTTGGGTGATGGGTGATAATCGCACCAACTCCCTCGATTCCCGTGCGCACTTGGGCGACCACCTGCAGGGCACCGTGCCGGTAGACAACGTCCGCGGGCGCGTCGAGGCCGTCATTTTGCCGCTTTCGCGTTGGGGCGGGGTGCAACACCCGGAAATCTCGCATGCGGCGGCTTAAACAGCGACGCACCTACGAGGTCGCTTTGAACAAGGCCGGTTTAGGCCCGGTAGCCGGCGTGGATGAGGCTGGGCGCGGCGCCTGCTGTGGACCAATTACCATCGCAGCCTGCGTCATGCCCGATCGTCCGATCAAGGAGTTGGCGGAGCTTACAGATTCAAAGAAGCTCACTCCCAAACAGCGCGAGAAGCTTTTTCCACTCATTAAAGACAAGGCTGTGGACTGGTCTGTGGTGCACATAGGTGCGGGGGACATCGATAAGCGCGGCATCCAACACGCCAATATTTCCGGCATGCGCAGGGCGGTTGCGCGCCTGGAGGCACCTCCGGGCTATGTGCTTACCGACGCCCTCTTTATCCCCGGCCTCACTCAACCCCACCTGCCCATCATCGGTGGCGATGCGGCCGCACGGTGCATTGCCGCGGCGAGTGTATTGGCCAAAGTCAGCCGCGACCACCTGATGCACGAGCTGGATGCGCGGTACCCCGGCTACGGGTTAGGCAGCCATAAGGGGTACGGAACCAAGGCGCATGAGGCCGCAATTGCGGCGCTTGGAGCGTGCCCGGAGCACCGGATGAGCTATGAGAATGTCCGCCGCGCTCATGCGGAGTTTGCCGCGCGTGCCTAGCTAAAATCTAGCCTTTCTCGCGCTAAGCTATAGCGAGCTAACCCACAACCTGGAGGTCCACCGTGAGTGCAGAGGAACTCGATAACTACGAGGCTGAGGTAGAGCTGTCCCTCTACCGCGAGTACCGGGACGTTGTCAGCCAGTTTTCCTATGTCGTTGAAACTGAGCGGCGCTTTTATCTGGCTAATGCGGTAGAGCTCATTCCGCATACCTCTGGGCCTGATGTCTACTACGAGGTGCGCATGTCTGATGCTTGGGTATGGGATATGTACCGCTCCGCGCGCTTTGTGCGCTACGTCCGCGTTATTACATACAAGGATGTCAATATCGAGGAGCTGGATAAGCCGGAATTCATGATGCCGGAATAACTTTGTCAAGACGGCGCACACAGCGCCGCGCCCTAGCTGTGGATAACAGAGGTGCAGAGCCTGGTTATCCACAGCTAGGGCCTTTTTGCTACTGCGTCCCTTGTATAAGCCTTGCCAACTGCGGTGTTCTGTGCTGGCCAATGAATTTCCCAACGCACAAGGAAACCGCAATGCACTTTAATTCAGAACACCGCTTGGCCACGAAGAAGCCTCGCCATAAACAAGTCTTAGGCAAAAGGGGAGAGGCCTTCGCAGCGCGCTATCTGCGCGAGCGCGGAGCAGAAATCATCGCTGCCAACGTCTCTTATCGGGTGGGAGAAATCGACCTCATCGCCCGGGAACCTAACGGAACCATCGTCTTTGTTGAGGTAAAGACCCGCGCCAATTCTAGCTACGGGGTAGCTGAGGCCGTAACCCCGCAGAAGCTCGCGCGCCTGCGTAAAGCCGCGGCGCAGTGGCTCGACGGAAGGCCACTGTCTGAGGTGCGATTCGACGTCATTGCCTTGGTCGCGCGCGGGCAGGGGTTTGCGCTGGAACACTTCAAGGCGGTCGAAGATGGCTCTAGGTAATTGTTTGACCATGTCCCTCAATGGAGTCCTAGCTCAGTTGGTTGAGGTAGAAGCAAACGTTGGCCATGGGCTGCCAGGGATACACGTTGTAGGCCAGACGGATACCGCAATCTCCGAATCCCGGGACCGGATCAGGACCGCAGCCTTTAATTCCCATCTTCCCTGGCCCAAGACCAAAGTGGTGGTCTCCATGTCCCCGGCTTCGCTTCCCAAATCCGGGTCCCACTTTGACCTACCCATAGCGCTTGCGATCCTCGCGGCACAGGCGGAGGCCGACTTCCCGTCTTATGGCAGTACTCCCTCGCCCGCCCAACGTCTCCAGCGCACCTTGGTCCTGGGCGAGCTCGGTCTCGACGGCTCCGTTCGGTCTGTAGCAGGCATTATCCCCGCTCTTCTCGCCGCACGGGAACAGGGAATAACAACTCTTATCGTTCCGCCTGGCAATGCCGCAGAGGCCACATTGGTGCCGGACATGGACGTACTCGTTGCGTCGTCGTTGAAGGAAGCCTTCAGCTGGGCTTGCAGTAACCGTGGGCTGCCGCAGGCTGGAAGCTTTTCGGGGTCGCTCAGCCCCGCGCCTGCGGCGGCGTCGCGACTCGACTTTAGCGATATCGCTGGTCAATCCAATGCCAAATGGGCTGCCGAGGTTGCTGCTGCCGGCGGCCACCACTTGATGATGATCGGGCCGCCTGGGTCTGGAAAGTCCATGATCGCCTCGCGTCTGCCCACCATCCTGCCTACGCTTACCCCAGATCAGCAGATAGAAACCACTGCGATTCATTCGCTAACCGGAACTCCAGGTGAGGTTATCGAACGCGCCCCATTCATTGCCCCGCATGCCTCGGTAACTCGGGCCGCATTACTTGGCGGCGGTTCCGGTCATCCGCGACCTGGTGCGGTGAGCTTGGCTCACAATGGTGTGCTCTTTCTCGACGAGGCCAGTGAAGTAGCCGCGCCGGTACTCGATGGATTGCGTGCACCGCTGGAGGAAGGACACGTGCGGTTGGCGCGCTCGCGCCGCGAGGTTACCTATCCTGCTCGCTTCCAACTGGTCATGGCGGCAAACCCGTGCAGGTGTGCGGCCGAAGACCCGTCCAAGTGCAGGTGCAATCCGCATGAACGCATGAACTATCTATCCAACCTCTCCGGTCCGCTGCGAGACCGTCTGGATATGGTGGTCACGCTAACGGGGCAGGCGGCAACTATTAACGCGGAGGGAGAAGAGGAATCCGCAGTTATCGCCGAGCGCGTCGCCGCGGCCCGTGAACGTGCCGCCGCGCGCTGGTGGGCGGATGGCATCACCGCGCGCACCAATGGGGAAGTGCCTTCGTCCTATTTGCGCCGAAAGAGGCCAGCCGCCGAAGCCGCGATGGTAATGCTGTCCGCTTATTTGGCAGATGGCGAAATATCCCAGCGCGGAGTGGACCGCGTATTGAAGCTCTCCTGGACCCTGGCGGATCTAGCAGGAAAGGCGCAGCCGGACCTGGATGAAGTGGGGCGCGCGCTCGATCTGCGCGGCTCAATTAATGTAGGGAGGCTCGCGGCATGAGCGAACTCGACCTCTCTACTCCGTATGCGACCTGGGTATACCTCAACCGAGTGGTGGAAGGCCCCTCTGCTGCTCTGCAGGCCTTGCTAACGCAGTACCCAGCAGAGGAAATCGCCCACGGAATCTATCACCGTGCTGACTGGATTGGTCCGCTTTTGGCGCGCACGGCCTCTCGCTATGACTGGTTGCGGCAAGCCGAAGACATGGCGGCAGCCGAAAGGGTCGGGGCACGGCTCATTACGGCAGAAAGCCCAGAGTGGCCCACAGAAGAGTTTGACTCTGCATTCGGCTTCTATCAGCACAGCGGGGAGGCCCCAGCTACTTTTGATGACCAAGCATTGCCACCGCATAGCCTGTGGGTGCGCGGTGCGCCATTGCAGGCAGAGGTTGCTCAAGCTGTGGCCATCGTCGGTACTCGTGCTATTTCTCGCTATGGCTGGCAGGCCACCCACAACGTCGTGTCCGGATTGGTTCAGCATGAATGGACTCCAATATCTGGCGGCGCGCTGGGAGTGGATACCGTCGCGCACGAAACAGCGTTGCACAACAACGGGCGCACGGTAGCTATAGCAGCGTGTGGCATCGATAGGGATTACCCAGCCCGCAATGCCAACTTATTTGCCAAGATTGCAGATAACGGCTGCATCGTTTCTGAATTCGCACCGGAAACCGCGCCGAAGCGCCACAGGTTCTTAACACGCAATCGCTTAGTGGCAGCATTGAGCCACGGCACGGTCGTTATGGAGGCGGCATTTCGATCGGGCGCATTGAACACCCTCAACTGGGCAGAAGCGCTTGGGCGCGTTGCGATGGCGGTGCCCGGGCCGATAACTACTAGCGGTTCGTTGGGCTGCCACCAGCGCATTCAAGAAGGCCGCGCACAGTTGGTTACCAGTGCTGATGAAATTCGCGCTCTAGTAAGTCGCGCCGGGGAAGTGGACCCAGGCGCACAGTACGAAATCAATTTTGCGGCAACCATGACCCAACGCCTCTCCCGCAATGAGTTGCGCGTGTTTGACGCGACGCCACCGCTAGGACAGGAGAAAGCAACGGCAGAAGACATTGCGCGCGAAGCGGGATTCCGTTTACCGCTGACAGTTCACTTACTACTGGCACTGGAAAAGATGTGCGTTGTCGTCCGCCATGGCAATACCTGGGCGCGCCGGGAAACGGAATAAATGGCACCTGCGTAGGGCGAGTACACTGCTGTGGCATGAGTGAAGATGGAAAGTCCGCGAAGTCTCCGAAAGTTGAGGGGCAGATGGCTGAGGCCATTGAGGACTTCGCGGATTTCCAACTACATGTCAAAGGCCGCGCAGAAGCGACGGTGCGCGGGTATCGCTCCGACTTGCGCGACCTTGCACGCAGCGTGCCTACCTTCGCGGAGTTTGACCTCAACAGCTTGCGCCAATGGTTGGCAGAAGCTGTTACGGAAGGAAAGTCGCGTTCCACCCTGGCACGGCGCACCGCGGCAGCGAAGGGTTTTTCTACTTGGGCAGTGCGCGAAGGGCACCTGAAGCGAGACGTTGCTGCCCGCCTAGTTACGCCCAAAGTGGGGCGTCACCTTCCCACGGTTCTCGCTCCTGAGCAGGCCGGCGAGCTTATGGGCAATGCGGTCTCTGCCGATGAAGTCCACTTCCTTCGCGATAGTGCCATCCTGGAGTTGCTCTATGCCTCCGGTATGCGCGTGGCGGAGTTGGTCCGGCTAGATCTAGGGGATATTGATTTTCAACGCGGTACCTTGCACGTCACCGGTAAGGGTAATAAGCAGCGTGTAGTGCCTTTCGGGCACGCAGCGGAAGACGCCTTAAAGCAGTGGATTGACAAAGGCCGTGGAGAAATCGC
Source organism: Corynebacterium tuberculostearicum (assembly GCF_022347385.1). Classification (GTDB taxonomy): domain Bacteria; phylum Actinomycetota; class Actinomycetes; order Mycobacteriales; family Mycobacteriaceae; genus Corynebacterium; species Corynebacterium tuberculostearicum_M. The sequence continues at coordinate 129,304 of NZ_JAKRDT010000001.1, forward strand.
TGCGGCCGATACTGAAGCGGTTTTTGTTGGCAGCAGGGGAGGGCGCATCGATCAACGCCAGGTGCGCCGCATTGTAGAAAAGGCCGCCAAAGTCACTGGTACACAGGGGCTTACCCCGCACGGGGTGCGCCACTCTGCCGCAACCCACCTTTTAGAAGGCGGGGCAGATTTGCGCGTAGTGCAAGAACTACTGGGGCACTCCTCGCTTAATACCACGCAGATTTATACCCACGTGTCCGCGCAGCGCTTGCAACGCGTATACGGCCAAGCCCATCCCCGAGCCTAAAGCGGTTTGAGGCGAATTACCGGCATATCCAGCAGGGTTAAAGGGTCTATGTAGGTATCCTTTGCGATGAGTGCGCCCCAGTGCAGTCCGGGATAGCCATCGACGGGATTGCCTAAACGGCCAATAACTTGGCCCTCGCGGACTTCTTGGCCCTGCTTTACGGAGCCGTGCACGGGCTGATACGTCGTTCTCACTCCATCCGCGTGAGCAATGGAGACAACTGGTTTGCCGGCCACCGTGCCCACAAAGGCGACTTCGCCATCTTCGGAGGCTACCACCGGTGAGCCCACCGATAGGGCCATGTCGACGCCGCGGTGGCCAGGGCTCCACTTTTGTTCTGGGGCGTCGAATCCGCGTAGTACCCGCGCCGGGCTAGGTTTGCCGGAAGCAGGGTCGACATAGGCCGTGGCCGGTGGGCAAGACAGAATAAGAAGCGAAAGAAGGGTGAGGAAAGTGGTGGGGAGGAAGGTGGGGCGTCGGCAAGCGGGAAATGCGGAGGGGGAAAGAAAGTGATTCATGGGCACAGTGTCCGCCGGAGACAAGCATTTGGGAAGTCCGTTCCTTTTAGCTGTGGACAACTTGGGTTGCATGATGTGGTTGAGCTGGTTGTGACGATTGATGCAAAGTGGCTGCGGCGAAGTTGTGGATAAGCTGTCTTCGGTTTGGAAAAACCAGCGTATAGGGATTATTCTTTGGGGCAGCAGTGTGTCCACCTCGTGGAGGCATTGACTACGCGCGGCGAAGTTGTCGCTTCCTGCTGGAAGGAAGAGACAGCCTGACGGTTGACGTGGTCCTTGGAAACAAGGTGTCAGCGGGGCCTTCGTTGCTAGGGTGCGGAATAAAACACCGCACAATTGGAAAACCGAAAGACAAGATAAAAAGAAAGCGAGCGAATCATGGCAGTTGTAACCATGCGCGAGCTCCTCGACGCTGGTGTGCACTTTGGCCACCAGACCCGTCGCTGGAATCCGAAGATGCGTCGTTTCATCTTCACCGACCGTAACGGCATCTACATCATCGACCTGCAGCAGACGCTGACCTACATTGACGAGGCTTACGAGTTCGTCAAGGAAACCGTTGCACACGGCGGCACCATCCTGTTCGTTGGTACCAAGAAGCAGGCTCAGGAAGCAGTTGCTGAGGAAGCAACCCGCGTCGGTATGCCTTACGTCAACCACCGCTGGTTGGGCGGCATGCTCACCAACTTCCAGACCGTTTCCAAGCGTCTGAAGCGCATGAAGGAGCTTCAGGCAATGGACGAGCGTGAGGACGGCTACAAGGGCCGCACCAAGAAGGAAGTTCTCATGCTCAACCGTGAGCGCGCCAAGCTCGAGCGCGTTCTGGGTGGCATCTCCGATATGGCCAAGACCCCATCCGCACTGTGGATTGTTGATACCAACAAGGAGCACATCGCGGTAAAGGAAGCTCACAAGCTGAACATCCCGGTTGTTGCCATCCTGGACACCAACTGCGACCCGGACGACGTTGACTTCCCGATCCCGGGCAACGACGACGCCATCCGCTCCACCAAGCTGCTCTCCGGCATCGTTGCCTCCGCTGTTGAGGAAGGCAAGAAGGCTCGTGAGGAGCGTCAGCTGGCTGCAGCTAAGGAAGCTGCCGGCGACTCCGCTGAGAAGGAAAAGCGTGACGCTGAGGCAGCTGCCGCAGCTTCCGACCCAGCTTCTGCGGAAAAGTCTGAGGAAGCATCCGCAGACAAGGCCGAGAAGTAGTCTTAACTTCTCGCTAGGAATCTTCCTTACCTGCGTTTAACTGAATACCCCACGCACTTTTGGTGTGGGGCAGCAAGGGAGTAATTCCTGCCCAAGGCTGTTTACCAACCCCCGCCACCGTGCTTTAACGGCGGCGGGGGTTGGTTTTATCTATGCTGGGTGCTGCTGAAACCAGCTCCACTTTCATGCATAGGTGGGAAAGGGGTGGTTTCTGCCACCCTAAAGCGGCGCGATTTCACCGCGTCGACTACGCTGTTTGAACGAACACTGTTTGATTTTCAAGGAGGATCGCCCCAACTATGGCGAACTACACTGCTGCAGACGTCAAGGCACTGCGCGAAGCTACCGGCTCCGGCATGCTCGATTGCAAGAAGGCTCTGGAAGAGTCCAACGGCGACTACGACAAGGCCGTTGAGTACCTGCGCATCAAGGGCGCTAAGAACGTCTCCAAGCGCGCTGACCGTGAGGCTACCGAGGGTCTCATCGCCGTTTCCGGCAACACCATGGTCGAGATCAACTGTGAGACCGACTTCGTTGCTAAGAACGAGGCTTTCAAGACCTTCGCAGCCAAGATTGCTGACGCTGCTGCTGAGGCCAAGGCAAACTCCGCTGACGAGCTCAACAACATTGAGATCGACGGCAAGAAGGTCTCCGAGGTCGTGGACGAGGAGTCCGCAAAGACCGGTGAGAAGCTGCAGGCACGCCGTGCAGTTACCGTAGAGGGCGACAACGTTGCCGTTTACCTGCACCAGCGTTCCGCTGACCTGCCGCCGGCAGTGGGCGTTCTGGTTTCCTACGAGGGCAGCGAGGAAGGCGCTCACGCCGCAGCCCTGCAGATTGCTGCAATGAACGCTGAGTACCTCACCCGCGAGGACGTTCCTGCAGAGATCGTCGAGAAGGAGCGCGAGATCGCTGAGGCCACCACTCGTGAGGAGGGCAAGCCAGAGGCAGCCCTGCCGAAGATCGTGGAAGGCCGCCTGAACGGCTTCTTCAAGTCCATCGTTCTGCTGGAGCAGGCTTCCCTGTCTGATAACAAGAAGACCGTAAAGCAGGTTGCTGAAGAAGCTGGCACCACCATCACCGGCTTCGTTCGCTACGAGGTTGGCGCTTAAGCCCACCCCGCTTTAACACTTAGCCCACGAAGGACCACCCTTCGTGGGCTTTGTTGTGCGCTCACCGTGGCAACTAGTGCGGATCGTCCGTTCGCAGGTGAGGGTCCGGCACGTAGCAATTGCCTAGTGGACTGCACCGGCAGGCGGTGTGAGGATGCGAAAGATATATGGGTAAGATAGGGCGGAGATTGAAACTGCCCCGCGTTAAGGAGACGAAGTAGGCGTGACTGCTGCAGATATTAAGCGAACCGGATACAAGCGAGTAATGCTGAAGCTGGGCGGTGAGATGTTCGGCGGCGGCAAGGTCGGTATCGACCCAGACGTGGTTGAAAACGTAGCCCGCCAAATCGCCGAGGTCTCCCGCCAGGGAATCGAAATTGCAGTGGTTATCGGCGGCGGAAACTTCTTCCGCGGCGCGGAGCTTTCCCAGCGCGGCATGGACCGTGCTCGCTCGGACTACATGGGCATGCTGGGCACGGTAATGAATTCCCTCGCATTGCAGGACTTCCTCAAGCAGCAGGGCGTCGACTGCCGCGTGCAGACCTCCATCAACATGGCACAGATTGCCGAGCCGTACCTGCCGCTGCGCGCTGACCGCCACCTAGAAAAGGGCCGCGTGGTTATCTTTGGCGCCGGCATGGGCATGCCGTACTTCTCCACGGATACCACTGCCGCGCAGCGTGCCCTGGAAATTGGTGCCGAGGTTCTTTTCTTGGCCAAGGCAGTCGATGGCGTCTACTCCGATGACCCACGCACCAACCCGGATGCGGAACTGTACTCCGAAATCACTCCGCGTGAGGTCATTGAAAAGGGCCTCAAGGTTGCAGATGCCACGGCCTTTAGCCTGTGCATGGACAATGATATGCCGATTTTGGTCTTTAACCTGCTGGAGGAGGGCAATATCGCCCGTGCCGCAGGCGGCGAAGTTATCGGCACGCTGGTGCAGTCCTAATACTGTAAGGGCCGCGAACCTGCTACCTTTTTATACAGCCACCCCTATTCGTTTAAGGATGATTTAACCTCATGATCGATGAGATTCAGCTCGAAGCAGAAGAGCACATGACCGCTTCCGTCGAGCACACCCGCGAGCAGCTGGTGACCATTCGTACCGGCCGCGCGAACCCCACCATGTTCAACGGCTTGGTAGCCGAATACTACGGTGTACCTACCCCGATTACCCAGATGGCTACCATTTCCGTACCGGAGCCGCGCATGCTGCTCATCAAGCCTTATGAGCAGTCCATGATTCATGAGATTGAAAACTCCATCCGCAACTCGGATTTGGGTGTGAATCCTACCAACGATGGCCAAGTTCTGCGCGTGACCGTTCCGCAGCTGACGGAGGAGCGTCGTAAGGAAATGGTGAAGCTGGCCAAGAGCAAGGGCGAGGACGGCAAGATTGCTATCCGTAATATTCGCCGCAAGGCCATGGAGCAGTTGAAGAAGCTGCAGAAGGACGGCGACGCCGGCGAGGACGAGGTCATCGCAGCGGAAAAGGAAATGGAAAAGATTACTTCCGGCTACATCGAGCAGGTGGACAAGCTGGTAGAAAACAAGGAAAACGAGCTGATGGAGGTCTAGCACCTCCCGTCATTGCCGCCGTGCCCGTCCCCGGCCGGCGGCGCTTTTTCTGTTCCGCGGCCTACAGCTCCGAAGTCTGGAGTAGGGGAGGGCGAGCAGTGAACGTTAGCGAGGGGGCGCGAAAGAAGCAGCGAAAGGAGCCGGTCACGGTGAGTGACGCCATAAACCGCCGATTGCCTCAGCCGAAGAATGGCGCAGGCCGCGATTTGCCGGCCGCTATCGGCGTTGGCGTAGGCCTCGGCGCACTTGTCGTGCTCGCCGTATGGGCCGGCCCGCTCGCGTGGTACGCGGTCGTCGCCCTTGCAGTTGGCGTTGCTATGTGGGAGGTGCTCAGCCGCCTGCGGGAGCATTCCTACTATATTCCGCGCACCTTGCTCATTATTCTGGGCCAAGCCATGGTGTGGGTCTCGTGGCCACTGGGCGCGCCCGGCCTTGTGGCGGTCTATGTTACCGCTGTGCTGGCGCTTATGTTTGGTCGCCTCTTCCATAATGGTCGCCATCGCCCGCCAATTAACTACCTGCGGGATATGTCCGTCGGCATTTTTGTGCTGACATGGATTCCGCTTTTTGCCACCTTCGCAGCAATGCTGTCGCTGGTATCGACCCCGTTTGCCAGTGGTGCCGCTTCCATCGTCGTCTTCATGTTGTGCGTGGTGGCCTCCGATACTGGTGGCTATATCGCTGGCGTGATGTTTGGCTCGCATCCCATGGCCCCCGCAGTAAGCCCCAAGAAATCGTGGGAGGGCTTTGCCGGGTCCATCGTCTTCGGCGTGGTCACCGGCGCGCTTACCGTGAAGTTCCTGCTCCATCACGATGCCTGGGTGGGCGGCCTGATGGGCCTTGGCCTCGTCATTTGCGCCACCTTGGGCGACTTGGTGGAATCACAGTTTAAGCGTGAGCTGGGAATCAAGGATATGTCGGACCTGCTGCCAGGCCATGGTGGACTGATGGACCGCCTGGATGGCATGCTGCCTTCCGCCATGGTTACCTGGGTGGCCATTAGCTTCCTGGCAACGTTTACGCCATAGAAGCAGCGGGTACGCAAAAGCCGCCTCTCCCCAATAGTCCTTCCTAAGAAGGCGGGAAAAGGGGAGCGGCGGCTTTTTGAGATTTATACCTGCTGAGCTTGCTTGCGCAGCTGGCGGCGCAACTCGAACATGCGCCAGCCACCCACCAGCGCCATGATGAGTGCTCCGCCAATGGCGAAGATGAGGAAAGCAATTCCGGCAGGGAACTCACCGGACCAGCCCAGGAAGTTCATGGGAACCTCGTGCTGGTTTTGCATGATGAAAACAATGAGGACAATCAGGAGCAGGAAATCTACGATGAGCGCGATCCACGTGCTGGCTGCGAAAGATCCCTTCGCCTTGCCGGAAGGCTGGGTGGAGTGAGAAGTAGAGTCAGAGACCGTCGGCTCTAGGCTAGAATCGGTCTCCGGTGCAGAAGTGTTCAGCTCCGTCGAGGAGAGGTCTGCGTCGGAAGAAGAAAAGTCATCTGCGGGGTAATTCGGATTTGTCATGCATCCATTATTTCTTTAAACCTGTCGATTATGCCACTTGGCATGGCTTTCAATTGGAAAAACCCACGCAGACCGTGGAAAGATGGGCAACACTATGGCTCAACCAGTGAAACTTAACTTCTCCGCCCCGCGCCGCGGACTTCCCCCTAAGCACTTCGCGGACCTGACCGAAACCGAGCGCATTGACAAGCTCGCAGAAATTGGCCTACCTAAATTCCGTGCAAAGCAGCTGGCTAAGCACTATTACGAGCACTATACCGACAATGTAGAGGATATGACCGATATCCCCGCCGGCAAGCGCGAAGCAGTCAAGGAAGCTTTCTTCCCTGAGCTCATGAAGCCCATTCGGACTACTTCCACGGATGATGGCGAGACCACTAAGTCCCTGTGGCGTTTGCATGATGGCACGCTGCTGGAGTCGGTTCTCATGCGCTACCCAGGACGCGCCACGTTGTGTATTTCCTCCCAAGCCGGCTGCGGTATGGCCTGCCCGTTCTGTGCTACCGGCCAGGGCGGTCTGGACCGTAACTTGTCTACGGGCGAGATCGTTGAGCAGTTCCGCCATGCTGCCGCCGCAATGGCGGCAGAAGGCGGCCGCCTGTCCAACGTGGTTTTCATGGGCATGGGTGAGCCGCTGGCTAACTACAAGCGCGTGGTGCAGGCCGTGCGTCAGATTACCGGCCAGGATGGTGCCGGCTTTGGTCTTTCCCAGCGCAACGTGACCGTGTCTACCGTGGGCTTGGCTCCGGCAATCCGTAAGCTGGCGGACGAGGATTTGGCCTGCACGCTCGCCGTTTCCTTGCACACTCCGGATGACGAGCTGCGCGATGGCCTCGTGCCGGTCAATAACCGTTGGTCCGTCGATGAGGTGCTCGATGCTGCGCGCTATTACGCGGATAAGTCTGCTCGCCGCGTGTCCATTGAGTATGCGCTGATTCGCGATAAGAATGACCAGGATTTCCGCGCGGATATGCTGGGCCGCAAGCTGCATCAGAAGCTGGGCTCCAAGGTTCACGTCAATGTCATTCCGCTCAATCCCACGCCGGGCTCGGAGTGGGATGCAGCCCCGCAGGACCGCCAAGACGAGTTCGTGCGCCGCGTGCAGGCCCAAGGCGTTCCTTGCACGGTGCGCGATACAAAGGGCGATGAGATTGCGGCGGCGTGTGGTCAGCTCGCAGCGGATGAACGGGAAGATAAGTCCGCCTAACTGATAAGATTGGCGGATATGATTATTCCAAATTATCCGCCGCTTGCAGATGACCCCACCGCGCAGGCCTTTGCCGTGCGCGGTCTGAATAAATCTTTCGCTGGACGCCCCGCGGTGTCGAATTTGAGCCTCGACATCCCGCGGGGCTCTATTTATGGCATCGTCGGCCCTAACGGAGCTGGCAAGACCACCATGCTGACCATGGCGTGCGGCCTGCTGCGCCCCGATAGCGGTGAGGCGTTCATCGCTGGGCACAATACGTGGCAGGAACCGATTGCGGCCAAGGCGGCGATGGGCCTGCTCATTGATGGCGCTCCCGTTTTCGACCGCTTGTCTGGCCCGGAGTACCTGTTCTATTTAGGCGCATTGCGCAGCATGAACCAAGCCGAGGTGGAGCATCGCAGCGCACAGCTGCTGGATGCCTTGCAGCTTGCCGACGCCGCCGATAAACCCATCGCGGACTATTCCGCCGGCATGACTAAGAAGATCCTTTTGGCAGGTGCGCTCCTGCATAACCCAGAGGTAGTGATCCTCGACGAGCCTTTGGAAGCGGTGGACCCAGTCTCCGGCCAGCTCATTCAGGAGCTCTTGCGCGCCTATGCCGCCCGCGGTGGCACCGTAATCCTGTCTTCACACGTCATGCAATTGGTGGAGGGCTTGTGTGATCATGTAGCCATTATCGCGGGAGGACAGGTGCTATCTGCTGGCCATGTGGAGGAGGTGCGCCAAGGTGGCAGCCTGACGGATGCCTTCATCCACTTTGCCGGTGGGAGTGATTTTGATGCGGGCTCTTTCGATTGGTTGCGTCGTGAAGGCGGCGAGCCGCAGCGCGGGGAAGGGGAGGCGTAGGCGCAATGACTTCGACGCTCCTCAAGCTGCACCGCACACTGTGGGCGCGCAATCTCAAGGCGAATGCCGCGGCGGTCATGATCCCTATTTGCCTATTGCTCTATGGGCTCATCGGCCTTGCATCGCTAGGAGCTCTTGCTGCGGCAGATATCTCCATCGGAACTGGAAAAATGCAAGCGCTGGCCGTGGCCCCTGCTGTAGGCACGCTGGCCTTTATCGTTATCACCCTCATCATGCCCAGCGGGGAGAATCAGCTTTCTGCCCGTGAGCTTTCCGCGTTGCCGGTGCGGTTAAAAGACATCACACCGGCACTAGCTATTGCCTCAGTACTCAATCTGCGCGCTCCAGTATCAGTCTTGCTCTCCATCGCCTACGCGGTGGCGGGAAGTGTGATCTTGGCGGCCAATGGCAAGGCATTATTCATCCTGCCCTTCTGCCTGGGCATGCTCTTTGACCTAGTTCTGACGCTGGTTTTAGTGGACCTCGCGGTCTATGTCGGGGCTACTGTCGCGGAGCTAAGCTCGACCACCCTCAAAGTTTTGGGTGTGCTGGCGGTGTTCTTGCTCATCTTTGGTTCGAATCGGCTTGCTTCCCTCGCTAGCTCTGACTTCCCGTTGGGAACTGTGGGAGAGGGCCTTGCGTGGACGCCCGTAGGCGCACCTGTGGGCTGGGCGCTCGCGCTCGCCCAAGGCGAACCAGTAGTAGCCTTCTTGCAGTTTCTCATCGCTGCGGCGTCGCTGGGCGCAGCCATCTGGGCGTGGCACCGGTTGCTGCGCCTGCAATTCGAGCGCCGCACACTCTTGTCTCCGAAGCACCAACGCCGCGAAAAGCCCAAGGGGATAAGCCGCTTTTCTTTGGGCTCTTTTTCCTATCGCGGTCCAGCTGCCATGGAATTTACGCGCTCGCTGCGCTACATTTTCCGTGACTCCCGCCTTATCGGCACCATCATCATGCAGCCGATTTTGGCAATCGTTTTTATCATTCAGGGCTTTACTACTGATTCCGTCATGCCGTCTATAGGAGTGCTATTTCTGGGACTTTTCGGCGGAATTGTAGCCACCAATGACTTCGGTTACGACGGTCCAAGCCTGTGGGTAAAGATGGCCGCCCCAGTTCGTCCGCGCACGTTTCTCTACGCGCGGCACAGGGCCCACTTGGCGCCTACAGCCATAACTTTCGTCCTCTCGGGGGCGGTGCTTTTCGCGGTGAGCGCCGACAAAGCGCTTACTGGGTGCTTGATGGTAGTAGCACTGGGAATTTTCATTTCTTCTGCGGGATTGTCATTGCTGCTTTCCACCTTTAATCCCTTTGCCACCGCGCGGCCCGCTGGCAGCATGTGGGCAGATAAATCCGGCTACTCGGCCAGCGCCTTCTTAAGCGCAATCTTGAGTTTGTTTATTGGCTGGACGCCGATCATCCCTGGCGTCATCCCAATGGCCATCGGCTACGGCTCGAATATGGCGCTGGTTGCGCTGGGGTTTATCCTCGTCATCGTGGTTCCAGTTGCGTGTTATATCGTTGCCCTCCGGGTAAGCGGAAAACGCGTGGACAACTCCCTGCCTGAGATTTACGCCAAGGTGGGGCACTGGGTGTCTTAATCCTCCGGCCCCCGCGACAGTGGCCGTATCGCTGCCCTCCCAGGGCGCGGTTGGGTCCGTGGGGCTGGGAGTGGGTCCTAAACGACAGAATGTGTTGGTGAGGAGGAGGGGCGTCGCCAAGCGGAGGCATAAAGAAACCACCGACCTTCGCGGGGAAGGGCGGCGGTAGCTAAAGCGTACTAAAAGCTTAGAGCGTGTGCTTGCCGGAGGAAACCGGGGTGGCGTTGTTGGTGCCTGGCTCAACGCGCAGGTGAGAAACGCGGGAAGGCTCAATGTTGAGCGCGCGCAGCTGGGAATCGGTCAGCTCGGCGTATACGCCGGTGTTGGTCTTCTGGTCGTAGACCCAGTCCGGCTCCTGGTGGCCCACCGGCTGGTTGCGGGCGGTCACGGTGCGGACCTGGTGCAACTTAGGCTGGAAAGCGTGGATGAGCAGGCCAACGGCGATCAAGATAGCCAAGGCAATGAGCCAGATGGTCTCAACGTGGCCCTTGTGGTTACCAAAGTTGTAGGCAAGCAGGAACAGGACAGAGATCCAACCGGCGATCTGTACGCCAGAGCGGCTGATGCGGGACCAACCGAATCCTGCGGATGGGACGTCCTCAGTAGAAACACCGTCAAATACCTGCGGTACCGGCTTGTGGGAAGACACTTGCTCTCCTTCGCTTCTGCGTGTGTCCGTCTGTGCGATGGGCATGCGGGCACACCAATGCCATTTGTCTGCTACACATTCTAAAACATCGCACCTGAGATGGCGATTAAACACCCCCGTCGCAGTGCGGCGTACCTGGCGCGCACGCCCAATGGTGGTGGGCGCTAGGGTGGAGGCGTGACTACTCAGCGAATACTCATTCTTGGTTCCACCGGTTCAATCGGCACGCAGGCTCTGGAAGTCATTGCGGATAATCCCGATAAATTCGACGTCGTGGGAATCGCTGCGGGTGGCTCCAACCCGCAGCTCATCATCGAACAAGCCCGTAGCCTCAACCTTTCGTTTGACCACGTTGCCGTGGCCAACGAGGCCGCCGCCGCCGAGGTGTCGGCCGCTTTAGGCGGTTCGGTCTTGAGTGGCGCCGACGCTGCAGAGCACCTAGTGCGCTCGGCCCCGGCCGATACGGTACTCAATGCCTTGGTGGGGTCTTTGGGGCTCAAGGCCACCTTGGCCACTCTGGAGATGGGCGAGTATTTAGCCTTGGCCAATAAGGAATCCCTCGTGGCGGGTGGCACGCTGGTTACGCAGAAGGCGCGCCCTGGCCAGATTATCCCTGTTGACTCGGAGCATTCCGCCATGGCGCAGTGTCTGCGTGCCGGCGAGGAGGGGGAGCTGGATAAGCTTGTCCTTACCGCCTCTGGTGGCCCCTTCCGCGGTTGGTCGCGCGAAGAGATGTGGGACGTGACCCCTGAGCAGGCAGCGCAGCACCCTACGTGGTCCATGGGGCAGATGAATACCCTCAACTCCGCCACCCTCATTAACAAGGGCCTGGAGCTTATTGAAGCGACGCTGCTCTTTGACATCGCACCTGAGCGCATCGATGTCACCGTGCACCCGCAGTCCATTATTCACTCCATGGCCACCTTCAAGGACGGCTGCACTATCGCCCAGGTTTCGCCGCCGTCGATGAAGCTGCCCATTTCGCTAGCGCTGAATTGGCCGCACCGCGTCCCAGGTGCCCAGCCGTCCTTGGACTTTGCGCAGGCGCATGATTGGCGTTTTGAGCCGCTTGACGATGCCGCCTTTCCCGCCGTCAACCTCGCCCGCCGAGCCGCGGCCGAGGGAACAGGGGTCATTTATAATGCCGCCAATGAGGAGGCAGCGGCCGCGTTCTTGTCCGGGCGCATCCATTTCCCGGAGATCGTGGACGTCGTGGGCACGATCCTTGATTCCGCATCCGAGTTTGCTGGTGTAGTCTCTAGCCTCGATGAAATCCTCGCGGTAGAAGGCGAGGCGCGCAGGCGCGCGAATGCGCTGATTGATTCGCTGGCTGAATAGAAAGCTTTCACACCATGGCAAACTTGCTGGGCATTGTGTTTTTCGCCCTTGGCATCGGGCTTACCGTAGCGCTCCACGAAGCAGGCCATATGCTCACCGCGCGTGCCTTTGGCATGCGCGTGCGTCGTTATTTTATTGGCTTTGGCCCGCGCTTATTTTCCTTCCGGAAGGGCCACACCGAATATGGACTTGCGGCCTTCCCAGTAGGCGGGTTTTGCGATATCGCTGGCATGACGGCCCAGGACGAATTCCTCACCGCGGAAGAAGAACCCCATGCGATGTATAAAAAGCCGTGGTGGCAGCGCATTATCGTGATGGCCGGCGGCATCGGTGTCAACCTGATTTTGGGCTTTGTCATCCTTTACTTTGTGGCGATGACGGCCGGTCTACCCAACCCGGATGCTGACGTGCGCCCGCGCGTGGGGGAGGTGACCTGCTCGGCCAACCAGAAGCCGAACCAAGAACTGGAAAAGTGTACGGGTGAAGGCCCCGCAGGAAAGGCCGGCGTGCAGGAGGGCGATATCATCGTGGCCCTCGATGGCCAGAAGCTGGATTCTTTTACCCAGCTGCGCGATGAGGTAATGCAGCGCCCCGGTGAGACCATCACGCTGACGGTTGAGCGCGGTGGGGAAGAAAAGGACTTCCCGGTTCACCTGGATACGGTCAAGCGGTTGAACAAAGACGGCGAGCTAGTGGATGCTGGTTCGATCGGGCTGAGCAATCAGCTTATCGATGTCGTCGAAAAGCACGGCGCCGTCGACGCCCTACCGGCAACCTGGCGCTTTAGCACCTACTCGCTGAGCGCAACGATCGACGGGCTGAAGCAATTCCCGGGCAAAATTCCGGGTGTGGTGGCCTCCATCTTCGGCCACGAACGCGAGACCGATGGCCCGATGTCCGTCGTCGGCGCTTCCCGCGTGGGCGGCGAATTGGCGGAGCGCTCCCTGTGGTCGATGTTCTTTATGATGCTGGCCACGCTGAACTTCTTCCTCGCGCTCTTTAACCTGATTCCGTTGCCACCTTTTGACGGCGGACATATCGCCGTCATCATTTATGAAAAGCTGCGCGATGGCATCCGCACACTGGCGGGCAAGCCAGCTCTGGGGCCGGCCGATTACACCAAGTTGATGCCGGTGACCTATGTTATGGCCGCGCTGCTGATGGGTGTTGGGGCCATCGTGATCGTCGCCGATGTGGTCAACCCCATTCGGCTATTTGGCTAGCCGCCGCAGCCCCCGCTGCGCGCACTTCAGGCATAAAGCAAGCAGTGCTAGAGTGGGGGCGTTAATCACCCACCGTATGTATTTACTGTGCTTCAACAAGGAGAATTCATGTCGACCCCCATCGGTCTAGGAATCCCAGACGGCCCACCACCAGTCCTGCACCCGCGCCGCAAGACTCGTCAGCTGCAGGTGGGCCCGGTCGGCGTCGGCTCTGACTCGCCCATCTCGGTGCAGTCAATGACCAATACCAAGACGCACGACATCAACGGCACGCTGCAGCAGATCGCACAGCTGACCGCTTCCGGCTGCGATATCGTGCGTGTGGCTTGCCCTAAGCCCATCGACGCGGAGGCACTTCCGGCCATTGCCAAGAAGTCTCCGATCCCGGTGATCGCGGATATCCACTTCCAGCCGAAGTACATCTTCCAGGCCATCGATGCTGGTTGCGCCGCCATCCGCGTAAACCCGGGCAATATCCGCGAGTTCGATGGCCGTGTGAAGGAAGTTGCTAAGGCCGCAGGCGATGCCGGCATTCCCATCCGCATCGGCGTGAATGGTGGCTCCTTGGACAAGCGCCTACTGGAAAAGTACGGCAAGGCCACCCCGGAGGCACTCGTCGAGTCCGCTATTTGGGAGGCTGGCCTCTTTGAGGAGCACGGTTATGGCGATATCGCTATTTCCGTTAAGCACTCCGATCCGGTTTTGATGGTGGAGGCCTACCGCCAGCTGGCGGAAAAGACTGATTACCCGCTGCACCTCGGCGTGACCGAAGCTGGTCCGAAGTTCATGGGCACCATCAAGTCTTCGGTTGCCTTCGGTGCACTGCTGGCAGAGGGCATTGGCGATACCATTCGCGTGTCCCTGTCCGCTCCGCCGGTAGAGGAAATCAAGGTGGGCGACCAGATTCTGCAGTCGCTCAACCTGCGCCCGCGCAAGCTGGAGATCGTCTCCTGCCCGTCCTGCGGCCGCGCCCAGGTGGACGTTTATAAGCTGGCGGAGGAAGTTACCGCCGGCTTGGACGGCATGGAGTTCCCGCTGCGCGTTGCCGTGATGGGTTGCGTTGTCAACGGCCCAGGCGAGGCCCGCGATGCCGACCTCGGCGTTGCTTCCGGCAATGGCAAGGGGCAGATCTTTGTTAAGGGCGAGGTCGTTCGCACCGTGCCGGAAGACAAGATCGTGGAAACCCTCATTGAAGAGGCCATGCGCATTGCCGATGAGCAGGGTATGGAAGCCGTGGAAGGCGCCAAGGCTGAGGTTCGCGTAACCCAGTAATTCACCCACTTTGAGCAGACTTCCCCGCACTTCGGTGTGGGGCAGTCTTTTTTGGCGCTTGCGCTGCTAGAGTGCCAAGACATGAAGAAGTTGGTCGCGCTGGTTGCAACTATCACGCTCGCCTCCACCAGCGTGGTTGCCTGTACGCCGAAGCCGGTTTCCGCGGAACCGGTGGCGGAGGAATTCCTCCGGGGGATGGAGTCCCGGAATAATGACGGTTTAGCCGCGCTTACCGACGCCCCCTCGGACGCCACCTCCGCCCTCGATGCCACCTACTCCGGCCTGCAGGCCGAGGGGCTCGACATGGAGCTTGAAGGCGTGGACCAGGATGAGAACCTCGCCACGGCGAACTACAAGGTCACCTGGGATCTGCCTAAGGATCGTACCTTGAGCTATGACACGCAGATGACGCTGACCAAGACCGAGGATGAATGGACGGTGCGGTGGAAGCCGAGCCTTATCCACCCCGACCTGGGAGCAAATCAGCACCTGGAACTGCGCGCGCTGGAAGCAGAGCGCGCCAGCGTGGTTTCTTCCAACGGGGTGGAATTGATGAGCCCGGGGTTGAATTACCGGCTGGTGGTAGATACCAGCTCGCTGGATGATGTGCGGCCCACCGCTTCCAAGGTCAGCGGCGCACTGGCTGCCGCCCACCGCCAGGATGACTCCATTGCGGAGATGGATGCCAAGGATCTGGCGAAAAAATTGGAGGATGCAGACGGCTCCTTTTCCGTCACCATGTTTACGGAGGATCAAGCCAAGACCGTGCGCCCCAAGGTGGAAGGCATAGACGGCGTGCGCCTCAATGAAGAACCGGCTCTGGTCACCCGCGACCGTGGCCTGGCACCCGATCTGATGTCGCGCGTGCGTTCCGCGGTTCAGGATGAGGTTGATGGCCAAACCGGCTGGTCCATTTCTGTGGTCAATGAGAATGGCGCAGCACTCTCTGATGTGGAAAAGCACGACCCTGATGCGGCGCCATCGATCAAGGTAGGTCTGGACTACGACGTGCAGCGTGCCGCGCAAGAGGCGGTCAATGAGCGTGCCGATTCCCAGGCCATGCTCGTAGCCATTCGGCCCTCCAATGGCGATATCTTGGCCGTCGCCCAAACCGAGAAGGCCGATGAAGATGGCGACGTAGCCCTCCAAGGCCAGTACCCTCCGGGCTCGGTGTTCAAGATTCTCACCGCCGCGGCCGGCGTAGAAAAGCAAGGGCTTAATACCGATACCATCGTTCCGTGCCCTGGCACCATGGATATCTTTGGCCGCGTGGTGACCAACTACAACGCCTTCGCCCTAGGCAGCGTTCCGCTCAGCCAAGCCTTTGCACAATCGTGCAACACTACCTTCGCGGATATTTCCACCAAGCTTAAGCCTGGTGAGTTGAAGGATATGGGCAAAAAGTTTGGCTTCGGCGTGGAATACGATATACCGGGCCTTACTACCATTACCGGTTCCATTCCGGAGGGCAAAGAACCACTCGAGCGCACTGAAGCTGGCTATGGACAGGGTTACGACTTGGCTAGCCCTTTCGGCATGGCGCTTGTCTCCGCAACGGTTGCCAATGGCAAGACGCCTACGCCCACGCTTATCGAAGGCCACGAAACCAAAGCCTCCGATAAGCCGCAGCAGATTTCGAAGCCTGTGCTAGATAACGTCCGCGCCATGATGCGCCAAGTGGTTACTAGCGGTACCGCACGCAGCATGGCGGCGGGCGGCACGATTTACGGCAAGACCGGTGAGGCCGAGATTAACGAGGGCTCGCACGCCTGGTTTACCGGTTACCGGGAAGAAGACGATATCGCCTTTGCCACCCTCGTGGTTTTGGGCGGCGGCTCCGATGTCTCGGTCAATATCACTAGCAACTTCTTGCAGAAGGTCGATGACTACCGGTCCGGACCGCACGAGGGTGCGGCTCCGCCGGCCGAAGGGTAGAAACCCCGCCTGCCCTCGTGACCCCGGCTGCTGCATTATGGGCGCAGAGGACTACCATGGGAAACCATGAGTAATCGAGGAAAGCTAAAGCCAGGCAAGCCCACTCCGATCCTCACCGTGCCGGAGAGCATCGAGCGCCCCGAGTACGTGTGGAAAGACGAGGTGCAGGAGGGCGTAGGCGAGCCCTACGTCCAGTCCCCAGAGGTTATTGAGAAGATGCGTGAGGCCTGCAAGATCGCAGCCAACGCCCTCAAGGAGGCCGGAAAGGCCGTGCAGCCGGGCGTAACCACTGATTACGTGGACCGCGTGGCGCACGAGTACATGTGCGACCACGGCGCTTACCCGTCCACGCTGGGCTACCGCGGCTTCCCCAAGTCCAGCTGCGTGTCCCTCAACGAGATTGTCTGCCACGGCATCCCGGATACCACCGTGATTGAGGATGGCGACATCGTCAATATCGATATCACCGCTTATAAGAACGGCGTCCACGGCGACAATAACGCCACCTTCCTCGCCGGTAATGTCTCCGAGGAACACCGCCTGCTGGTAGAGCGCACCAAGGAGGCCACCATGCGCGGCATCAAGGCCGCAAAGCCCGGCCGTGAGATTAACGTCATTGGCCGCGTTATTGAGTCTTATGCCAAGCGCTTCGGCTACAACGTCGTGCGCGATTTCACCGGCCACGGCGTCGGACCAACCTTCCACAACGGTCTTGTGGTCCTACACCATGACTCGACCGTGTACCGCGACATCCTTGAGCCTGGCATGACCCTAACTGTTGAGCCGATGATTAACCTCGGCTCCTTGGATTACGAGATCTGGGATGATGACTGGACCGTCCAAAACACCGACGGCAAGTTCACTGCCCAGTTTGAGCACACCCTCGTCATCACCGAAGACGGCAATGAAATCCTTACCATTCCAGATGAGGACTAGTACTTAGTCTCAGAACAAACTGAAGGCCGCCTCCATTTCCAGAGAAGGGGAGTGGAGGCGGCCTTTGTATTCTTGCCGACTTCCCACGGAGCAGTCGGCCGTATCGGAGCGACTATATATAGCAAAAAGGGCCTCGTTACAAGAACGAGGCCCGTGCAAGCCCTAGCTATCTAGAGCCAATCTGCGGCTAACAATTAGCGGCGGAAGATTGGGTCCAGGATGTGCTGCGGGATGATGCCGTTGTAAACAGCGTAGTTGTAAGCGCCGATGATTGCGCCGATAACGGAGGTGATGCCCAGTGCGGTAGCACCCTTCTTCCAGTTGGAAGCCCACTCCGGGATGGTTTCGGAGGTTTCCTTGCCGAACATGTCCTCGCCGGTGACCTGGTTGTCTGCAGTTACTACCGGCTTGCCGTCCTCGCCCGGAGTCCATGCGCCCCACTCCTTGCCCTTCTGGGTGAAGGAGCTGGAGGACAGGGAGGAACCGGTGCTCTCGTTGGCGGTGGAGGACTCTGCAGAAGCGACGGCAACGCCGCCGAAAGCTACGGTGACAGCGGTAGCAGCAGCAACGGCTGCGGTGCGGAAGTTACGCATTGTGAAAATTACCTTTCGGAAGTTTTGATTGAGCCGTGTGGCTGTTGCTTAGAAGGACGGGCCGTGTACGAAGAAGTTGTAAACAGGGCCGATGATGCCGCCGAGCAGGGCACCAACGCCTGCTACAACGGTTGCACCGTAGAAGACCTTTGCCCATGCTGGCTGGCCGGAGAAGTCCTTGGAAGAACCAAAGATGGCAACGCCGTTAGCTGCCTTGTCGCCCTCGAGCTTGTGGCCAAGCTTGGAGGACAGGGAAGGGGTGTAGTCCTCTGGAGTCTGGTCCTCGGCCTGGCCTTTACCAGTCTTGGAAGGGTTAGCCTGCTCTACGGTGACGTTGTTGCCGTTCTGGTTGACGGTGTCGGCAGCGGAAGCGACGGTGGTGCCGCCGAAGGCAACGGCGAGAGCGGTTGCGCCAGCGATTGCTGCATTGCGGATACGCATATCAAAATTCCTTAAAAGTCGTACTTGCAAGGCTTCCGCACTGGGAAACCAAAGTGTTATTGAATACACAGGTGGTATTCATAAACACGCGGTAGCCGTGTTCGTATCGGCTCGAGCCGGTGTCCCAAGTGAATTTAGTAAAACTCCCGTCCTTTTGCACGTCAAAGACTGGAAGTTCAGCGATTAACTTAATTTGGGCCCCTTTATGGTGGTGAATTTCCTGAAATTGTGAATGGGGCTTCCTTGGCGTGAAGTGGGAAAACGTCCTAAAACCTGGAAAGAAACTGGAAGAATGTGAGAAAGCTCACGTAACAATTTACTTTTACCACTCCAGTCCCAAAAGGGCATTTTCTACCACTTCTGGCAGTGCAGGGTGGATCCAATATTGGTTGCGAGTGAACTCCCGCATGTCCAACTTGTAGGCCATCGCGGTAATCAATTGCTGGATCAAGGTAGAGGCCTGTGGACCCATGAGGTGAGCACCGAGAAGCTGCCCGGTATCGCGGTCTGCCACCAGCTTGCATATGCCGGTGCTATCTTCCATAGCCCAGCCGTAGGCAACGTCGCCAAAGTTCTGTACCTTGACGGTGACGTCGAAGCCCTTCTGGCGTGCCTGCTTCTCAGTTAGGCCCACTGTGGCGATTTGTGGGTGGGTAAAGATCGCGGCAGGGACATTGTCGTGGGGCAGTGGGCGGAGATCTTCGGGGTGGAGCAGGTTGTGCTGCACGGCGCGGGTCTCCGCATTGGCTACGTGCTTTAGCATGTACGGCGAGGAGACATCGCCAAGCGCCCAAACACCCTCGGCGGTGGTGCGGCCGAACTCGTCGGTGCTCACGCGGGCGTCGGCAAGCAGCTCAATGCCTGCCTTATCCACATCCATCTGATCGCCATTTGGAGTGCGACCTGTGGCAACCAGGATTGCCTCTGCTTCTATGGACTCACCATTGTCCAATTCCAACCGCACGCCCGTGTCAGTTTCCTCGAGCTTGGTGCCATTGGCTATGCGCACGTCGAAGCGATCGCGAGCAATTTGGTTGAAGCGGCTGGACAGTTCATCGTCCAGGTGGCGCAGCAAGGTCTCGGAGCGATTGACCACGGTCACCTTGGTGCCGAGGCCGTCAAAGACATGAGCAAACTCCATGGCGATATAGCCACCGCCTACCACGATGAGGCTTTCTGGCTGGTGGTCCATGCGCATGATGTCTTCATTGGTGTAGTACTTCACGCCCGAGTTGGCATAGACCTCCGGAATGACCGGACGGGAGCCGGCGGCAATGACGATCTGGTCGCCGCTGATGACATGCTCGCCGGTCTGAATGGTCTTCGGGCCGACGAAACGGGCGTGCTCATCAAACACGGTAATGTTCGGGGTTTCTTCGCCGCGACGGTACTGTTCGCCGCCCTGGGCAATCTGGTCGATGCGGTTGGTAAAGACCCGGTCCACGATGGAATCCCAATCCACGCTAGTGACCTGAGCATCAAGGCCGAGCCGGCCGGCCTCGCGCGCCGCTAGGGCAATATCGGCGGCGTAGACATACATCTTGGTGGGAATGCAGCCTACGTTGAGGCAGGTCCCGCCAAAGGTGCCCTTTTCAATGATGGCGATTCTCCGGTCATCAAAATCCGGGCTAGGGATGGAGTTTCCGGAGCCAGTGCCGATGATGATGAGGTCGAAATGTTCCTCGGCAGCGGGCGTGTGGGACTGGTGTGAAGTAGTCACGTTTATTCCTTATATATAGGGGCTTAATTACTGAGTAGATTGTGGGGTTTCTAGGTCGGTGGGCAGCCACTTGTCACAGGCGTCAAAAGCTTCTTGGAGCGGGTCCGGAAGCGATAGGAACACATCGTGCCTAGCCCCCTTGATGGGATGCAAGGTGTAGTGGGCACTAAGTTCCTTTGCCCAGCGCCGCGTTTGCGCAACGTCGATGATGACATCTGCGTGGTTCACGCTGTCGGAGTAAGGCTGACCCAATTGGGTGCGAGTGGACTGCAGCGTCAAGATGGGGACACCGGCATCAACGCGGCCGCTGTGAATAGCATCAAAGCCGTGGAATACCGCGGCTATCCAGCCGACATATTTCTTATGGCCGGCCAATGGCTTAAAGCGAAGATCAAAATCCCATTCGCCGTAGAAATCCTTATGCACGGACTCGCCGTAAGCAGTGAGATTGCCACCGGGCAGGGGAGTCATGGGGGCGATGCGGCCCAATGTGTAGAGCAGCGGCTTGAGGGGAGTGAGGACCTGGCCGGGCACGCCCATCATGTCGAGCCACGGACTGTTCAGGATGAGGCCCGCCAAGCGCTGGTGGCGTTCTTGGTCAGTTCGGCGCAGATGATCCATCCACAGCGGGGCGATCAAGCCGCCGGTGGAGTGGGCGATGAAGATGACCTCCTCATTGGGGATGGCATCAAGTGCGGCGGTGAGATCTGTAAAGTACAGCGCCAGGTCCGAAGCATAGTGCCACGACTGGCCCGAGCGGCGCGAGCGGCCGCACTTGCGGAGATCGATGGCATAAAAGTCATAACCTTCGGCGGCAAAGTGCTCGGCTACGTGGGTGTGGAAGAAATAATCGGTCATGCCGTGTAGCCACACCAGCGCCGGGCGAGACGGGGCGGCTGACTCACGTGCAGTACCACCCGCGTGCTCCGGCGCGTAGTGCACCAGCGTGGTGACCACGTCGCCCTCGCCATCGGGGTCTGTACCCAAGTCAATGGTGGCAGCTTCATAGTCAGGGCCAAGTTTGTCCGGGCCCCATACCGGGGAGTGTGTAACCATGCTTCGATTCTAGGTGCAATGAAGAATTTATGGTGCTGCCGGTGGGGTGGAAATAGTGGGGGCGGAAATTCCCACATTTTCGCCACTGGTCTGGGGGAGAAATCCCAAATTGGATGAGAAAAGCGTAGAGTAAGGCCTTAATGCGTGACGCACTGCCAGGTTGTCATAGTGTAGCAATGGTGGCGCGGGGCGCTAAGCGCTAAAAATCAAGGCGTAGACCGCGCCGATGGATATCTATTTTCAATTCGAAGAGGTAATAACACAGTGTCCTCCGCTAAGAAGACAGCACAGGTTGTAGACGAGGTCGATGTAGCACTAATCGGTGCT
The DNA here is from genome assembly GCF_022347385.1 of Corynebacterium tuberculostearicum. Classification (GTDB taxonomy): domain Bacteria; phylum Actinomycetota; class Actinomycetes; order Mycobacteriales; family Mycobacteriaceae; genus Corynebacterium; species Corynebacterium tuberculostearicum_M. Next base: position 150,676 of record NZ_JAKRDT010000001.1, read on the forward strand.
GGCATCATGAGCGCCACCCTGGGTGCTATGCTCCGCGAGTTGGAGCCCAGCTGGACCCAAATGGTCTTTGAGCGCCTGGATGGCCCCGCATTGGAATCCTCCTCCCCGTGGAATAACGCCGGTACCGGCCACTCCGCACTGTGCGAGCTGAACTACACCCCGGAGAAGAATGGCCGCATTGATATCTCCAAGGCTCTGGGCATCAACGAGAAGTTCCAGAAGTCTCGCCAGTTCTGGTCCCACCAGCTCAACAACGGTATTCTCACCGACCCGAGCGAATTCATTAACCCGGTTCCGCATGTGTCCTTCGCACAGGGCGAAATCCAGGTGGATTACCTCAAGCGCCGCTATGATGTGCTGAGCGAGAAGCACATGTTCCCGGGCATGCAGTTCTCCGCAGACGATTCCGATTTTGCTGAAAAGCTGCCGCTGATGGCGAAGGGCCGTGACTTCTCCAATAAGGTGGCCATTTCTTGGACCGACGCTGGTACTGACGTCAACTTTGGTGCACTGACTAAGCAGTTCCTGACCGCGGCCAAGGCCTCCGGCACCGAGATCCGCTACGGACATGAGGTCATCGACATCAAGCGTGATGGCTCCGCGTGGAAGGTGTACTCCAAGAACAAGCACACCGGCGACATCACCGTAGTTAAGGCCAAGTTCGTCTTCGTAGGTGCCGGCGGTTACGCCCTGGACCTGCTGCGTAAGGCAAAGGTGAAGGAAGTTGCCGGTTACGCAGGCTTCCCAGTATCCGGTCTGTGGCTGCGCTCCAAGAACCCAGAGCTTATCGAGCAGCACCAGGCAAAGGTCTACGGCAAGGCTGCTGTGGGCGCCCCGCCAATGTCCGTGCCGCACCTGGATACCCGCGTTATCGACGGCGAGAAGGGCCTGCTCTTCGGACCTTACGGTGGCTGGAGCCCGAAGTTCCTGAAGAAGGGAACCTACCTGGACCTGTTCAAGTCCATCCGCCCAGACAACATCACCTCTTACCTCGGCGTTGCCGTGCAGGAGTTCGGCCTGACCAAGTACCTGGTCGATGAGGTGCGCAAGAGCTTCTCGGACCGCGTGGAAGCCCTGCGCGAGTACGTACCGGAAGCAAAGGAAAGCGACTGGGAGACCGTTATCGCTGGCCAGCGCGTCCAGGTGATTAAGCCTGCCGGTGCTCCGCAGTTCGGCTCCCTCGAGTTCGGCACCACCTTGGTGAATAACCAGGAGGGCAATATCGCCGGACTGCTCGGTGCTTCCCCGGGTGCATCCATTGCCCCGGCCGTCATGCTGGAGCTGCTGGAGCGTTGCTTCGGCGAGCACATGATTGATTGGGCAGACAAGATCCGCGAGATGGTTCCGTCTTATGGCATCAAGCTGCGCAACGATGAGAAGCTGTACGACGAGATGTGGGAGTACACCCAGAAGACCCTGAAGCTGGACCGCTAAGAGCTAGCTTTCGGCCTCACAAACCCTCGCACCACCTTCGTGACGGTGCGAGGGTTTCGTGCGTATTAGGCAGGTAATGGCAGCCCTAGGTGCCGCAGTAGGTGAGGTAGCCCTCGAGACCATGAGGATCCGGCGATTCGAACGCTGGGTTGGGCTCCCACGGGTGGGTGACCGCGTGGAGGAGCTCCTGATACGGGCCCATCTCCCCGCGTTCGGCAGCATCTAGTGCGGATTCTACGGCGAGGTTGCGCGGGATGACCCGCGGCATGGCGCTATCGACGCGGGAAGGATCGGGCGAGGACGCAAGGTAGTCATCTAAGAAGTCTCCCTCGGCAAAGAGCTCGCGGGCGTGGGTGGGGTGGCCCGCGGCGGCGTCGGCAAGAGCGCGGTGAGCCAGCGTGATATCTGGGCCGTTGAGCTGCATGGCGGCCGCATAAGAAGAAGCGACCTCCAGGGAGGTGTCCAAAGCCTGTGCTAAATCTGCTCTGCGCTGGTCCGCAAAGCGGTCGCTAAAGCCGTTGATGGATTCCTGAGCAAAGTCCATGGCCTTATTCATGTCCAAATCAAAAAGCGGCAGCAGGGATTCCGCCAAGCGGGCCAGGTTCCATCCCAGAATGGAGGGCTGATTGCCAAAGGCGTAACGGCCCTGCCTATCGATGCTGGAAAAGACCGTCGCAGGCGAATAGGCCTCCATAAAGGCACAGGGGCCATAGTCAATGGTCTCGCCAGAGATGGTGGTGTTATCCGTATTCATCACGCCATGAATAAAGCCCAAGCGCATCCAGTGGGACACGGTGCGGATCTGCGCATCCATCACCTGGGTGAAAAACTCCTGGTAGTCCGCGCCAGGGTAGTGTCGCGCAATGGCATAGTCGGCCAACTGGCGGGTGTAATCCGTCTGCGCGGCTAGGTGAAAAGTACCGACGCGGATATGGCTGGCCGCTACCCGTACCACAATGCCGGCCGGTTGCACGTGCCCGCGCTGAATGGGCCGACCGGTGGAAATAACCGCCAGCGCCCGGGTGGTGGGAACGCCCAAGGCATGCATAGCTTCAGAGACTAGGTACTCGCGCAGCATGGAAGACAGCGTTCCGTGGCCATCGGACCCGAGGCGGGAAAAGGGAGTAAGCCCAGTTCCCTTGGCATGGAGATCCCACAGCCGGCCGTCCTTTTCCACCTCGCCCAAGAGCATGGCCCGGCCGTCTCCCATCTGCGGGTTAAACGCGCCGAATTGGAAGCCGGAATAGGCCATGGCGTGGCCGCCTGCTCGGCCGGTAAGGAAATCTATGCCTTCGGAGGAGCGCAGCCAGTCCGGGTCAAAGCCCAACTGCCTGGCTAGTTCCTCGTTCAGGATGACCATCTGTGGGTTCGGTTGCTCCTCACCCTCGGTGGGGCGAACCAAGTGGGGAAGCTTCTGGGCAAAATCGTGGTGTAGCTGCATCTAAACCTCCAGTGTTCCGCGCACGCGAATCTGGGCGCGGCCGCCCACCCAAATATCCGTGCCGTCATCGTTGATAAATACTTCGCCCGCCCGGCCAATTTGGCTGCCTTGTGTTGCTGTATAGCGCGGCGGCACCAAGTTACGCGAGCGCATAAACTGCGCGGCGCCGCCATTGAAAGAACCGGTGACTGGGTCTTCGAATTGGGTGGTAAAGGCCCGCACCTCATAGGCCGGCTCGCCCTTTGCGGCTTTGGGGTTAAGGCCCACTACGCCGACCTTGGGCCGCTCGGCCCGGGGCTCAATCGCGCGCACCGCTGCGGCATCGCGCAATTGAAGCAGGCGCCAGCCCGGGCCATTGTCCACCCAGCCATGGTCCACAATATCTGAGCTTTCTAGCCCCAGCCCAGCGCAGGCCTCCTTCAGCTCCGCCGGGCTCAGCGGTTCTTCGCGGCGCAGCGGCGGGGTAGCGAAGGAAAAAACTTCGCCCTCTTCGCGGACGGTTACCAAGCCCACGCCGCATTCTTGGACGATAGTTCCCTCTGACTGCGGGCTATTGCCCAGCGCCCGCCACGCGGCAGCGCTACCCAAGGTGGGGTGGCCGGCAAAATCAAACTCTTCGTACGGGGTGAAAATGCGCACGCGGTAGTCCGCGCGGGCGTCGTGAGGTTTGAGCAAGAAGGTAGTCTCAGAAAAGTTGGTCCAGTTCGCGATTGCCTGCATCTGCTCGGTACTTAGGCCGTCGGCGCCCGCGATCACCGCCAAGGCATTGCCGTTAAAGGCACCCGTGGCAAAAACATCAACCTCAAAGAACTCGTGGTGCATGCCCGCCAGTCTAGTCAGCCCCAGGGATGAGGACTAAAGCTTAGAGCCTGCGCTAGCCTAGAAAATCATGAAGAAGCTATGGCCCGATGCACTTCGCGCGTGGGTAGGCCCACCGTGGAGAATTATCATTCCGTTGGTTTTCTGGGTTTCTTCGGTGCCGGCGGCAGAAGGTGTTATTGATAGAACCTCGCTTTTCCAGGAGCTGGTTCTCGTAGTTTATGCAGTCGGTATTCCACTAGCACTCTGGCTACATCCTAAGCTCAAGGAATACGCCATTGGGTTTATTGCGATCACATTAACGGTGTGCATCTTTACCCCGCTGGCTGCAATGGGTAACGCTCACTTCTTCCCAGTGGCATACTGCGTATTTCTTATAGGCGCTCATTCACCCAAGCGCTTACAACGGTTCTGGATAGGGTGGATTGCCTTAGGCACCTTGGCGGCCACTGCAGCGGACCTTTATGGGCGGAGACTCATAGATGGCATCGACTTTGGTCTGGAAGATGCCAGCATCGGCCCTCTGCCTGCTTTCGGCTCAGTCATTGCCATCGCGTGGCCGGTCATGGGATTTTTCTTCTTGCTTGGCACCAATGACCGCAAAAAGCGCGAGGATCAGCAATTGCTGAAAGAGCGCGCGGAAATGGCCGGCGCGGTAGAGCGCAACCGCATTGCCCGCGAGATGCATGACATCGTGGCGCATAACTTAGCGGGCGTTATCGCTCTTGCCGACGGCGCCCGGTTCGCCGCCGCCAAAAATCCCGCAGCGGCCACAGAAGCCTTGGAAACCATCGCCTCTACCTCCCGCGATTCCCTCAAGCAGATGCGCGGTTTGCTCTCTGTGCTGCGAGATGGAGATTCCCGCGCCGATACCAAGGCGCCCGGCGCGAGTGATATCGCAGGACTCATCTCGGAAGCCCGCCGCAGCGGTTTCGATATCATCGTGCACGGGCTGGAGGACCTGCCGACCGAAAGCGACGAACTCTATCAGTTCACCGTCTACCGCGTGGTGCAAGAGATTTTGACCAATATGCTCAAGCATTCCCGCGATAAAAGGGGAGTGCTGCGCTTCCGCTCTACTGGAAACGGCCTAGTATTGAGTGCCGAAAATCCGGCCGCACGCATGCCGGATAATCACAAGCCCGGCTACGGACTTATTGGAATGAGCGAGCGTGTCAAGGCCTATGGCGGCAGCGTTGCTACCCGCACCGAGGATGGACACTTCTTTATTACCGTGGAGGTACCCAATGACTAACCCTGAGCAGCCAACAGGTGCGCCCGCTGGCCCCATCCGTATCGGCCTAGTCGATGATCAGCCCCTCGTGCGCGCCGGGTTCGCCATGCTCCTTGGCTCCCAAGAGGATTTGGACGTTGCCTGGCAGGCATCCGATGGAGATGAAGTCCTCGACCTCGCCCGCGCGCAACCTGCCGATATTGTGCTCATGGATGTCCAGATGGCCCGCGTCAATGGCATCGCCGCCACAGAAAGGCTGCTGCCGGAATTCCCGGACACCCAGGTCATTATGTTAACCACCTTCGATGACCAGAACTTTGTTCACGGAGCAATTTCCGCTGGGGCCTCCGGATTCCTGCTTAAAGACGTCGAACCGGAGGAGCTCCTCGCCGCTATTCGTACCGTACATTCCGGCGAGGCCGTCCTATCACCGCGCATTACCGCCCAGGTGCTGCAGCAACTGCGCAGCGAGCAGTCTGCAGCACAGCCCGATTTACATGCCACCCCCGTTGCAGCAGCAGCTACCGCCCCTCCGGCCGAAGATCTCACGCCACGCGAGCTGGACGTCCTCAAGCTGATGGCACTGGGGTATTCGAATACCGAAATCGCGGAGTGCGAGTTCGTCTCCATGGCCACGGTCAAGACTCACGTGCGCCACATCTTGACGAAAACCGGCTCGCGTGACCGCGTGCATGCCGTGCTCTACGCGCTTACTCATGGCGTGGTTTCGGTGGAGGAACTGCTCTCTCATCCCTAGGTATGACCTGCTAAATCACTCCCAAGGATGGTTACTTTGTGCCGGTCAGGCGGCACGATGGGAACCATGCTCAAAGTTTCACACCTTTCCAAGAATTTCCGCTCCTTTAAAGCAGTAGATGACCTCTCCTTCGAGGTTCCAGACGGTCAAGTCACCGGCTTCCTCGGACCGAATGGTTCCGGCAAGTCCACCACCATGCGCATGTGCGTGGGTCTGGAGACTCCGACTTCCGGCACCGCGACTTTTGATGGCACGCCTTTCCGTGAACTGTCCAATCCCGCCACCATGGTGGGCACCTTGCTGGATGCGAACTGGTTCCACCCGGGCCGCAGCGCCCGTGCTCACCTGGGCTACATGGCCGCGTTGCAGGGCGTGTCTATGAACCACGTGGATGACACCTTGGACCGCGTCGGCCTTACCCAGGTAGCCACTAAGCGCGTGGGCGGCTATTCGCTAGGCATGAAGCAGCGCCTGGGCCTTGCTTGTGCGCTCATCGGCGAGCCGAAGCACTTGCTTCTCGACGAACCCGTCAACGGCCTCGACCCCGAAGGCGTGCACTGGATGCGTGCCCGCATCCGCGAATTCGCCGAGGCCGGTTGCTCGGTCCTCGTATCTTCCCACCTGCTTTCGGAAATGCAGCTCACCGCAGACCGCCTCGTAGTCATCGGCAAAGGCAAGCTGCTGGGCGAGGGCACCATGGATGAATTCGTCAACGGAACTGGTGGCGCAAGCCTCGAAGTCATCGTTGACCAGCCCGATGAACTCCTGCGCCTATTGCACGGCACCGATGCGGAAACCTCCTTTGACGGTGAGGTCCTGCGCGTGCGCGGCCTCGAAGGCTCCGACATCGGCCGCATCTGCCTGGATAACCGCATTCTTATCTCCAGCTTGGAACGCAAACAGCCCTCCTTGGAAGAGGCCTACCTCGGCGCGACCGCCGACCACGTGGCCTACCGCTCCGCCTAAACGCATAACTCAACCTTTAAGGACAGATTTTCAATGAATACTGTGGTTTCAGAATCCCGCAAACTCTTTTCTCTTCGCTCTACCTGGGTCTACCTCGCCATCGTGGCACTCGGCATGGCCGCCGGCGGCGTGCTTACGGCCTGGGGCTATGACTTCAACGGCACCGCGGACGGCAAGTTTCAATCCAGTGATGTCTTGGCAGCTAGTGACCTCGCCATGGTGGTGATGATCTTTGCATCCGCGATGATGGTCGGAGGTGACCTGGGAAAGGGAACCGTTGCATGGTCTTATCTTTCCTCCAATCGCCGCGTTGGCATAGTGCTCAGCCAATTCTTAGTCATCCTGGTATCACTCTTGCTCGCTGCCACGCTGGGTATAGCTGTGGGAACCTTGCTGATTGCGGCACTCGGCGGCGATATTGACTTCACAAGCTTTCACCAGTGGCCGGATTGCAACCGAGTGGTGTTTGCTTACCTGGAATGGGCCGGCTTTAGCCTGCTGGCTATGGGGTTGGCTTATCTCTTGCGTAGCGGCACATTTGCGGCGATGATCCTCGTGGTGGAGTTCTTTGTTCTTGAAACTGCGCTTATGGCATTTGACGCTTCGTGGGCAGAAGCGTTGTTGAGCTGCCTGCCCTTCGCCAATATGCAGACCTTGGTCCTGGGTAGCGATTTGGGCCCCTTGGACCATTCCCGCGGTGTGTCTGCTTTGATTCTGGGCGTCACGCTGGCAGTCTGCGTCGGCGGTGCGTGCGCAGTGTCCCGCCGTCGGTCCGTCGCCAAATAACTCCCAGAACTAACTACGCTGGTGGGCATGAGTGATGCACTTTTTGCCCGCATAGAACCTATCCAGACCATGCGGGATGGCACGGTCAAGCAGGTCAACCCGTTCTCCGGGACCGAAGTGTGGACCGTGCCGGGCCGCGGCAACCGCCCGCTGTCCACGCCAGTGGCTAACCCGCAGCCACTGCAGGAAGAAGACTTCACCCACCGCTGCGCCTTTTGTTCAGGGCGCATGACTGATACCCCGCCGGAAAAGGCCCGCATCCTGCCGTCCGGCGGGATTGTGCGTGGATTGCCCTTGAGCGAATACGGCCACACCGTCCCGGCCTTTCGCCGCATTCCAAATCTGTTTGAAATCGTCTCCTTTGACTATTGGCACGCCAACTACGGCTTCGACATGGATGCTGAGACCCGCCAACGCATGGACAACTACCTTGCAGATCCTGCCGGCCGTGAACATGTGCTCAATATCGTGCGCACGAAGCGAAAGGCAGCGCACCTGCCCGAGGCAAGCGACGAGGAACTTATAGAACAGGCGGCGGGCTTTTTCGCAGGTGGCCACGACGTCATCGTGGCGGGCCGCCATTTTGAGCGCGGTGCACAGGATGATTCCCAAGTGGTATCTTCCGGCACCCTCAGCGCCGAAGAGCACCTGCTCTTTATGCAGCTGACTATTGACGCCATGCGCGACCTCTACGAACGCAACCGCTACGCACCCTATGTGGTGGCCTTCCAAAATTGGCTGCAGCCAGCCGGCGCCTCCTTTGAGCACCTGCACAAGCAACTCGTTGCCATCGATGACCGCGGCATGGCCTCCCACCGGGAGGTACAGATGCTGCGCAGCAATATGAATATGTACAACGAGTGGGCGGTGGACTATGCCGCTAGCCGCAACCTCATCATTGCGGAAAACGACCATGCCGTCCTCTTCGCCGGCTTTGGGCACCGCTATCCCACCTTGGAGGTCTACTCCAAGTCCGCGACCTGCGAGCCGTGGCGGCAGTCGGAAGAAGAAATCCGCGCCATGAGCGACCTCGTCCATGCTGCCCACGCTGCTGTCGGCCGCGAGGTTCCCTGCAATGAGGAGTGGCACCACAAGCCTGCCGATGTCGACGTCGCTCAGCCATGGCGCATTCTCATCAAGCTCCGCATTTCTACCCTTGCCGGATTCGAAGGCGGCACCAAGATTTATCTCAACACCATCTCGCCCTGGGATCTGCGTGATAGGGTAGTTAGCCAGCTTTATTCCTTGCGCGAGTCCGGACATGTTGCCCGCTCGGTCCGCGTGGCTACCGAATGTTCGGTACAGCGCAATAGCCTGCTGTATAACCCGCAGCTGCGCTAAGCGGGCAGCGTTGGGCTCAGCGCTTGACGACGAGCGTAAGCTCACTCGACCCAGGCCCCGGCTCCTCAACGGTCATACCCGCGGCGCGCGCGATGGCGGCAACGTCGGCGGCGCTATAGGCGTCGGCAGGCGAGAGCGCCAACTCGCGGGCTAACAGGCCCTTGTAGTGCTTATTGAAGTGGCTGACCACCTTGCGCGATCCATCGTCCTGCACGCTTTCCACCCGTACCGTTACCGCATCCTTTACCCGGCCGAGCTGCTGGTAAGTGCCCGAGCGCAGATCCACAATAAGCTCGTCCACCCCCTCGAGCGCCTGCGTAATCTGCTTGCCCCAGCGCGACTTCATGGTGCGGCCGCCAAGCTTCGAGCCACCCGAAAGCCGGTAATGCGGAATGGGGTCGCTGGCGCGGAGGACACCAAAGAGGGCGTCGCCAATAGCAAGGCGATCCCATGTGGGCAGGGAAGGGGCATCCAAGGCATCAAAAAGCACGCCGGTATAACGCAACACGGCCGGCATGGTGGGGGTGGTAAAAAGCCCCTGGTTGGATTCGGCCTCACCGCGCAGCTTTTCCGAAAGCTTGAGTACCTCCATGGCCTCGTCTACCGGAAGAGACTGCAGCTCAGCGGCAATTTCTCGTCGGGTGGCATGCAATTGCGGAAAGGACAGCTGGCTGAAGTTCAGGGGCTGTCCCGTACCGCCATGGGCCTTAGTTTCTGAAGGAGGGAGGATAATGAGCATATATACAGGGTAGCGGGGTATATTTTTGTGCATGATTACCCGCCTTTCTGAACTATTTCTCCGAACCCTTCGTGAGGACCCCGCCGATGCCGAGGTCCCTAGCCACAAGCTGCTCGTACGCGCCGGTTATGTACGCCGCGTCGCGCCGGGCGTGTATACCTGGCTGCCGTTGGGTTTGCGCACCCTGCGCAAGATTGAAGATGTAGTCCGTCAGGAAATGGACGCCATTGGCGGCCAGGAAATGCTATTTCCTGCCCTGCTGCCGCGCGAGCCTTATGAAAAGACCAACCGTTGGGTGGAATACGGCGATAACCTCTTCCGCCTCAAGGACCGCAAGAACGCAGATATGCTGCTTGGCCCTACCCACGAGGAAATGTTTGCCAGCGCGGTCAAGGATATGTACTCCTCCTATAAGGATTTCCCGGTCACGCTGTATCAGATTCAGACCAAGTACCGCGATGAGGAGCGCCCCCGCGCTGGTGTGCTGCGTGGCCGCGAATTCACGATGAAGGATTCTTACTCCTTCGACATGACCGATGAGGGCTTGGACGAGTCCTACGGCCGCCACCGCAAGGCGTATCAGAATATCTTCAACCGCCTAGAGATCGATTACGCCATCTGTAAGGCCACCTCTGGTGCCATGGGCGGCTCCGCCTCCGAGGAATTCCTCGCCGTATCTGAGGTAGGCGAGGATACCTTTGTGCGCTCCACCGAGGGCGACTACGCAGCCAACGTCGAGGCCGTGGTGACCCCAGCACCGGCGGAGAAGGATATTGAGGGCCAGCCAGAGGCACAGGAGCATGACACCCCGGGAGCAGAGACCATTGAGAAGCTGGTCGAATGGGCCCAGGGCGCAGGCATTACTGTCGACGGCCGCGAGGCCACCGCTGCAGACACCCTCAAGTGCATGATGGTCAAGCTCTACCACCCGTCCGCAGAGAGCGAAGAGCGCGAGTCTGAATTGGCTGCCGTTCTCATCCCTGGCGATCGCGAGTTGGATGAGAAGCGCCTTGAGGCCGCACTCGAGCCGGTGGAGTTTGAGTTGGCCGGGGACAAGGACTTTGCAGACAATGACTTCCTAGTCAAGGGCTATGTTGGCCCGCGCGCTCTAAATGCCAATGGCATCAAGGTCCTGGCCGATCCACGCGTGGTCAAGGGTACGGCGTGGATTACCGGCGCCGATGCGAGCGAGCGCCACGTGGTTGGCTGCGTAGCCGGCCGCGATTTCACCGTGGATGAGTTCATTGAGGCCGCTGAGGTTAAAGAAGGCGACCTGGCTCCCGATAACCAAGGCACCTTGACCTTGGAGCGCGGCATTGAGCTCGGCCATATCTTCCAGCTGGGCCGCAAATACACCGAGGCCTTTGACGTGCAAATCTTGGATGAGAACGGCAAGCGTGCCGTTCCCACCATGGGATCCTATGGCATTGGCATTACCCGCATGCTGGCCGTCCTGGCTGAGCAGCGCCACGATGACAAGGGCCTCAACTGGCCGGTTGCCGTCACTCCTTACCAAGTGCACGTGGCCGTGGCTAACAAGGACGCCGCCGCCATGGAGGCCGGCGACAAGCTGGTAGAGGAGCTATCTGCCAAGGGACTTGAGGTGCTCTTCGATGACCGCCCAAAGGTCTCCCCAGGCGTGAAGTTCAAGGATGCAGAGCTCCTTGGCATGCCCTTCGTGGCCATCTTGGGCCGTGCCTTCAAGGAAGGCAAGATTGAGCTGCGCATCCGCGGGGGAGAGACCCTCGAGGTTCCTGCCGAGGACATCGTGGACAAGATCCTCGAGCTCGTGCGCGGCTAATTGTCCTCGCACGGGCCCGCGGCGGGGTACCGTGGAAGGCATGAACTTTCAAAAGAATGGGCTTTCCACGGTGCTTTCAGCAATGGGCGTACTGCACTTTGTGAAGCCGAAGACTTTCGAATCCATTGTCCCGCCGCAACTGCCAGGTCCTGCGCGCTTCTATAACTTTGCTTCGGGCCTGTGGGAGATTGCCACCGGTGCTTTGCTTCGCCGCCGCGCCACCCGCGGCTTCGGCGGTGCTTCCGCACTCGCGCTCTTTGCTGCGGTGTGGCCGGCCAATATGTACCACGCCTGGATTGAGCGCAAGGCAGGGTGGCCAAAGAAGCTCTACCACATCATCCGCCAGCCGCTGCAGGTGTTGTTGATGATGTATGCCTGGAATATCGCCAAGCATGAGGCCTAAAGCCACAATGGCTGCATGCTAGCCAGCCAGGTGGACACAAAAGCCGGCCTCCTCCCTTGCTCCGCGGGGTTCCGCGGGAAGGGGAGGAGGCCGGCTTCGTGTTAAATGCCGAAGCTAGAAACTAGCCGGCGACGGGGCCGCCGCAGTTAGGCCAAGCGCCAGCACCCTGGGTGGCCAGGACGCTTTCGGCCACGGCAATCTGTTGCTCGCGGGTTGCCTGGTCAGCGGTCGGGGCGTACTGAGTGCCGCCATTGGCAGCCCAGGTCTGCGCGTTGAACTGCAGACCACCCTGGTAACCGTTTCCGGTATTGATGTGCCAGTCACCGCCGGACTCGCAAGCAGCTACCTGATCCCAGGCGCTAGCCGGTGCGGCGGTAGCAGCAGGCGCGGCCAAGCCAGCAAGGCCGAGTGCCGCGGCGGATACGGTCAACATGGTCTTCTTAGAACGCATTGAGAGGAAACTCCTTCTCTTTGTGTCTGTTTAGCTTGCGGAATCTCCTGCAAGCTCATGGTGAACCAACCTACGCATGCTGGAGGAGCCGAGGCAATGCATAGGGCCGTAGAGGTTGCTGCCATTTCGCTGGCCCGTTGTCAGGGGATGGACAGGTGGGGCTGGCCGGGGTGGTAGTGGTCTAGCGCATGCCGTGGGACTCCGCCGCGATACCAATGAGCCACGTAACCCATTCCTGATCCGGGGATTCTTCTTGCGCTGCACCTGTGGCGGCGGCGGACCACTTGCGGCCGTCGTTTTCGGCAAGGCCATCGATAAAGCCCAGCGCGGAAGCAGAATCGTGGGGTAGTTCTTGCTCTCCGGAAGTATAGGCCGACTCCGGCTGCGGAATGTTGCCGTAACGGGCTAGTGCATACTGGAGGGCGTCGATGCGGCGATGATGAACAGCTAGGCGATGATCCACCTTGTCCTCGTGCTCGGGGCCAACGTAGGCGCGCGCGAAATCTAGACCGTATACCTGCTCATACTCCCAGCTCAGGAGATCAGCAGCGCTTTTTTGCTCCGGTTGGGAAAGCTCGGGGATATCGGGGGCATCGCCAGGCAGCCAAGCATTGAGCGCGATGGCCTGCTCGGTAACTAGGGTGCGCGATTCAACGGTGACCTCATCGGCTGCCTCGGTGGTAGCGGAGGCGGCATTTTCCATAATTTCGCCAGAGTCTGCGGCGTGATTGGCCTCGGTAGGGCGCTCTACCTCGCAGGAGCGTGGGGGATTGCCAGCATCATCCGTGCCGCATAGCCGTGTAATTTCGGCATACAGGGCGTCCGCCTGGGAGCTGCGCAGCCCTGCGGCATGGTCATCGACGCCGCTGAGGGACAAGGCGTCGGTGGCGGCGGCGTCGGCAAGCGCCAGCAGCCTGCTCTCTGGCCGCGGGCCAAAATAGTCGACGACGGAATCAACCGCTTGGCACCCAGCCAAGGCGGGCAGGGTGGCGGTTGTGGCTACGAGGGTCAAAGCTATACGTCGGCGGTTCACGCAAAAGACTGTACCCCGTAGCACGTAGGCTAGTGGGCATGGCTTTCCCAGATGCACAACAATTGACCGATCTCCTGCAACCCAAACTAGCTGAGCGGGGATTGGACGTAGAAGACATTAAAACCACCAAGGCGGGAAAGAAATCCCAGGTCATTATCCGTATTGATGGCGATAAGCGCCCTAGCTCCGATGTGTTGGAGGAAGTATCCAACGAGATTTCTGCCTTCTTTGATGACAAGGAAGCGCAAGGAGAGCTGAACTTCGGCGCCGGCTATACCTTGGAGGTCTCCACCCCCGGCGTGGACCTGCTGCTCACCGCCCCGCGCCACTGGCGCCGCAATCGGGGGCGCAAGGTCTCCTTTGACCTTGGCGATGGCAAGACTCAATCGGCGCGCATTGGCGCGCTTAACGACGCCGCCGATGCCGTAATCCTCATCACGGCAAGCAAAAAGGACGTGCAGGTGCGCGCTGAACGATTGGAAAACATTGCCCGGGCAGTGGTAGAAATTGAGTTTGCACAGCCGTCCGAACAGGAGTTAGAGGCAGTGCGCAAGACGTTTGAAGAAGCCGAGAATTAACCGGCAACCGAGAGGAATGACAAGTGAATATTGATCTACAGGCACTTCGTACCATCGAGTCCGAGCGCAACGTCCCCGTAAAGGACTTGCTGGAAGCGATTGCGGGTGCCTTGTTGTATTCCTACCTGGATTACCGCGAGTCTAATGCTGGCGGCAAGGTAGAAGGTGCCAAGTCCCGCGTCGATATCGACGCCACAACCGGTGCAGTCAGCGTCATTGTCTCGGAGCGCGACCCAGAAACTGGGGAAGTAACCACCGAATACGATGACACCCCGGAAAACTTTGGACGCGTGGGCGCACAGGCCGTGCGCGAGGCCATTCTGCGCAAGCTGCGCGAGGCCGAGGCAGAGCGCACCTACGATTCCTACTCGGAGCTTACCGGCCGCGTTGTCAGCGGCATCGTCCAGCGCGATGCGCGCGCTAATGCCCGCGGAATCGTCGTGGTCCAGCTGGGCTCTGAGCTGGAGTCCCAGGATGGCATCTTGCTGCCTGCCGAGCAGATTCCGGGCGAAAAGCTTGAGCACGGTGACCGTATTAAGGCCTATGTCGTAGGCGTTAATCGCAATGGCGCCCAGGTACAGATCAATCTCTCTCGCACTCACCCGGAGCTGGTGCGTGGCCTTTTTGAGCTTGAAGTTCCAGAAGTTGCCGATGGCAGCGTAGAAATGATTGCCATTGCCCGCGAGGCAGGCCACCGTTCCAAGGTGGCCGTTGTGGGCCATGCCAAGGGCCTCAACGCTAAGGGAGCCTGCATCGGCCCGCGCGGTCAGCGCGTCAACAACATCATGCGCCAGCTCGGCGGTGAAAAGATTGACATCATCGACTTCAGCGAGGATCCCACGGTCTACGTAGGCAATGCCTTGGCCCCCTCGAAGGTGGTTAAGGTCACCGTTGTGGACAACGAGGCGCAAATCGCGCGCGTGGTGGTGCCGGATTACCAGCTGTCCCTGGCTATTGGTAAAGAGGGGCAGAATGCCCGTCTTGCTGCCCGTTTGACCGGTTGGAAGATCGATATTCACTCGGACGCTGACGCTAATTAAGGATCTGCGCTTTTGTAGCGTAGGCTAGTAAACGGCCCAGTTGCAGATTGGGGCATATTGGCGACGCGAAAAGTAAGGAGTTGGATGTCTGAGAGGCAAAGACTCCGGACCTGCATCGCTACTCGCCGCCGCCTGCCAGATACGGACTTGCTACGGGTGGTCATCGACCGTGATGATCCGCACGGCCGCCGTCTGGTAGCAGATCCACACCGCCGGCTTCCCGGCCGCGGGGCGTGGATTAGCCCCACACTTTCTGCACTCGAGCTAGCGGAGCGCAAACGCGCCTTCAAGCGCGCGCTTCGCACGTCCGCACCCGTGGACACAGGTCAGGTACGGCAGTACTTGGAAGCGCATAGCCGACAAGTACCTAGCGCGGAAGATGCCGCGTTAGATTCGTACGAACCAGAGTTACAAAGGAAGACCGAACACTGATGAGCGCACAACGATGAAGCATCAGCGATGAAAGTCCTACACACCTAACTAGGGGTCAGGCCAGTTTCCGCGGCCTTGACTCCTAGTCGATACCAAGAGGAGACAAGTGCCCGGAAAGCTACGTGTTCACGAGCTCGCAAAGCAGCTCGGAGTAACCAGCAAGGAACTGCTCGCCACCCTGAAGGAACAGGGTGAGTTTGTAAAGACTGCTTCTTCCACCATCGAACCGCCGGTGGTTAAGAAGATGCGAGCACATTATGAAGCACAGTCCGGCGGCGATGACGCCGCCGAGAAGAAGCAAGACAATAAGCCTGCCAAGGGTGCCGCTAAGAGCACCGCAAAGGCGAGCGCCCCTAAGCCGGGCTCGAAGTCTGCTGCCCCTAAACCGGGCGCAGAGGCGCCTAAGCCGGGCGCGAAGGCCGCTGCCCCGAAGCCCGGTCAGGGCGCACCGAAGCCAGGTCAGGGTGCTGCTAAGCCCGGCGCAAAGCCAGCTGCCCCGAAGCCGGGTGCTCAGGCGCCGAAGCCTGGTGCTATGGCTGCTGCACCGAAGCCTGGCCAGGGCGCACCGAAGCCAGGCCAGGCTGGCGGCAAGAAGTCGGGCGAGCGCCCGACCCCAGGCAATTCCATGCCTCGTCCAATGCCGAAGCCAGGCGGTTCCCGTCGCGTAGCCAATAACCCGTTCTCCACGGGTGGCGGCGACAACCGTCCGGGCCCCCGCCCAGGCGGCTCCAAGGGTCAGCGTGGCGGCAATAAGCCCGGCGATAACCGCGGCAAGCGCGGCGGCCAGAACGAGGGCGGAAATAGCCGCCAGGGAGGCAATAACCAGGGTGGCGGCGGTCGCCGTCCATCCCCGGCTATGATGCCGTCCCACCCGAACCCTGCGTCGATGCCGTCTAAGGCACCGAGCGGCGGTGGACGCGGCGGCCGCGGTCGCGGCGGTCACGGCGGGCCAGGCCACGGTGGCCCAGGTGGCGGCCGTCCAGGCGGCTTCCGCGGAGGCGGACGCGGCGGACGTCGCGGTGGCACCGCAGGTGCATTCGGCCGTCCAGGTGGCGCTCCACGTAAGGGCAAGAAGTCCAAGCGTCAGAAGCGCCATGAGTACGAGGAGCAGCAGAAGCATGTCGTAGGCGGCGTGCGCTTGCCCGACGGCAAGGGCCAGACCGTCCGCCTGCGTCGCGGTGCATCCCTGTCTGACTTCGCCGAGAAGATCGGCGCGGATCCAGCAGCACTGGTACAGGCACTGTTCAACCTCGGTGAAATGGTGACCGCAACCGCTTCCGTATCGGAAGATACGCTGCAGCTGCTCGGCTCCGAGATCAACTACAACGTCGAGGTCGTCTCCCCTGAGGATGAGGACCGCGAGCTGCTCGAGTCCTTCGACCTGAAGTTC
This sequence comes from Corynebacterium tuberculostearicum, assembly GCF_022347385.1. GTDB lineage: Bacteria > Actinomycetota > Actinomycetes > Mycobacteriales > Mycobacteriaceae > Corynebacterium > Corynebacterium tuberculostearicum_M. The sequence goes on from NZ_JAKRDT010000001.1 coordinate 167,321, forward strand.
GGCGAGGATGAAGGTGGCGAGGAAGCACTGGAGAATCGTCCTCCAGTCGTCTCCGTTATGGGCCACGTTGACCACGGTAAGACCCGCCTGTTGGACGCCATCCGTAAGACCAACGAGGGCGCCCGCGAGGAAGGCGGCATCACCCAGGGCATTGGTGCCTACCAAACCACGGTGGACGTGGACGGCGAGCGCACCATCACCTTCCTGGATACCCCGGGCCACGAGGCCTTTACCGCCATGCGTGCCCGTGGTGCTAAGTCCACCGACTTGGCCATCCTCGTGGTTGCCGCCGATGACGGCGTCATGCCACAGACCGTGGAGGCCATCAACCACGCCAAGGCTGCCGATATTCCGGTCGTCGTGGCCGTGAACAAGGTGGATAAGCCGGAGGCTCAGCCGGATAAGATCCGTGGCCAGCTCACCGAGTACGGCCTGGTTCCGGAAGAGTACGGTGGCGACACCATGTTCGTGGATATCTCCGCGAAGCAAGGCAAGAACATTGACCAGCTGCTTGAGTCGGTCATCCTGACCGCGGATGCCGCCTTGGAGCTGACCGCTAACCCAGACATGGACGCACAGGGCGTGGCCATTGAGTCGCACCTGGACCGCGGCCGTGGTCCGGTGGCAACGGTCATCGTTCAGCGCGGTACCTTGCACGTGGGTGACTCCATCGTCGTCGGTGATGCGCACGGCCGTGTCCGCCGCATGCTTGATGAGTTCGGCGGCGACGTCGAAGAGGCTGGCCCATCCCGTCCGGTGCAGGTCCAGGGTCTGTCCGGTGTGCCGGGTGCAGGCGATAACCTGCTCGTGGTGGAAGATGACCGCGTTGCCCGCCAGATTGCTAACCAGCGTGATGCGCGCAAGCGCTCTGCCCTGCAGGCAAAGCAGCGCAAGCGCGTCTCCCTGGAGGATCTGGACAAGGTATTGCAGGAGACTTCGACCCTCAACCTCATCCTCAAGGGCGACAACGCCGGTTCCGTCGAGGCACTGGAAGATGCCCTGCTGGATATCAAGACCGAGGACGAAGTGGAGCTCAACATCATCGACCGTGGTGTGGGCGCTGTGACCGAGACCAACGTCTCTCTCGCTGCGGCTTCCGACGCCGTCATCATTGCCTTCAACACTCGTGCGGAAGGCAAGGCGACGGAGATGGCCACCCAAGAGGGCGTGGATATTCGTTACTACACGATCATCTACAAGGCCATCGAAGAGGTCGAGGCTGCGCTCAAGGGCATGCTCAAGCCGATTTACGAGGAACGCGACACCGGTGCGGCCGAAATCCGCGCCCTGTTCAAGTCCTCCGCGGTGGGCACCATCGCCGGCTGCATGGTTACCGAGGGCAAGGTTGTCCGCAACGGCAAGGTTCGCCTGCTGCGCGATAACAACGTCATCACTGCCGACGCCAAGATTGAGTCCCTGCGTCACGAAAAGGACGACGCAACCGAGATCAAGGCCGGCTACGAGTGCGGTATGGTGCTCTCTTACCCGGATATCCAGGTAGGCGACATCATCCAGGCCTACGAAGAGGTCGAGGTTCCGCGCGACTAATCGCCGCCGTCTCAAGGCCCGCTTCCGCTCCCGCCGTCCCCACTGAATGTGCTGCCAGCACTCAGTAGGGAAGGCCCGGGGAGATGGGAAGCGGGCCTTGTGCTATTCCTGCGTCTGTGAGTTGAGGGCGCCGTGGGCGCCGCTGCCTACAGGCGCTGCCGCGACGGGTTTTCATTGTCCGGTATTCGGCACTAAACTGGTGGTTTCTTGTACCGGTTGGCGGTAATTTTAGAGATAGATTCTTTTCGAGCTGGGAGGTTCACATGGTCGATCACGCACGCGCAGCGCGCATGGCCAAGCGCATTCAGGAAATCGTGGCAAGCGCCATCGAACGCCAGATTAAGGATCGCCGCCTCGAGTTGGTGACCATTACGGATACTCGAGTCACGGGCGACCTGCACGATGCCACCGTTTTTTATACCGTGCGCGGAAAAGACATCGACTCCGAGCCAGACTTCGCTCAAGCAGAAGAAGCCCTCAAGCGCGCTAAAGGTCAACTGCGCAAGATTGTGGGTGATCAACTCTCGGTGCGGTTTACCCCGACGCTCACCTTCGAGGTCGATACCGTTCCGGAGGCCTCCGCTCATATGGAAGAACTTCTGGCCCGTGCTCGCGCCCGCGATGAAGAACTGGCAAAGCTGAAGGAAAACGCCCAGCCGGCAGGGGATGCGAACCCGTATAAGACCTCCGATGAAGACGAGGCTTAAGTGACTAAGAAGCAATACCAGCCGGCAGTTGCCGCTTTGCATGATGCTCATAGCATCTGCATTGTGACGCACCTGCGGCCGGATGCCGATGCCATCGGCTCTGCTGCGGCGTTGCTGCTCGCGCTGCGCCAACGGGGCAAAGATGTGTGTGCCGTTGTGGGCCAGGAGCGGGAAATTTCCCGTAACCTTTACACCATTCCTGCCGCCGACGACGTCACCACTAGTCGTGAGCTGCCGGAAGGCTATGACCTCTACGTCACCGTTGATTGTGGTTCTTTGGGCCGAACGGGCTTTTTTGCGGATCGGATTGAGCAGCTAGCCCAGCAGGGCCGGGTTCTGTGCATTGACCATCATTCTTCTAATCCAGGGTTTGGTGCCATCAATGTGGTGGACACTGAATGTGAATCCACCACCGTGGTGTTGCTGAGCATCTTGGATTCATTGGAGATTCAGATTGACCGTCATATTGCACACTGCTTATATGCCGGTTTGATGACCGATACTGGCAGCTTCCGCTGGGGTAGGCCGGCTATGCACGATATTGCTACCCGCCTCATGCACTACGATCTGGATACCAAGCAGATCGCAGCTGACCTGTTAGATTCCACCACTCCGGACGATCTTCAGATGATCGGTAGGGTATTGGCCGGTTTGCGCCTCGAAGAAGCAGGGGAGCACACCCTAGGCATTCTCGTCGCGCGGCTGGAAGATATCCAGGGACACTCCGATTCGGCTGTCGAATCACTAGTGGAGTTCGTTCGCGCGCTTGAAGGAACCACCGTCGGCGTGGTGTTTAAGGAACAAGCTCCGGAGGTGTGGGCAGTTTCTTTGCGTTCTTCTCGCATCGATTGTTCTTCGGTGGCGCTAACCTTCGGCGGCGGCGGGCATGTACCGGCCGCGGGCTATACCGCCTACGGGGCTCCGGAAAAAATTATTAAGGAATTGGTGGCCGCTATCCAATGAGAAATAGGCAGACGGATGGAATGAACGCTCAGGATCGCTCCACCGCTGGCACGGTAACCGCACGCGAGGTCTTTGGCCTCGCGTTTCCCGCGCTTGGCGTACTTGCGGCCATGCCGCTCTACCTTTTGCTAGATACCGCGGTTGTTGGTCGTCTAGGTGCCCAAGAGCTCGCCTCACTTGCTGCAGCCACCACAATTCACTCCGTGGTGACGACACAGTTGACTTTCTTGTCCTACGGCACGACCGCTCGTTCTGCTCGGCTCTTTGGCTCCGGCAAACGCGAAGCTGCGGTTGCTGAAGGCGTGCAAGCCACCTATGTGGCCCTAGGAGTAGGCGGGCTGCTCGCGGTAATCATGTGGATTTTTGGCGGCGTATTTGCACGCGCCTTAACCGGTGATCCCACCACGGCCGCCGGGACGGCCTTGTGGCTGCGCATCGCAGCACTGGCTATTCCCGTTACTTTGGTGGAAATGGCCGGAAATGGCTGGATGCGCGGTGTCCAAGATACGAAGAAGCCGCTGTACTTTACGTTGTCTGGCATGATTCCCGGCGCTATTGCGGTGCCCATCTTCGTCCATTTCTGGGGGCTGGCAGGCTCGGCCATTGCCACGGTATTAGGCATGAGCATTATTGCCGCGCTATTCGTCCGCGAATTGCATAAGGAACATACCGGCTCCTGGCAATTTCAATGGCATGTGGTACGCGAACAGCTCATCTTAGGCCGCGATCTTATTTTGCGTTCAGCCAGCTTCCAGGTGGCCTTTCTTACCGCCACGGCTGTGGTTTCCCGCGTTGGTACCGCTTCTTTGGCCGGTCACCAGATCATGATGCAGCTGTGGAACTTCATGTCCCTCATCTTGGATTCGTTGGCCATTGCCGCGCAATCATTGACTGGTGCTGCACTAGGTGCTGGCTCTGCGCGGCACGCACGCAGTGTGGGCAGCAAGGTGGCGTTGTACTCTACGATTTTCTCTGGCCTCTTGGCTGTCGTATTTGCTGCTGGTGCAGGGATTATTCCGCGCATCTTCACCTCCTCTCCGGAAGTGCTCGATGCCATCTCTAAGCCGTGGTGGATCCTGGTAGCCATGGTTATCGGCGGTGGCGTGGTCTTCGCCTTCGATGGTGTCTTGCTCGGCGCCGGCGATGCTGCGTTCCTGCGCACGCTGACCATTTCTTCGGTCCTAGTGGGATTTTTGCCGGGCGTTATCTTGGCGCACTTTATGGGCACAGGCTTAACCGGCGTGTGGTGTGGCCTCGCCGCCTTCATTGCTTTCCGCATGGTGGGTGTCGTCTACCGGTTCCGATCGATGAAATGGGCCGTAGTGCAGGAGGGCTAGCTGCGCTAAAGTGGGCGTGTTGATACTCTCGCGTGGTGTGCGGCTACGTGCAGCGCGCAGCTTCTAGGAAGACAGGTGAGAAACCTATGCCAACAGTGTGGGCGGTTTCTGACCTGCATGGAGCGGTCAGCGCCAATAGCGAGCGCATTGATCAGCTTACTCCGCCCGATCCTGCGGATTGGCTGATTGTAGCTGGGGACGTCGCAGAGCGTACCGATCTCATCATTCGTATTTTGCGCCAGCTCAATGATCGCTATGCCAGGGTCATCTGGGTGCCGGGCAACCATGAGTTATTCTCCCGCTCCCAGGATCGGTATCAAGGCCGAGAAAAGTATGCGCACCTAGTGGAAAGGTGCAGGGAGATTGGAGTTATCACTCCCGAAGACCCGTATCCGGTATTTCACGGGACCACCATCGTTCCGCTATTTACTTTGTATGATTACAGTTTCCGTCCGCATGGCCTTAGCGTGGACGAAGCCATTGAGGCGGCGCGCGCAAAACAACTGATGATGACCGATGAGTTCGCCATCGCCCCCTTCGTAGACGTGCGGGCGTGGTGTTGGGACAGGTTGGCCTATTCCATCAAGCGCCTTTCCCGAGTACATGGTCCTACTGTGTTGGTTAACCATTGGCCGTTGGTCCAAGAACCAACCATGCTGTTGCGCTTTCCGGAAATTGCCTTGTGGTGCGGAACTAGGCATACGCGGTCGTGGCCGCGGCGCTATAACGCGCAGTCCGTCATCTATGGGCACCTTCATATGCCGTCTCGCATGAATGTGGACGGCGTTGACCACATCGAGACGTCATTGGGGTATCCACGCGAATGGCAGGGGCGCGACAGCACCCAGACGTGGCCCTATCCGGTACTGCGTTCTTTTGAAGGGGAGGAGGCACGATGATGTATCCAGAGCTATTTCCTGAAAGTGCGCGCTATTGCTATGTGCGCACGGATTCGGGCTATGCGGATTTGGCTAATTTTGAAGGCCTCGCGGCTGAAGAAAAGTCTCTCGTTTCCCAGGCAGTTGATGTGCGCAAGGCCGAGTTCGGTGATGCTCGGTGGTGTGCGCACCGAGCCTTGCAGGAATTAGGTGCCAATCCGGCAACGCCGATTTTGCGCGGCGAGCGCGGCATGCCGCTGTGGCCAGAAGGTTTTGTCGGCTCGATGACGCATACCGAGGGGATGCGGGCTGCGGTGGTTGCCCCTACCTCAGCCTTAAAATCCGTGGGCTTGGATGCAGAACCCGCCGAACCGCTGCCGGATCATGTGCTCACCATGATCGCCCGAGCGGGGGAGATGCCGCAGCTTTTGCGGCTTCGTGAGGCGGGGATTACCTGCCCGGACCGATTGCTTTTTTGTGCCAAGGAGGCCACATATAAGTCGTGGTTTCCCATGACCTTTCGCTGGCTGGACTTTGACCAAGCAGAAATTGACCTGCGCGAGGATGGCACGCTTATTTCCTATATTTTGGCTAGGCCCACACCGGTGCCTTTTATCACCGGGCGTTGGGTAATCAGAGATGGCTACGTTATCGTCTCCACCTCGGTTCCGGCTTTAGACTTTAGCAATTAAAGGGTAGAGGGCCGTGCCACAAACACGGTGGCCAGGCGCTTGCCTTTTTCTTTAATGAGCGCCACCGCTTGGCCATTAGGGGCCACAGCAGCGTGGACGCCCTTGAGTCCGCGGGGCTCTAGCCACTTGCCCATGGCGAGGGCGGCTGCCTCCTCCTCTGTGACGGAAAGGACGGGGAAGCAGCGAGCCAAGGCCTCATCCAAGCTGAGGGAAAGGCGCGGGGAATCGGCCAGGGCGTCGAGCGAGAGGGCGTCGGCAAGCGCAAAAGGCCCCACCTCAGTGCGGCGCAAGGCGGTCAGGTGCCCGCCCACCTGCAGGGCCTCGCCCAGATCGCGGGCTAGGGAGCGAATATAGGTACCGGAAGAACAATCCACCGTGACGTCTAGATCGATGTAGTCGCCCTCACGGCGCTCTGCCAGAACGTCAAACTTATCTACCGTTACTGGGCGGGCGGGAATGTCTACCTCCTGGCCCTCCCGCACCAGCTCATGGGCGCGGCGGCCGTTAATTTTAATAGCGGAAACGGCCGCGGGCTTCTGCATGATGTCGCCGGTGAGCTTGGCAATCTCTGCCTCGATTGCGGCGCGGTCAATGGCTGCAGCGCTAGCGCCCCAAGAGTATTCTCCCTCGGCGTCATCGGTTGTGGTGGCGGCGCCCAGGCGAATGGTGGCGTCATAGGACTTAGTGGAGGCAACCATGTGGGCCAAGAACTTGGTGCCACGCTCCACGCCAAGGACCAGCACGCCGGTGGCCATGGGGTCGAGGGTACCGGCGTGGCCTACCTTCTTGGTATGAAAGTACCTGCGTAGGCGGCCGACAACATCGTGGGAGGTCATGCCGGCGGGTTTGTCTACGATGACGAGTCCGGAGTTTGCGAGCGCATCAGTCATAGCCTCTAAGTCTATGCTCTACGATGGTCTGCGTGGATATTTGGTACGGAATCGATGACATCCCCGCGGAAGTGGGCCCAACGTCAGTAACCATCGGCGTCTTTGACGGCCTGCACCGTGGCCATCAACAGCTCATCTCCGCCTGTGTGGAGCATGCACGCGCTCATGGTGAGCGCCCTGTCATGGTGACCTTTGACCCGCACCCGGTGTCGGTATTCCTCCCAGAGCGTGCGCCCCTGTCGGTGTTGAGTTTTGAACGCCGACTGGAATTGGCCGAAGAGATGGGCATTGCTGCCGTGCTCGTTATTGACTTCACCCGCGACCTTGCTGGGGTGGAGCCACGGCCCTACGTAGAAGATTTATTGGTAGGAAAGCTCGCAGCCCAGCACATCGTGGTAGGAGAGAACTTCACTTTTGGCGCCGGCGCGACCGGAACCGCCCAGGCTATGCAGGACTTTGGTGCCGAGTTTGGCTTTAGCGTGGACATCGTTCCACTGCTGGATGATAAGGGCGTGCGCATTTGTTCCACCCACATCCGTGAGTGCCTTGCGCAGGGGGACATCGAATCCGCAAACTGGGCTCTCGGTCGCCATTTCACCGTGACCGGGCCCGTAGTGCGCGGCGCAGGACGTGGAGGCAAGGAGCTCGGATTTCCCACGGCCAATCAGTATTTCCCGGATACGGTGGCCATCCCGGCCGATGGTGTGTACGCGGGCTGGTTCATCGTCCACTCTGATTCCTCTATCGAGGGGGATATGCGGCCTGGCGTGGCCTATGCGGCCGCCATTTCCGTAGGCACCAACCCCACCTTTGGCGATGAGGAGCGATCCATTGAGTCCTTCGTGCTCGACCGCGACGCTGACCTGTACGGCTACGAGGCTACGGTGCACTTTGTGGGCCACCTTCGCGATATGGTGAAGTTCAATTCCGTAGACGAGCTGCTTGAGGCCATGGCCAATGACGTAGCCAAGGCCCGCCAGGTGCTCGCTGCCGACGCGAAGGCGCAGGGCTGGACCGCGAAAGACTACTTCCTGCGGGAGAAATAAATGAAGGCGATTCTCGATCTTGATACCGGCATTGATGATGCCCTAGCGCTGGCGTATGCCATCGCCCATCCGGACCTGGATTTAATCGGCGTGACCTGCACGTACGGCAACGTGACCGTGCCCTTGGCCGTGCGCAACACCCTGGCCCTTCTAGAGCTGCTGGGCCAAGACGATATTCCAGTCTTTGTCGGACCTAGCCCGGATGGGTTTCGGCCAAGTGAGATTTCTTCTTTTATCCACGGTCACAACGGCGTGGGGGAGGTCCTGCTTCCGCCGGCAACCACCCAGGCGCAGTCCCAACCAGCGGCCGAGTTCCTCATCGAGGCCGTGCACGAACACGGAGATGATCTAGTAATCATTCCCACCGGCCCGTCCACCACGATTGCTGACGCCATGCAGCAAGACCCTTCCTTTGCCACATCCGCACACCTAGTGATGATGGGTGGGGCTCTTACCGTTCCTGGCAACGTCACGCCATGGTCTGAGGCCAATATCTCCCAGGATCCGGAAGCTACCGATTACCTCTTCCGCCACACGAGCGATACCACCATGGTGGGCTTGGATGTCACCTTGCGCACCCTATTGACCACGGCGGAGTCCGCTCGTTGGCGCGCTACCGGCACCCACGCCGGCCGCATCTTTGCGGACATGGTGGACTATTACATCCGCGCCTACGCCACCACATCGCCGCACTTGGGCGGGTGCGGCTTGCACGATCCATTGGCCGCTGCGGTGGCAGCAGATGCCACGCTTGTCGACGTCCTTTCGATAAACCTCAAGACTGACACCACCGGCCCTACCCGTGGACGGACAATCGCGGATGAAAAGCGATTGGATGCGCCGCCCACCGCACGGGTGGCTGTGGGTGTGGATAGTGAGCGTTTTGTGCGAGAGTTTGTCGAACGCCTTGAGACGCTCTTCAGCCAGCTCTAAAAGCACAGCCTAGAAGCCATGTGGTTTTGATTTTTTCTGCCTGGGCGCTGTAAGGTGTTTGTTTGGCTTAGCGACTGCGGTTCACAGCAGTTGCGGCACGCACAAGCAATGCGCATCGCGCTGGCTTATGCGTCACGATAATGTGGACTGAAATAAAGGAGAAATACTCATGGCATTGACCACTGAGAAGAAGGCCGAAATCCTCAAGGAGTACGGCCTGCACGAAACCGATACCGGTTCCCCTGAGGCACAGGTTGCCCTGCTGACCTCCCGCATCAATACTTTGACCGAGCACCTGAAGTTCCACAAGCACGATCACCACTCCCGTCGTGGTCTGCTGCTGATGGTTGGTCGCCGTCGTGGCCTGCTGAAGTACCTGGCTGAGAACAACGTCGATCGCTACCGTGATCTGATCTCTCGCCTGGGTCTGCGCCGTTAATTTCGGCCCAGCTTCGGCCACCTCGCCCCGCCCTTTGGCGGGGCTTTTGTGGTTTTTCTGTTAGAATTTGACACCGTTGTCATAGACAAAAATCGACCAGGCGGCATCGACGATCGCCTAAACCACTCAAGGAGACATTTTTTAATGAGCGTTCAGAACTCCGTCGAGTTCAATATTGACGAGGACTTTGGCATTACCGAGGCCATTGCCACGCTAGACAATGGTGACTTTGGCACCCGCACCCTGCGCTTCGAAACCGGCCAGTTGGCTCGCCAGGCAGACGGCTCCGTGACCACCTACTTGGACGATGACACCATGTTGCTGGCCACGACCACTGCGTCCAACCAGCCGCGCGAGGGATTCGACTTCTTCCCCCTGACTGTGGACGTAGAAGAGCGTATGTACGCCGCCGGCAAGATTCCGGGCTCCTTCTTCCGCCGTGAGGGTCGCCCTTCTTCTGAGGCCATCCTGGCATGTCGCCTCATCGACCGCCCGCTGCGCCCAACCTTTGTCAAGGGCCTGCGCAATGAGGTACAGGTCGTTGTCACCGTGATGTCCCAGGATCCGGAAGAGTACTACGACGTCGTTGCCATCAACGGTGCTTCCGCCGCCACCCAGCTGTCCGGCTTGCCCGTCTCCGGTGCAGTTGGTGGCGTCCGCATGGCACTGATTGCTGACGATAAGCACCCCGAGGGCCAGTGGGTAGCGTTCCCGAACCACGAGCAGCACGAGCGCGCTCTCTTTGAGATGGTCGTTGCCGGCCGCATCGTCAAGAAGGGCCGCAAGGACGACGTAGCCATCATGATGGTTGAGGCCGGTGCTGGCACCAACGTGGCTGAGCGCATTGCTGACGGCGCTCCTGCACCGCAGGAAGCAGCCGTCGCTGAAGGCTTGGAGGCAGCAAAGCCTTTCATTAAGACCTTGTGCGAGGCCCAGAACGGTCTGGCGGAGCGTGCCGCCAAGGAAACCCAGGAGTTCCCGCTTTTCCCGGCATACGGCGATGATGTCTTCGCTGCAGTGGAAAAGGCTGCTACCAAGAAGCTAGAAAAGCTGCTGACCATCCCGGGCAAGCAGGAGCGCGACGATGCCACCAATGAATACATGGAGCAGGTCGAAGAAAAGCTCTTGGACCAGTTCGAGGACTTGGAAGAAGCCGATGCGTCTAAGCAGATCCGCGGCGCTTATAACGCTTTGATGAAGCAGATCGTGCGCCAGAAGATCCTCTCCGAGGGCTTCCGTATCGATGGCCGCGGCGTTACCGATATCCGTGACCTCTCCGTTGAGGTGGACCTGGTTCCGCGTGCTCACGGTTCCTCCTTGTTCGAGCGCGGTGAGACCCAGATTCTGGGTGTTACCACCCTGGACATGCTCAAGATGGAGCAGCAGATTGATTCCCTGACCCCGGTGGAATCCAAGCGCTACATGCACCACTACAACTTCCCGCCATTCTCCACTGGCGAGACCGGCCGCGTGGGCTCCCCGAAGCGCCGCGAGATCGGCCACGGTGCTTTGGCCGAGCGTGCTCTGCTTCCGGTCATCCCATCTCGTGAGGACTTCCCATACGCCATCCGCCAGGTCTCTGAGGCCTTGGGCTCCAATGGCTCTACCTCCATGGGCTCTGTGTGTGCCTCCACCTTGTCCCTCTACAATGCCGGCGTTCCGCTGAAGGCTCCGGTAGCTGGCATCGCTATGGGCTTGGTCTCTGGCGAAGTAAACGGCAAGGAGAAGTTCGTCGCCCTGACCGATATTCTCGGCGCCGAGGATGCCTTTGGCGATATGGACTTCAAGGTCGCCGGTACCTCTGAGTACATCACCGCCCTGCAGCTGGACACCAAGTTGGATGGCATCCCGTCCAAGGTCCTGGCCCAAGCACTGGAGCAGGCTCGCGATGCCCGCTCTACCATCCTGGAAACCATGGCTGAGGTCATCGATACCCCGGACGAGATGTCTGGCCTTGCTCCGAAGATCACTTCCGTGAAGATCCCGGTTAGTAAGATCGGTGAGCTTATCGGACCAAAGGGCAAGACCATCAACCAGATCACCGAGGAAACCGGCGCCGATGTCTCCATCGAGGATGACGGAACCGTCTACGTTTCCGCTGCCACCGGTGAGGCTGCGGATGCTGCCATCGATAAGGTCAACTCCATTGCTAACCCGCAGCTGCCGAAGGTAGGAGAGCGCTTCCTGGGTACCGTGGTAAAGACCGTTCCGTTCGGCGCATTCGTTTCCTTGACGCCTGGTCGCGATGGCTTGATCCACATTTCCAACCTGGGTGGCGACGAGCGCATCGAGAAGGTAGAAGACGTCATCAACGTTGGCGATAAGGTTCAGGTAGAAATCGCGGATATCGATAACCGTGGCAAGATTTCCCTGGTTCCGGTTGAGGACTAATCCCTAAACCCAAAGAAGGCTCTGCCTTCCAGTTTATTCGCTGGAAGACAGAGCCTTTCTTCGTAGGTGTGCACCGTTTAGAGGCGCCGCTAAACCTTAGTTCTGGAAGTCAATGACCACGCGCGACGGGTCTTTCAGATACGTCACGGAGTAGGCAGTCTTCTTCTCTAGACCGATAATGAGCTGTGTTTGCGCCTCAAAGGTGGTGGTGTAGTTGACTGCGCTGACCACCCCGGCACCAGGGGTAGTGCCTGGCTGCATGTACTTTGCTTTCAGCTCTGGGGTAGAAGGCCACGGCGTCCCCTCGATGCCTAAGTTGAGGAAAGTATTCCCTTGGACCTCGACCGGCTTGCCGGATGCCTGCTGGGCAGGGCTATCGGTATAGGACGTAAACCAGCCCGGTTCACCTTCGCCCTCCAGGTCGATGACGACGCGGGTGAAGCCATCGTGTGCTCCCACTCGCACACCCGTGGGAATGAGGTTTCCGAGCCCCTCCGGCATGTGCTGTTGGTCCTCGAGAGAGGCCGTGCCCATACCGGCGAACGCCATTGGGGCTGAGTCATGGGAGAGCTTCTGCATTTCTTCATCCGCCGCTGAGTTACTGCGCGGTGCAGAAGTGGTGGCAGGGGTAGCGGAGCTGGTCGGAGCATCAGCCGTGTCGGTAGTTGACTGAACCTCACTAAATGCCGGTGTGCCTGCCTGCGTAGTGTCTTCATCGGAACAAGCGGCAACTGCTAACGCGCATCCTGCGCTGATGGCCACGGCGATAGTGCGAGAGAAATTTGAGGGAGACATATTCATCACTTCCTTGGTGCGTACCGTGTTGTTACACCCATTCTACTGGGGCAGGTGGGACAAGCATTAGGAAGTGATGCAATTGTTAACCCGTGTGATGGGGGAGGGGTGCGACTACTTCTTCAGTTCCACGAGCTGGATAAGGTTGCCCACGGTGTCATCAAAAACAGCGATGATGGACGGCCCAACATCGGTGGGCTCCATGGTGAACTTCACGCCCTTGTCACTGAGCTCCTTGTATTCCTTTTCAACATCGGCGGACAGGAACTGCGTGACCGGAATACCGTCAGCCTTGAGTGCTGCGGCGTAGTCTTTGGCGGCGGGGTGGCCCGTCGGTTCCAGAAGCAGCTCGGTATCTCCCTCACCTTCAGCATTGGTGACGGTGAGCCAACGGAAATCGCCGTGAGTTACGTCATCCTTGACTCGGAAGCCAAGGGTATTGACGTAAAAATCGTGAGCGCGGGCAACGTCGTCTACAGGAACGGAAGCGATATAGATCTGCATGCCCGCCATCCTAGGGAGAATGAGGGGCGTCGTCGAAGAGCGCAAACCCCTTCCAGGAAGGCGAGGTAATGTGCAACCCCCATGCGCGTTAGGATGGGGAGAAAAGTACTACCGATGTGGCTGAAGAAGGAGAACACACCATGGCTATCAAGGTTGGCGTACTAGGCGCGCACGGACGCGTAGGCCAGGCAATCGTTGAAGGCGTCAACGCGGAAGATGACCTAGAGCTGGTGGCAGAAATTGGCCGCGATGATGATCTGCAGCAGCTTATCGACGCCCACGCAGAGGTCATCGTGGACTTTACCCAGCCAGATTCGGTAATGGGCAACCTGGAGTTCTGCATTGCCCACGGAATCCACTGCGTGGTGGGAACCACCGGCTTTGATAAGGAGCGCTTGGCTCAGGTGGAGGAATGGACCAAGCAGGACGGTGCCGGCAATGTCCTCATTGCGCCGAGCTTTGCCATTTCTGCAGTTCTCACCATGGTGCTAGCTAAGCAGGCTGCCAAGTTCTTTGAGACTGCAGAGGTTATCGAATTCCACCACCCAACCAAGTTGGATGCGCCGTCCGGTACTGCGATCCATACCGCTGAGGGAATTGCCGCCGCCCGCAAGGAGGCTGGTCTGGGAGACATGCCGGATGCCACGGAAAAGCAACTCGATGGTGCCCGCGGCGCTACCGTCGACGGCATTCCGGTTCACGCAGTACGCACCCGTGGCATGGTGGCACACGAGGAGGTCATCTTTGGTGCTCAAGGTCAGTCGCTGACCATCCGCCAGGATTCTTATGACCGCGCGTCCTTCACGCCGGGCGTACTGGTGGGTGTGCGCCAAATTGCGGATCACCCAGGCCTAGTCGTGGGCCTCGATAAGTACCTGGGGCTTTAAGCCATGGCTAAAGCAAGTGAGCTAGACATTCAGCTCATTGCCGCAACACAGTTCCACGCCCCGCGGGGCGTGGAGTGGCACGCGGATGACTCGGCCTCTGATGGGGAAGCACTTGTCGAGTTCGCTGGACGGGCCTGCTACGAGTCTTTTGATAAGCCAAACCCCCGGACAGCAACCAATGAAGCCTACCTGCACCACATCATGGAGGTAGGCCATACTGCGTTGCTCGAGCATGCCACGGCCACCATGTACATCACGGGGCTGTCGCGGTCGGCGAGCCATGAGCTCGTGCGGCACCGGCACTTTTCCTTCTCGCAGCTCTCCCAGCGCTTTGTCCACCCGGAGGAGACCGAGGTGGTCCTGCCTAAATTGGTGGCCGAAGACGAGCAACTAAGCCGATTGGTAATGCAAGCGGTAGATGAGACTCGCTTTGTTTACGATGAACTGCTTAGCGCACTGGAAGAGAAGCTGGATGAGCCCAACGCTCTCCTGCGCAAGAAGCAGGCCCGTCAGGCAGCGCGTGCCGTGCTGCCCAACGCCACAGAAACGCGCATCGTTGTTACTGGCAACTATCGCGCGTGGCGGCACTTTATTGGTGCGCGAGCCGCCGAACAGGCCGACGAGGAACTCCGCCACGTTGCGGTGGAGTGCCTGAAACTGCTGCAAAGCAAGGCGCCAGTGCTCTTTGATGATTTCAATATCACCACTCTGGCTGATGGAACCCAGATGGCAGCGAGCCCCTACGCCTAACACGCGCGGGACCCCGATGCGGCTAATTGCAAGCCAAAAGGGTAATCTTGACGGCTATGAGCACAGGTATGACAGCAAAGACTGGCGTCGACACCTTTGGACGCATCGGCGTCGCCATGGTCACCCCATTTGACCGTGACGGTTCGCTGGACGTTGCAGCAGGTCGTCGCCTAGCAGCTCATCTCGTTGACAATGGCGTTGATTCGCTCATCCTAGGTGGAACCACGGGTGAATCGCCGACCACTTCGGTCGAAGAGAAGCTGGAGCTGCTCAAAGCCGTAAAGGAAGAAGTAGGAGACCGCGCAAAGCTTTGCGCCGGTGCCGGAACGAATGACACCGCAACCTCCATTAAGCTGGCTCAGGCCACCGCTGAAGCGGGGGCAGATAGCTTGCTAGTGGTAACTCCCTACTACTCCAAGCCTTCACAAAAGGGCGTTTACGAGCACTTTGCCGCAGTCGCGCAAGCCACGGATCTACCGATCTGTGTCTATGACATCCCTGGCCGCTCGGGCATCCCAGTGGCGCCGGATACCCTCCGCCGCCTTGCGGATTTGCCGACCATCCAAGCCGTAAAGGACGCCAAGGGCGACCTTCCTGCGGCCGCAGAACTCATCCAAGAAACCGGTTTGGCCTGGTATTCCGGTGATGATCCGATTAACCTGCCGTGGCTTTCCCTCGGCGCATCTGGTTTCATCTCCGTTATCGGCCATGTTGCACCGCGTGCCTTGGTAGAACTTTATGAAGCTTTCGACGCGGGCGATATGGCCCGCGCCCGAGAAATCAATGTCACTACGCTCCTTCCGCTTACCCATGCACAAGCTCGGTTGGGCGGAGCGACGTTTGCAAAGGAAGCCCTGCGCCTGCAGGGCATCGAAGTTGGCGATACCCGTCTTCCTGTCACCGCTGCGAGCGAGGAGGAACGCGAGGTACTTCGCCGTGATCTGGAACAATCTGGAGTCCTCTAAGAATGAATGAACCCCGTAACCGTTCCCGCAAGGTGACCCGCAAGGCGGGCCCACCGGCGGAAAACGAAACCGCCTCCAACGAGGCGGCTTCGCCAGTTTTCCAAGCCCCAGCAACTGATGCGGGCAATTCCGCGCAGGAAAATTCCGCGAAGGGCGACAAAGATAATTCTGGCAAGAAGAATTCCTCCGACAACAACACTGATGGCGGCAACAACCGTCGCTCCCGTTCCCGTGGCAGCCGCGGCCGTGGCCGTGGTGGCAACGGCAATGGCAATGGCAATAACCACGGTGGAAACAATAACCACGGCGGCAAGAACGGCAACGGCAACGGAAAGAACGGCAACGGTAAGGGCCGCGGCCGCAATAACCGTGGCCGCCGCAACGTGCCCAAGTCTATGCAGGGCGCGGATCTGACCAAGCGCCTGCCGGAACCACCGAAGCAGCCGAAGGATGCCCTGCGTATTTACGCTCTGGGCGGTATTTCGGAGATCGGCCGCAATATGACCGTCTTCGAGTACGGTGATGACCTCATCATCATCGACTGTGGCGTGCTCTTCCCATCCTCTGGTGAGCCAGGCGTGGACCTCATCCTGCCTGACTTTGGCCCGATTGAGAAGAAGATCCACAAGGTCAAGGCCCTCGTCGTTACTCACGCGCACGAGGACCACATCGGCGCTATCCCGTGGCTGCTTAAGCTGCGTCCGGATATCCCCATCGTTGCTTCCCGCTTCACCATCGCGCTTATTGCTGCAAAGTGTAAGGAGCACCGCCAGAAGCCGAAGTTCGTCGAGGTTAATGAAAAGTCCGACGTAACCTACGGTCCGTTCCGCGTACGCTTCTGGGCAGTCAACCACTCCGTACCGGATGCCTTGGGCATCATGCTGGGCACCCCAGCCGGCAATATCATCCACACTGGTGACATCAAGCTGGACCAAACCCCGCTGGATAACCGTCCAACGGACCTCCCAGCCCTGTCCCGCTATGGCGATGAGGGTGTTGACCTCATGCTGTGTGACTCCACCAACGCGACGGTCCCAGGTGTATCGGCATCTGAGGGCGATATTCCTGCCAACTTCAAGCGCCTCGTTGCCGGCGCTAAGCAGCGCGTTATCTTGGCCTCCTTCGCCTCCAACGTCTACCGCGTCCAGGCCGCTATCGACGCTGCCGTGGCAAACGGCCGCAAGGTGGCCTTCAATGGCCGTTCGATGATGCGCAACATGGAAATCGCGGAGAAGATGGGCTTCTTGAAGGTCCCACGCGGCACCATCATCCCCATCGATGAGGCTGCCAAGATGGCTCCGCATAAGACCATGCTGATTACCACCGGTACGCAGGGTGAGCCTATGGCCGCACTGTCGCGTATGGCCCGACGCGAGCACCGTCAGATTACCGTCCGCGATGGCGATACCATCATCTTCTCTTCCTCGCTCATTCCGGGCAACGAGGAGGCCGTCTACGGCGTCATCAACATGCTGTCCCAGATCGGTGCCAACGTCATTACTAACCAGGACGTAAAGGTGCACGCTTCCGGTCACGGTTACGCTGGCGAGCTCCTCTTCCTGTACAACGCAGCGCGCCCGCGCAACGCTATGCCGGTGCACGGCGAGTGGCGCCACCTGCGCGCCAATAAGGAACTGGCTATCTCCACCGGTGTGGACCGGGACCGTACGGTGCTGGCACAAAACGGCGTCGTCGTGGACCTGCGCAAGGGTCGCGCCGAGGTCGTAGGCCAGATGCAGGTGGGTAACCTGTACGTCGACGGCGTGTCCATGGGCGATGTGGATGCCGATACCTTGGCTGATCGCACCAACCTGGGTACCGGCGGCGTGGTTTCTATCACCTGTGTGATTGATAACCGCACCTCGCGCCTGCTGGAGCACCCAACGGTATCTACCACAGGCTTCTCCGATGATGACCGCGGCATCGTGCCGGAGGTTGCGGAGATGGTGGAAAACACCATGAACGATCTCGCCGCTGAAGGCGAGAACGATACCTACCGCATGGTGCAGAAGCTGCGCCGTAAGGTATCCAAGCTCATGGATTCCAAGTACAAGCGCGAGCCGGTTATCCTTCCGACCATCGTGCCGACCAACTCCGGCCCTTTGGTTACCGATGAAGAAGACGTCGACGCTTCACGTGAGTCCCTGTAAGTAATACGGGTGCCTCGCGCTAAGTAAGACACAGCCCCAGCATGCCAGCTAGCTCGGTATGCTGGGGCTTATGTCGTTTTCTTCTGCTGAGCGCGCCAAGATGGTAGCGCTATTTCATAAGCTTGGTCCCGATGCACCTACCTTGTGCGAGGGCTGGACAACCCGCGACCTAGCCGTGCATTTATGGGTGCGGGAAAACCGCCCCGATGCCGCCGCCGGCATCTTCGTCAACGCACTGTCCGGCCGGCTGGAAAAGGAATCACGCAAGGTGGCCGAGCGCGATTTTGATGAACTGGTTGATGACTGGGGGAGGGGACCTGCTGCCTATAACCCGGTTCGGTTCGTGGATGCACAGCAAAACTTTGTGGAGCACTTTGTTCACCACGAGGATATTCGCCGGGCTAATGGCATGGGCCCACGCGACTTTTCGGCACGCATCAAGCAACAGATGCATAGCTACCTAAAGCCCTTGGCTAAGGTGGCCTTGCGCAAATCTGAACGTCCGGTCATTCTGCAGCCGGAAGGATTGCCGCGAATCGTTGCCGCAGATACGCATGGCGTGGTGGAGAAGGGCGATGCCGTGGTTCGCGTTTCAGGCGAGGTAGGCGAGCTCATCCTCTGGTCCTTCGGGCGTGATGCTGCTGAAGTCAAGATTGAAGGTGACTCCGAAGCCATCGTAAAGTCAATTCTCTAATCTTGATTTAATCGCAGTTTCTTAGCTTTGGGGTGCGTGGGAAGCGTTCGCCGTGAGATTGTGGATCCAGGTGTTAGGGAAACGCGTGTGGCTAATGTGATTTATGGGGTGGCGCGGTTAAGGTAGAGGCATGTCTGTCAAAAATGCCTCTTCGCGCGGAACGCGCCGAAAGTCGAATCGTTCACGGCCGTCGGGCCGCAGCCGGTCCGGTGCTGGCATGCCGGAAAACCTGGCTATGACGTCTTCGCATCGGCGCGCGGCGGCGACCTCGCAGGAGCGTACGGGCAGTGCGTTCCGTGCCGTCGGCAAGGGCTTGGGTGTTGCCTTTGGTGCCACGGCCCGCGGCATGGGAAATATGGCGCGGGGTGTAAGCCATGGCGTGGCCGGGCTCAAGCCCAGCGAAGACATATATGACACCGAGGAGTACGAGACGACGAGGGAGCCGGAAGAAATTTCTGCACGCGGGGAGAAAAAGAAGAAGAGCAAGGTTACGCGGGCGCGCGATGTAGCTGCGGAAGAAGAGCTTTCTACCAGGGAAGTAAGCGAGGAAGAATCACGCGGTATTCAGGTGAAAAATCCTGATGCGGTGGCGCTCGTTCTTATTGGTATTGCCATCGTGCTTGCGGCTACCGTCTGGTTTGGAGTTGCCGGCCAGGTAGGCGCCTGGGTGGGCAATATCGTCCGCTACGTCATTGGTGCAGGCGCCTGGGTACTGCCGGTGGCACTGGTGGCCTTGGCCATTGCCTTGATGATGGATATCTCCGGCCCAGCGGGGCACTTTAAGCCGCGCATTGTGGGCGGTATCAGCATCATCGTCCTCGCCATGCTCAGCTTGATCTACATCTTTGCTGGCACCCCTGAGCTTGGCTTTACCCCGGACAGCGCCGGTGGTGCCGGTGGTGTAATCGGCTACGCCATCGGCGGCCTTCTGGAGACGGCCTTCACCTCCTTCGTCGCCGTGCCGTTGCTGTTCCTCGTCATTATTTACGGAGCCTTGTTGGTCACCGGCATTACTATCCGCGAGGCCTATGAGTTGGTGGCTGATGCCATTGCTGCGGCGTTCTCCCGCTTTGGCGGCGCGGACGAAGACTTTTACGACGAAGAGGGCGATGACCTCTACGGCCACGTGACTGGCGATATTGATGACATCGCGGAAGGACGCGAGCGCAGCGAGCGCCCGGCACGACCTGCAGCTAAGCGCCGTTCCTCTGAGCGTGGTGGAAGCCTGCGCGCTTTCCGACGCCCCACTGAAGACCCCGCACCGCGTGGTTCTTCTTATCCGGTAGATTCGCCTGCTACAGCAGAGGAAGAGCATGCCACCCGCGCCTTTAGCGCACCGACGCGTGGCGGCTTCCAGTCGGTGTCTAACGCGGCTGAGAAGCCGGTCTCTCGTGACATTGGCGATACCGATGAGATCCCGGTGGTAGACGACGCTGCAGCGTCGTCGCCGGCACAACCGGACTCCGGGGATCCGGAACCGACCAGAGTGCTGGGCACTACTCGTCAACGTCCCACTTCCCCTTCTACTCGCTCGGCTACGGCAGCGGGTGCTGATGCTGGCACCGCCGC
This sequence comes from Corynebacterium tuberculostearicum, assembly GCF_022347385.1. Lineage (GTDB taxonomy): Bacteria > Actinomycetota > Actinomycetes > Mycobacteriales > Mycobacteriaceae > Corynebacterium > Corynebacterium tuberculostearicum_M. Next base: position 187,459 of record NZ_JAKRDT010000001.1, read on the forward strand.
CGGTACCGCCATTGGCTCGGCCGCTGGTGCGGCTGCGGGCGCCGCGGGTGCTGCGGGAGCAGCAACTGGCGCAGCAAAGACCGCTGCGGCCGGAGCAGCAGGTGCCGCTGGCGCTGCAGCAGCCGGTGCAGCTGCAGGCGCTGCTGGATCTGCGGTGGAAGGAGGCGCTGATGTGGTCTCGTCCGCGCACGAGAAGGCCCGCCAACTCTTCCGCGAGCGCTCCGGACGCGACGCTACGACCGGCGCACAGGTGGACTCCACCGAGCCTGCGGCCGAGGCCGCAAGGGAAACGGGTACCTCTGCTGCACCTGCGCCGGCCGCGCAGTTTGGCAACGAGAATTACGCGGTTCCCACCACGGACCTGCTGACCCCGGGCACTCCAGCCAAGGAGCGCACGGAGATTAATGACCGCATCATCGAAGCGATTACGGATGTCTTCGAAGAGTTCAAGGTCGATGCCCAGGTAACCGGCTTTAGCCGTGGCCCAACGGTGACCCGTTATGAAATCGAGCTGGGACCAGGCGTCAAGGTATCGAAGATTACGAACCTGCAGTCCAATCTGGCCTACGCCGTGGCCACTGATAATCTACGCTTGCTCACTCCCATCCCTGGCAAGTCGGCCGTCGGTATTGAGGTTCCCAACCCAGACCGCGAGATGGTGCACCTGCGCGAGGTGCTTGATGCGCCAAGCATGACCAGCTCACCGGATCCCATGCTCATCGGTTTGGGCAAGGACATTGAAGGCGAATACACCTCGTTCTCGGTGCAAAAGATGCCGCACTTGCTGGTTGCCGGCGCTACCGGTTCCGGTAAGTCCGCTTTCGTCAACTCCATGTTGGTCTCGCTGCTTACCCGAGCCACCCCTGAGCAGGTTCGCCTCATCTTGGTGGACCCGAAGATGGTGGAACTTACCCCGTACGAGGGCATTCCGCACTTGATCACTCCCATCATCACCCAGCCGAAGAAGGCCGCAGCAGCCCTGCAGTGGCTGGTGGAGGAGATGGAGCAGCGCTACATGGATATGAAGGCTGCTCGCGTGCGCAAGATTGAGGACTATAACCGCAAGGTGGTCTCTGGCGAATACCAGGCACCGGCAGGCTCCGAGCGCGAGGTACGTCCGTACCCGTACATCGTCTGTGTAGTCGACGAGCTGGCGGACCTGATGATGACTGCGCCAAAGGAGATTGAGGACTCCATCGTCCGTATCACCCAGAAGGCGCGTGCGGCTGGTATTCACCTCGTTCTGGCGACCCAGCGCCCGTCCGTTGACGTGGTGACCGGTCTGATTAAGACAAACGTGCCTTCACGCTTGGCCTTCGCGACGTCCTCACTGACGGACTCTCGCGTTATCTTGGACCAGGGTGGCGCGGAAAAGCTCATTGGTATGGGCGATGGCCTCTTCATTCCGCAGGGCAAGCGTCCTGTGCGTATGCAGGGCGCATTCGTCTCGGATGATGAAGTCATGGCGGTTGTCGATGCCGCCAAGTCGCAGGCCGCGCCGAACTACACCGAGGGCGTGACTGAGGAGAAGCAATCCGAGGCCAAGCAGGAAATCGATGAGGAAATTGGCAAGGACATGGACGACCTCCTCGAAGCCGTCGAGCTGGTGGTCACCGCCCAATTGGGCTCGACCTCGATGCTGCAGCGCAAGCTGCGCATCGGTTTTGCCAAGGCCGGTCGTCTCATGGACCTGATGGAATCTCGTGGCGTCGTCGGACCATCCGAGGGCTCCAAGGCTCGCGAGGTCCTAGTGAAGCCGGAAGAGCTCGATACCATCATCTGGATGATCAAGGGCGCCGACCCTGCCGAGGCGCCAAAGGAAATTCAGGAGGAGATGCAGCAGCAAGAGGAGGACGAAGCTGCCGCTACTTCCGATCCCGACTCTTCCGCAGGCTCCGATTCCTCCCCGCAGGGCGATGCTGGCGACACCCGTACCGTCCAGGCAACGTATAACCCTTCGACAGGTGCCTTCTAAGATCGTGTAAGGTTGGACGAGTCTTGGAGGGGAGTACCCCATCCTTCGGCACCGATCGTCAGCACGGAAGCGTTATGCTCCCGGTCGTGCCGGCCCGGCTGCAGCTATCTAGCCGGGCGGGGGAGACCTCCGGTCAATTTGTTGTATCTTCGACCGGAGGGATGTACCAATGCATGTGCCATTGTGGATCTGGGCGATTTCCATCGTCGTCATTCTTGGATTCTTTGTTTTCGATTTCTACTCCCACGTGCGCACCCCGCACGAGCCGACGCTGAAGGAATCCGGGTTCTGGACCCTATTCTATGTCGGTATCGCTTTACTTTTTGGTGCCGGTGTGTGGGCCGTATGGGACCACGAGCACGGCATCCAATACCTCACGGGTTACGTGACAGAGAAGGCGCTATCCGTAGATAACCTCTTTGTTTTCGCGCTTATCATGGGCGCTTTCAAGATCCCGCGTAAGTACCAGCAAAAGGTATTGCTCATCGGTATCGTTATTGCCTTGGCATGCCGCTTGGTGTTTATCCTTTTGGGTGCTGCGGTCATCGCGGCATGGTCCGATATCTTCTACCTATTCGCGATATTTCTCATCTACACAGCGATCAAGCTCATCGTCGACGAGATTCGGGACGCCCCCGAAACCGATCCCAATGATATGGGCATCATCAAGCTGATCCGCAAGGTAGTCCACGTCACCCCGCGCTACCACGGCGATAAGCTCACGCACCGCGTGGAAGATTCTTCGGGCAAGCGTAAATTCGCGTTCACCCCGCTATTTATTGCGTTGGTGTCCATCGGCCTTATCGACGTGATGTTTGCCTTCGACTCCATCCCAGCCATCTACGGCATTACCTCGGAAGCGTTCTTGGTCTTTACCACGAATGCTTTCTCCCTCATGGGATTGCGCCAGATGTACTTCCTGCTGGATGGCCTACTGGATCGCTTGGTGTACCTGCCCTATGGTTTGGGCATCATCTTGGGCTTCATCGGTGTAAAGCTCATGTTCCATGCGCTGCATGAGAATAACTTGCCGTTTGTAAACGGCGGCGAGAACGTGGAGTCGATCCCAGAATTTTCCACCATCACCTCACTTATCGTGATCGTGGGTGTCTTGGTTATTACGGTTATCGCCTCGATTATTAAAAGTAAACGCGATGAGAACCAAGGCGGAGTGCCGGTATCGCACAATCACTTCGACTGGGACGAGGAAGGCAATAAGATCGTCCGCAACAAGAAGGGCGAATTCTTGGGCAAGGCCGAAGACCTGCCCAAGGAAGAGCTACCGCACTAGAAGCGGGCGTTGACGGGATTCCATTCGCGGAAGCTGCGGCCGGTGATGCAGCCGGCCTGGTAGAAGGGGTCTTTGTCCATGAGGGCGATGGCGTCGGCGACCACGGCGTCGTCGGCAAGCCCCACAATGATGAGCGCGCCGCCCTTGGAATCCGTCAATGGGCCGGTGGCAATGATGGTGCCCTCCTCAAAAAGCTGCGCGGTAAACTCGCGGTGCGCGGGGCGAGCCTTAGCAATCTCCGGATTATTGGGGTTGTAGTCGTAGCTAACAGCAAAATACTTCATGCTTCGCATTTTAAAATGCAGGGGCATCCAAGCGCAGGCCCTTGGTGCTAACAGGTAGTATGTATAACGTGAATCAACCCGGAACACAGTCAGCGCAATCCTCGGATGTGAATCCACAGGTATCCAATTGGAACCTGCCAAATGTTCTCACCAGCCTGCGCATTCTTTTCATTCCGGTTTTCGCATGGCTAGTTGTTGCCGGCCATGACTGGTGGGCTTTTGGCCTATTTGCGGTCCTAATGCTGACAGATAAGCTCGACGGGGACATCGCACGTGCCCGTGGCCTTATCACTAATTTTGGCAAGATTGCTGATCCCATCGCGGATAAAGCGCTTATGACTACCGCACTGGTATGCCTCAATATCATTGGGGTGCTGCCGGTGTGGATTACCGTGGTCATTCTCATCCGTGAGTTCGGTATCACCATCTGGCGTATGGTTTTGTTGCGCCGCGGCAAGGTCGTTCCTGCTTCGAAGGGCGGCAAGCTGAAGACTGTATTGCAATCCTTGGCCGTAGGGTTGTACCTGTGGCCGCTGCCGGAGTGGATGAACGTTCCTACCTTCCTGGTGATGCTCTTGGCCGCAGTGGTGACCGTGGTTACCGGCGTTCAGTACCTCATCGACGGCAAGAAGCAGAATAGCTAGGTAGTTCATGAGCTCCATGGCGGCCCGCCTCGTATCTGAACTCACCGAGCGCGGCGAAACTTTGTCCTTTTGTGAGTCACTTACTGCTGGGTTGGCCAGTGCCACGGTGGCTTCTGTCCCTGGAGCTTCGGCTGTGTTGCGCGGAGGGCTTATAACATATGCCACCGAGGTGAAATCCCACTTTTTGCACCAGCCGGTAGCCGATATCGAAGCGGTCGGTGTGGTTTCTGGGGAGATCGCCCTTGCAATGGCGCGCGCGGCGGTGGCAGAAACCGCCGCGGACTGGGGGATAGGCCTTACCGGGGTGGCGGGACCAGACCTACAGGAAGGCAAGCCGGCGGGCACGGTTTATATCGGGATTTTTTCTCCTAGCGGAGTCAGTTTTTCGCAGCAGCTGTCCGGGTTGGGGAAAGAGCGAAACGAGGTCAGAGAGGCCACGGTCGCAGCCGCCTTGCGTCTCCTGTGCTCAACTTTGGAAGAAAATCCGGCACTGCGGGAACAATAACGAGACAAGGAGCGTTGACCATAGTGATGAACACTTCTACTGCAGTCCTCGAACACCCGGTAAACGGCGCTGTTGCACCAGCGGCGCCCGCCACTGCTCGTACCCCTGAGCCGCTTTTGCGTGAGGCTCTTGGGTTGACGCTGCGCGCCTTCCGCGCGGACAAAGGAGTGACCCTGCGCGAATTGGCCGGGGTGGCCCGCGTATCGCCGGGTTACCTTTCAGAGCTCGAACGCGGCCGCAAGGAGGTCTCCTCTGAGCTTCTTGCGTCTGTGTGCCACGCGCTGGATTGCTCGGTCTCTGATGTACTGATTGAAGCCGCCGGTTACATGGCTCTGCCCTCCATGGATGAGGAGCTTGCCCATACGGCACCTGCCGCATCAGAGCTTTAGCCCACAGCGGTCTATGTCAACAGCCGGCCTATTCTCTTGCGAGGAAGGTCGGCTGTGGTGGTTATGGGGGCGTCGGCAAGCGCCCGCGACCGCGGGGAGTGCAAGCGGTGGAAACAGCGCTTCGCTAGTATAAGCAGCAGAACATTACGCACATTTTTAACCTAGAAAGGTTGAAGCACACCATGGCGAACCCATTTGTTAAGGGCTGGAAGTACCTGATGGCTCTCTTCGATAATAAGATCGAGGAAAACGCCGATCCGAAGGTGCAGATCGAGCAGGCTATTGAAGATGCTCAGCGCCAGCACCAGGAGCTGTCTCAGCAGGCGGCCGCCGTGATTGGTAACCAGCGCCAGTTGGAAATGCAGCTTAACCGCCGTTTGGCAGAAGTAGAAAAGCTGCAGGGCAATGCTCGCCAGGCTCTGGAATTGGCTGATCAGGCCCGTGCCAAGGGCGATGAAAATAAGGCCGTGGAGTACGAGAACGCGGCAGAGGCCTTCGCTGCCCAGCTGGTTACGGCTGAGGAGTCCGTGGAAGATACCAAGAAGCTGCACGACCAAGCACTGCAGCAGGCAGAAAAGGCCAAGAATGCGGTTCAGCGCAACAATGCCGCGCTGCGTGAAAAGGTCAATGAGCGCTCCAAGCTGCTTTCCCAGCTCGAGCAGGCAAAGATGCAGGAAAAGGTTTCCGAGTCTTTGAACTCCATGAACGAGTTGAGCGCCAATGGCAATACGCCGTCTCTGGATGCTGTGCGCGATAAGATTGAGCGCCGTTACTCCAAGGCACTCGGCCAGGCTGAGCTGGCTGAGAACTCCGTGGAAAACCGCATGGCCGAGGTACAACAAGCTGGTATTCAGATGGCCGGTCATTCCCGTTTGGAGCAGATTCGCAGCGAAATGAACTCTTCTAAGTCCGTGGAAGGGAATAAGGCTCAGGCCATTGAGGGCAATAAAGCGTCCGGCTCTGCTGCCGACAACGCTGCTCAGCCAGGCAGTGCCAACAACGATGCTGTGCAGGCCCGGCTGCGTGAGCTGCGTGGGGAGTAAACCCCCGACAGTCTGTTAAATAATTATCGCCTCCCTCGGCCATCATGTGGTGGTGCAAGGGAGGCGATAACTATTGCTGCTAGTCGCCGACGCCGCGGGCCTGCAAAGCCTCACCCATGGCGCGCGCTCGCCGGATGGAGCGAATGATAACCGGGGTGCCAAATGCGAGCGGGGACATCCCGGCACCGCGCGCTTTGCGGGCATCTAGGACTTCATAGACGGTTTCAAACATCAACGGGATGAGACGAATAGTCAGTGACATAGCCAAGCTGATGTTTTCTACCGGTATTCCGAGTCGCTTTAGGGGCTGCAGCGACTCTTCCAGCGACTCCATGATCTCATCGACCGTAGAGGTCAGCGTGAGCAAGAAGGCAGCCATCATAGCGGCGAAGACATTGAGGAACATCACTGCCGCATAGTCGAAGTCCTTGGCCCACCATTGAAAGCCTGCCAGGGGGACTAGGAAAAAGAGAGGCGGCCAGATCTGACTCCACGCAATGCCCAGTGGAACCCGGGCGCAAGCATAGAGAAAGACGACAAAAATGACGCCGCCTGCTGCCCACGGAATGGACTTGAAAAAGATGCTGGTGACCAGGATAAAGACTAAGAGGAATGCGATCTTCCAACTAGGCTTGATGCGATGAACAAAGCTGGTGCCATCAACATAGACGGAAAGTGGGAGATTCGTGCGTCGTTGCATGACAATTCTCCCTACAGCGGCCGCTGGGCCATGAGGTCTTGGTAAAAATCTATGACCTCCGCCGGCCGGCCATCCGCGGCGATGTGGTGGTCATCGATGCAAATGACCCGATCAAAATCGCGCAGAAATTCCAGATCGTGCGTCACCACAAGTAGTTGCTGTTCCAAACGCGCGAATTCTCTTTTGATTCGATCTCGGTTGCGCAGATCCAGCAGGGTAGTGGGCTCATCAGCGATGATGAGAATCGGGTCGATGACCATGACCGCTGCCAGCGCGAGTAGTTGCTTTTGTCCGCCGGAGAGCGTATGCGGTGAGCGTTCAGCAAATTCGGCGAGACCGAAGCGCTCGAGGGTAGCATCCACGCGGGCGAGGCGCTCGTGTTTGGGCAGCTTAAAGCGGCGGAGCGAAAAGGCGACGTCATCGCGCACATTGGGCATGACAATCTGGTTTTCGGCATCCGAAAAGACAAACCCCACCTTTTCGCGCACCTTTTTGCCCTGCTTGGCGACGTCCATCTGGTCCACCGTCACCGTACCTTCACTAGGCTCGCCCAACCCATTAATGAGCCTGGTCAAGGTGGATTTTCCGCCACCGTTTTGGCCGATAATGCCAATTCGCTGTTCGGTGAGGGTGAGGTTGATGTCCTCGAGCACCACGGTGTCATCAAAAGCCACCGAGACTGAGGAAAATTCGATCGTGGGCACTAGGCGGCCTTTCGTCCCATCAGATCGGGGAAGGCTGAGTGAACACCGAGAGCGATGATGACGGCAACTACAAGCTTTCCGGCATCGACAGGGATGAAGGGCAATTGGGCGGCGAAGGCTGGACCAATGTCCAAGCCGGAGCGGATCATGAGACCAAAGGCGCCGCAGATGTATTGGACGGCAAGGCCGGCAACGGCAGCGATGGCAAGCATGACCGCCATGCCGCCCTTGTTCTTAGGGGAGCGGTAGGCAATTGCGCCTGCCACCGCTGGCGAGAGAACATAGCCGATGATGTAGCCCGCGGTTGGGCCTGCCAGCGCGCGCAGCGTGGTTCCGCCACCTGCCAGAACTGGGAGGGCAAGGCCCAGGAACAAAAAGAGGAGTCCCACGTATCCGCCGCGCTTGCTGCCCAAAATTAGGCCGGCGAGGATCAGTGCTGCGTTTTGCAGCACGATGGGCACGCCGGCCGAACCGACGGGGATGGATACGAAGGCAAGGACGATGACGAGAGCGGTAAACACGGCAACATAGGCAATGGTGGTTGCCAGAGAGTTCTTTTTCATGCTCAAGAGGTTAGCACTGCATGAAAACTGCAGACAATTGAGGGTTTTGAACGGTGTTCATTTGAGGCTGACAATGCTAAGCCAGAGAGATAGCGGCGGGCCCCCAATTGACGTTCTCCGGCCTGCTGGCGTCCGTGCTTTAGTGCTGAGTAGGATGGCGCGCATGCGATTGACCGAGTATCACCAGCTCATTGTGGATGAATTTGGCGAGTCTAAGGGAAAGTGGATTAGCCACTCCCATGTCCTGCCTGACCTCGGGGCGACACCCGATGAGCTTATCGAACGCGGCGTCGATCCGCGTCGCGTCTGGCTGAGCCTGTGCGATGACTTTGATGTACCGAAGGAGCGCAGGTTGGGGGTCGATTACCCCACTTTATAGCGGCGTCGAATTTGACGGACTGGCGTGTTCACTTTCAAAATTCGAACAGATGTATGTAAGATGGCGGAAGTGTCGATGCAGTCGTCTACAGTGGGATGGCGTTGACGGAGGGAACCGTTTGAGTTCCACGGCAGTCTAATAATGCGTTAGTACATCGTCGTTAAAGATAAGGATGAAAGTTAATGGCAACCAAAAAGAAGTCTTCTTCTGCCGCCTCTAAGGGAGATGACCGCCAAAAGGCCCTCGATGCCGCAATGGCCATGATTGAGAAGGACTACGGCAAAGGCGCTGTGATGCGCCTGGGCGATGACAACCGCCCACCGATTAAGGCCATTTCTTCCGGTAATACCGCAATCGATGTCGCTCTGGGCATTGGCGGTTTCCCGCGCGGGCGCATCGTAGAGATTTATGGCCCGGAGTCTTCTGGTAAGACCACTGTTGCGCTGCACGCTATTGCATCCGCGCAAAAGGACGGCGGCATTGCCGCGTTTATTGACGCCGAGCACGCGCTCGACCCGCAGTATGCTCGCCTGCTTGGCGTGGATACCGATAACCTCCTGGTTTCCCAGCCAGATACCGGTGAGCAGGCCTTGGAGATTGCCGATATGCTGGTACGCTCCGGCGCAATTGACATCATCGTCGTTGACTCCGTAGCTGCCCTTACCCCGAAGGCGGAAATTGAAGGTGAGATGGGCGATAGTCACGTCGGCCTCCAGGCCCGCCTGATGTCCCAGGCGCTGCGCAAGATGACCGGTGCCCTGTACAACTCCGGTACCACCGCTATCTTCATTAACCAGCTGCGCGAAAAGATTGGCGTGATGTTCGGCTCGCCAGAGACCACCACCGGTGGTAAGGCGCTCAAGTTCTACTCTTCCGTGCGCTGCGATATCCGCCGCATTCAGACCTTGAAAGACGGCCAAGATGCCATCGGTAACCGCACCAAGCTCAAGGTAGTAAAGAACAAGGTCTCTCCACCATTTAAGATTGCTGAGTTCGACATCATGTATGGCGAAGGCATCTCTCGCGAGTCCTCCATCATTGACCTTGGCGTCGAAAACGGTTTCATCCGCAAGTCCGGCTCTTGGTTTACCTACGAAGGCGACCAGCTGGGCCAGGGTAAGGAGAAGGCGCGTAATTTCCTGAAGGATAACCCGGATCTGGCTAATGAAATCGAGCAGAAGATTTTCCAGAAGCTCGGTATCGGCGAGGCTGCGGCCGAAGGCGAGGAGGGCGCTGCGATGGACGTTCCTGGTGCCGATGACCCATTGACCGATGAGTCCGTGGATCTCGTTCCAAACGTCGATTTTGATGACGACTAAAATCGTCTAACCCGTCCCCATACAGTCCGCGTACCTTTAGAACCTGCATCATGAATCAGCCCGCCCCCGAAAAGCTCGCTCAACTCCGACAGGCCCTCGAAGCCTATGAGAATGGAGCAGCTGGGGGCGGGCTTTTTGATCGAGAGGCAGAAGAAGCTAAGGCCAAGGTCCGCTCTCGGGCGCTGGGTCTTTTGGATCAGCGTTCTAGGTCCCGGAAAGAGCTTTATGACCGTCTAGTAAAGGCCGAGTTTGAGCCAGATGTCGTTGAGGACGTGCTAGATGATTTAGCCCACGCGGGCCTGGTGAACGACGCCGCTTTTGCACACGAGTGGGTGCGCCAGCGCCATAAGCGGCGCGGCAAGTCCAGCTCGGTTCTCAACAGGGAATTGCGGGAAAAGGGCGTGAGCGAGGCTGACCGTGCTGAGGCCCTCGAGCAAATTGACCCTGCCGATGAACAGGCCATGGCACAGGCCCTTGCGGAAAGGAAGGCTCGCTCCATTAAGACCGTTCCCCCGGATCGCAAGGAGCGCGACAAGGCCCTACGCCGCATCGTGGGTGTGCTGGCACGCCGCGGCTTCAATGAAGGGATGTCGCTACAGATCGCAATCGCAGCGCTTGACGCGCGGTGCGCGGAGCTGCGCGCAGAGGACTGATACGGCCAAGGAAGGGTAGCGCCGGAATGGCCAAGTCCGGCAGTTATGAGATGCCTAGCTTCATGGCTAAACTATGCCGACGTGGAGCAGACAATCGCAGATAACCGTACTTATGAAGTCCGAACTTTCGGCTGCCAGATGAATGTGCACGATTCAGAGCGCATCTCTGGTCTCTTGGAGGAGGCCGGCTACGCGGCCGCCGGCGAAGGCGTGGAGCCAGATCTCATCGTCTTTAATACCTGCGCCGTGCGCGAAAATGCCGATAAGCGGCTCTACGGCACGTTGGGTGCCTTGAAGAAGACAAAGGAAAACCATCCCGGCATGCAAATTGCCGTGGGCGGTTGCTTGGCGCAGAAGGACAAGGACACCGTCCTAGATAATGCCCCGTGGGTTGATGCTGTCTTTGGCACTCACAATATGGCGGCCCTGCCGACGCTGCTGGAGCGCGCCCGACACAACGATGAAGCACAGGTGGAAATCGTTGATTCCCTCGAGGCTTTTCCGTCTGTCTTGCCAGCCAAGCGTGAGTCTGCCTATGCCGGCTGGGTTTCTGTTTCTGTAGGCTGCAATAACACCTGCACCTTCTGCATTGTTCCTTCCTTGCGCGGCAAGGAAGAGGATCGCCGCCCCGGCGATATCTTGGCCGAGGTTAAAGCCTTGGTGGACCAGGGCGTATCTGAGGTCACCCTGTTGGGGCAAAACGTCAATGCTTATGGCGTTAATTTTGCCGATCCCGAGATGCCACGCGACCGTTTCGCCTTTTCTAAGCTGCTGCGCGAGGTGGGCAAGATCGATGGTCTTGAGCGCCTGCGTTTTACCTCCCCGCACCCAGCGGAGTTTACTTCCGACGTCATCGATGCCATGGCCGAGACCCCGGCCGTGTGCCCGCAGTTGCATATGCCGTTGCAGTCTGGCTCCGACAAGGTCCTTAAGGATATGCGCCGTTCCTACCGTACTAAGAAGTTCCTGCGGATTTTGGATGAGGTACGGGACAAGATTCCGCACGCCGCAATCACGACCGATATAATCGTGGGCTTCCCAGGCGAGACCGAGGAAGACTTCCAAGACACCATGGAGCTTGTGCGCCGCGCTCGTTTCGCCTCGGCCTTTACCTTCCAGTATTCGCCGCGTCCGGGAACCCCGGCTGCGGAAATGGAGGACCAGATTCCCAAGGAGGTCGTCCAGGATCGTTTCGAGCGTCTCGTTGCCCTGCAAGATAGCATCCAGGCCGAGGAAAACAAGAAGCTCATCGGCACCGATGTGGAGCTTTTGGTGCAGGCCGAAGGCGGCCGCAAGAACGATGAAACCCACCGCATGACCGGCCGTGCGCGCGATGGCCGCCTAGTGCACTTCACCCCGGTTGATTCGGAAGGCACGGATATTTCGGCGGAGATTCGCCCGGGCGATGTGGTGCATACCCAGGTCACTGGTGCGGGCTCCTTCTTCTTGCTTGCCGACGCCGCCGTGACCTCCCACACCCGCACCAAGGCCGGCGACATGTCCGCTGCCGGCGAAACGCCTACCACCGCACCCATCGGCGTCGGTCTGGGATTGCCGTCGATTGGCAAGCCCGCGGCAGCCGAACCCGGCGATTCCTGCGGTTGCTAGCAGGGGAGTAAGCTAGGGAGCCATGACTGAGGAACATACGACCACCGCAGCCCACAATGCAGCTAACGCTGAGCGGAGAGCAGCACAAACAATGGACCTCGGCGGTCACAAGGTCACGCTGTGCATTGCGGTGGTGGCGTATATCCTCTACCTGATTTTGCCCTACGCCGGTCCAGCCCACGGTTGGGAGGCATTGACCTTTGGCACCACGTCAAGCGGCGTCAGGATTTCCATCATGGAAACCGTCTCTGCGTGGCTCGCGCTCATTGGGCTGGGCATTCTTACTCCGGTGACGCTGTTCACCCGACGCGCCACGCCTGGACTGATTGCATGGATGCTGGTGACGGTGTCCTTCTTCGCCAACCTATGGGGCTTCTGGTTCCGTGGCTCTACCGCCGACGGGGCGTCGCTGGGAATGTGGGTAGGAATGCTAGCTACCTTCCTAGCATTTCTGGCCTATAGCACGGTGGCGCTGCGCCGCAGCCCAGAGCAGAAGGCTGCCGAAGCCCGCGTGCGCGCCACCGCCGGACAACTCGATGAGGTGGGCGAATTTCAATCCAGGATAGACGCGGCACCGCAGCGGGAGCCACTGGTGGACAATCGCCGCAAGCAAGCTGCCGAACGTCATCGCGCCCAGCGCGGCGAGCAGTAGGCCTACGGCCACTAATCCCGCAGCCGCAACTCCCACGCAGAAGAACGGGAAAGTTCCCGGGCCCCCAGGCTGCGGTAAATGGCATTCATGGCCGCGTCCTTGGCGGCAACGGAACAATAGCAGCGCCGCACTCGCGGCCAATAGCCTGCCACCTCATGCAGCGCTGTGAGCTTGGCTAGCTGCGCAAGTCCGCGGCGGCGGTGCGGGCGATCGGTCACAGTCAGAGTCCACTCGCATACTTCAGGATTCGCGTCCTCGTGCCTAGCCATTTCGGTCAGTGCGAGAATGCTCCCGTCCTCGGCGGTAAGTGCGATAAGAAGCGTGTGCCCGCGACGAGAGCGCAGGCGGCTGTGCGCTTCGCGCAATCGAGCACGCGTCCACACGATGGGCTCCACCGTCAGATCCCCGGTCTCCGCGTCTTTGGACGCTAGGCTAAGCAGCCGCATGACCTCGTCGAGGTAGCCCTCAGGGATGTCGTAATCCGGCCAGACTCGGGCGGTGATTCCCGCCGGGAGTAGCGCTGCCACAGGGCTTTCAGGGATGTCCATCACCAGCTGGTGCTCCGCATGCCTTTGCGTAAATCCCAACTCGCGGTAGATGCTACCCATAGCGTCGTAGTCTGGATCCGCGCCCGGCGGGTGCAATAGTCCCACGTGCGCTACGGTGCGGCCGAGTTTACGGGCCAGCTCCAGCGCCTTTGCACCCATCCACTCGGCAACCTTGCGCCCTTCCTCATCGAGCTGCTCGCCGGGCAGAGGCAGGTCGCACAGCACACATTCAATCTCTGTGGCCTCGCGCTCTTCCAACAGCGGCAGGCTAATGTGGATGAACCCGAGGTAATCCAGCTCCGGGCTCGGCTCCACCGAGGGGATGAGCGGCAGCCCCAGCTCAGAAACCTCACCAAGGGTGGAGTCGCCGTCCACTACGGCAAAGAGATGGGTCTGTGATTCGCTAGAACCTTGCAGACGTTGAACCACGCGGCCCGGCGACGTCGATGCCGCGGCATCGCCGCTTGCTTCTTGGGCCGCCAAGTTGGCCCAAAAGACGAAGCTGCGAATGCAGTCCGCAGGTTCGCTGGGCTGGGCGTGAGCGGTAGGCGAGTGCGGCGGCCGCGGTGGCCGCGCAATGTGGACGAGGTGCACTACTTATCGTTGACGGCGTTAGCGGCGGCGTCGGCAAAAGCCTGCCACTGCTCGGCCTGCGCGCGCAGATCAGCGGCCTTTTTCGCATTGCCCTTGGCCTCAGCTGCCTCGGCCTGAGAGTTAAACTCATCGACCTTAGCTTGGAACTGCGCCACGCGTGCTTGCGCCTCCGGGTCGGTGCGGCGCCACTCAGACTTTTCTGCCTCGGTGACGCGCTGCTCCAGCGCCTCAATCTTGGACTCGTACTCGCGCACTTGCTTGCGGGGAACGAAGCCAATCTCTTCCCACTTTTCCTGCAGCTCGCGCAGCTTAGCCTTCGCACCCTCAATGCCCTTGGACGGGTCGATCTGGCCGTCGTACTCCGCAATCAAGGAGTCCTTGGCCTTGGCATTTTCTGCAAATTCGCGGTCGCGCTCGTCGTTGACGGCATTGCGGGCATTGAAGAACTTGTCCTGGGCGGCGCGGAAGCGGGCCCACAGCTTATCGTCTACGTCGCGCGGGGCGCGGCCGGCGGCCTTCCACTCGGTCATCAAATCGCGGTAGGCGCGGGCGGTGGGGCCCCACTCGGTGGAATCCTGGATGGCCTCGGCACGCTCGACGAGTTCTTCCTTCTTCTTGCGGGCAACCGCACGGGCGCGGTCCAGCTCGGCAAAATGGGAGCCGCGACGGCGGTTGAAGGAATCGCGGGCGCGGGAGTAGCGCTTCCACAGGGCATCATCGGTCTTGCGGTCAATGCCCTTGATTTGCTTCCACTCTTCCAGGATGGCGCGAATGCGGTCGCCTGCGGCCTTCCACTCGGTGGAGTTTTCGGCAATCTCTTCTGCCTCAGCTGCCAGCTTTTCCTTGGCAGCAATAGCTTCCTCGCGGCGGCGTTCCTTATCGGCCTGCGCCTGCTCGCCGGCTTCTACCGAGTGCTCAATGACGGCAACAAGGCGGCGGTCAAGTGCTGCGATATCACCGATGACCGCAGCGGTAGGCAGGGTGTCGCGCAATTGCGCTGCGGTCTTTTTGATGCCAGCGGCCTCGCTGGGGTTGGCGCGCAGGCGCGCCTCGAGCAGTTCAATTTCGGTGGAGAGGTCGTCGTAGCGCGCGCCGTAGTGCTGTAGGCCCTCCTCGGGGGTGCCGGCCTGCCATTCGCCAATCTTGCGTTCGCCCTCCGGAGCGGAAACGAAGACGGAACCATCCGCGTCGACGCGGCCCCACTTGGCCGGGTCATTCTTGCTGGGTGCCTGGACGGGAACAGGCTTTGCGGTGGGACGAGGGCCCTTCTTGGGCATGGAACCTGGGGTAGGGATGGGAGACATGACAAGCCCTCCTATGCATAGATCGCCGCGCGTCACGGCTGCCGAATAAAATCACTGGATACATTACCGCGAATATCCCGCGCGTGCCCAGATTCTATTTAATTACCTCCACTTGGGTAGATAGTATGGAGGAATAATGTTCAATCTCATGGTAATGCCAGCCTCACCCGCGCTGGCCGTGGAGCTTTCCTCCAATGACGCCGCTTCTCGCGCACTGCTTGCCGCTGCCCGCACCCTAGCGGTGGAGGCTGCGGCCGCCGGCATAACGCAGGCAGATATCGTCGGCAGCCAGGACAAGCGCTGGTACACCGCCCACACCGGCAGCTTAAAGGCGTGGGGTGCGGCCACGAACCTAGGCGGCGGCAATTATCTACCCGAGATTATGGCCCGGTACGTGCTGCACAGCGTGCCGCAGCTTAACGCCCGCGCTAGCCGGGAGCGCATCGGCCAGCCGGATCCAGCGGCGCTCACCATCGTCGTGGCAGATGGCAGCGCGGGCCTGACCGAGCGAGCCCCCATGGCGCTCGTTCCCGGTGCCCAGGAAGCGCACGAGTGGTGCGAGGAGGTGCTGATGGGGGCGTCGGCAAGCAAGGCAGGCGAATGGCTTTCCCAGCGCGGTGTGGTAGAGCCCGCCCTTTGGGAGGAATTGGCGGGCCTAGGCCCTAAGAAGAAGCAGTTGCTGGCCACCGACGCCACCCTGGGGGTTGGCCGCTACGTTGCAGGATGGGAGGTCTAATGCGCCCGATCGCAGTGTTTGGACCCACTGCCTCCGGCAAATCCGCGCTGGGGTTGGCGCTGGCGCAGGAGCTGGACGGCGAGGTGGTCAACGTCGATTCCATGCAGCTCTACCGCGGTATGGACATTGGCACCGCCAAGCTCACCCCGGCCGAGCGCGAGGGAATCCCGCACCACCAGCTCGATGTGTGGGACGTGACCGAAACCGCTTCTGTGGCGCGCTATCAGCGCGATGCCATCGCGGACGTGGAAGGCATCATGGCCCGCGGCAAGACGCCAATCCTGGTCGGAGGCTCGATGCTTTATGCCCAAGCGCTTGTCGACGACTGGCAGTTCCCACCCACCGACCCCGCCGTCCGCGCCAAGTATGAGGCCCGGCGCGTAGAAATCGGCACCGACGCCCTGCACGAGGAGCTGGCGCAGGTAGATCCGGCCGCGGCCGCCATCATTGAAGATAAGGACCCACGGCGTACCGTGCGTGCCTTGGAGGTCATCGAACTGACCGGTAAACCTTATAAGGCTAGCCAACCGCCGAAGGACGCACCGCCGCGGTGGGGCACCCGTTTGCTCGGCCTGCGCACCACCGCAGACTGGCTTAATCCGCGCATCGAGCTGCGTACCCGCCAGATGTTTGAGCGCGGGCTCATCGAGGAAGTCGAGCGCCTCCAAGCCCAGGGCTTGGTGGCCGATTCCACGGCCGGGCGTGCCATAGGCTATGCGCAGGTATTCCAGGCCCAGCGCGGCGAACTTACGTGGGATGAGGCCGTTGAACGCACAATTACCGGGACACGGCGCTACGTGCGCCGCCAACGTTCCTGGTTCAATCGCGACAAGCGCATCATGTGGCTGGATGCCGCGGGCGATACGACCGCCCAAGCGCTGCGCGCGCTAGGGTAGGGAGCATGAAATTTGCCAAGGGTCATGGAACTGAGAACGACTTTGTCATCGTCGAAGACCACGCGGCCGCCACGCCGCTTGCCCCCGAGCGCGTAGCGGCGCTGTGCGGTCGCCGCGCCGGTATTGGCGGCGACGGATTGCTGCGCGTCGTGCGCGCTGAGGCGTTGCTCGCGGCCGGGGAAGTCGAGGCGCTGGCCGAGGGCATCGCGCCCACTGACTGGTTCATGGACTATCGCAACGCCGACGGCTCCGTGGCCGAAATGTGCGGCAACGGCACCCGCGTTTTCGCCCACTGGCTGCGCTCGCGCGGCCTCGTGGAAGAAGACGAGTTCACCATCGGCACCCGCGCCGGCGCCAAGCGCGTGACGGTGCACTCGTATGATGAGCATGCGGCTGAGGTCACCGTGGATATGGGACCGGCCGAAGTAACGGGTGTATCCACCGCGTCTATGGCCGGGGAGAGTTATGCCGGTCTAGGCGTCGACATGGGCAACCCGCACCTCGCGGCCGTGGTGCCGGGGCTGGACGCCGAGGGACTTGCGGCCAAGACTTTCGGGCAGCCCGTCATCGATGAAGCCTTCTTCCCGGCCGGCGTGAATGTTGAGGTTGTGACCCCGCTGCGCGATGGCCACGTGCACATGCGCGTCTTTGAGCGCGGGGTAGGAGAGACCCGCTCTTGCGGCACCGGCACCGTGGCGGCCGCGACCGCCGCGCTTGCCGACGCCGCCGTTGACCACACCACCACCCCTCACGGCACCGTGCACGTACACGTCCCCGGCGGGGAAGTCACCGTGGAAATCTATGAGGGCGGCTCCCGCTTGACCGGCCCGTCCGCCATCGTCGCCACCGGCGAGACCTCCCTTTAGATCGCGTAGCGCGCGGCGCGCGCAGTGAGTGCTTAGGCGCTGCGCCCTTCGTTTTCCTCTTCCTCGAACGCTTGCTCTTCGAGGGCTTGGCGGCGCAGGGCGCGATTTTTTACTTCGTTCTTTTCGTACTTCGGCCCGAGCGCAAAGGCGGCGCGGCGGGCCGATAGCCAGGTTTCCTTGAGCTCGCGGGCTCGTTCATCGGTCACCTTGAGCAAGGATTCCAGCTCGTTGGTGCTGACCTCTTCTGCGTTGACGCGCAGGTGCAACCGGCGCAGGAATCGCCGAGCGCCGGAAATCTCATAGTGGAAGGCTTCGATGGTGGGGTCGGAGCAATCCAGATCTAAAAGCGCCGGCCGGTAGAGCGTGCGGTCCGCTATCTTCTCGGCTGCCTCGGAGGACCGGAAGTCTTCGTACTCCGCCAAGACGTCCTCAATATCTTCGGCCGAGAGCCGAATAGAGCTGCGCAGCGCCGCCTGCTCCGAGGCGTCCGGCCGGGTGTGGAGCATAAGCAGCGCCGCCGCGATAAGTAGTGCCGCGATGAAAACCCCGGGAAGTTTTAGGGTTGCCACAACCGCCACTGATCCCACCAGGATCAGCGCGAGAACCAGCACACGCCGGTTTCTCGCATTTTCCGGGAAGGGCATCCACACAGCTATTTCACCAGACCTTTGCGTCAGCTCTTAGTGGCCGCCGCAGCCGCAGCCACCAGAGCCACAACCGCAGCCAGCGCCGTCGCCGCAGCCACCGCTAGGCATTTCAATAGAAGCCGTCAGCAGGGCGGTGCCGGCCACGATGGTGTCCTTGGCAGGCAACTCGTCGCTACCCGCAGGCAGGCAGAGATCGAAGGGGAAGAGACCATCCATGACGAGGTGGGCGAATTTCTCACCGGTTAGCTCATTGGTACGCCACTCGGATTCCATGACGCGGGCCGCAAAGGTAGCGGCCGGGGTAGGAACCTCCGCGCCAGAACCGGAGGAAATAACCTTCGCGCCCGCGGACTCAAAGAGCGCCGGGAATTCGCCCTCGGCCGCCTCATAGGCATCGGCCGACTCGTAGGTGCGGACATCAAGGCCCATGGCGGTGAGGGAGATTTGCTGCCATTGCTGCAAGGGTTCGTCGGCAAGCAAAGGCCCCTGCGCCAAGTTCGCGGTGGCCTGGGCGATGGTGGTACCGAAAGGATCGATAATCTCCAGCAGCGCGAGAACATCGTTGACCATCTCTACGTGGGCGAACCCTTGCGTAACCGCATTGAAGCCAATGTAGGTAGCAAAAGGTTCCACCGCGAGAATATTGAGCTGCGCGCCCGATGGATCGGTGAACTGGATCAGCTGACCACCGCGTACCTCACCGGTAACGGTCAAGCGATCGCTAGCAATAGCGGCCTCGACGGCATCCTGCCAGCGTTCGAAATTGAGGCCAATGGCCTGCATCTCGGTATTCTGCTTCACCCCAGTGTCCTTAACGTTCATGCCCGCCATTGTATCGCCTTGTGCAGCCAGCTAAGAATCCGCAATTCCCGCTTTCGGCCGCAACGTGCCAAAATGAAAGGTAGTATGACCGAATTTTCCCAGCACAATAACGACGATCTCCTCGCTCGCGCGTTCCGCGATAACGACGCCCCGGCCGCACCAGAGGCGACGCCCACTACCGGTGACCTTGACCTGGCAGAGCGTAACGCTTTCCGTCGCGTTACCCGTGAGACCACCATCCGCGCTGAGGACACCACCGATGGCTATGAGGTGGAGTACCGTAAGCTGCGCCTCGAGCGCGTCATCCTGGTTGGCGTGTGGACCGAAGGCACCGTGGCCGAAGTCGAAGCCACCATGGATGAGCTCGCGGCGCTGACCGAGACCGCCGGCGCCGAAGTAGTAGAGATGATTTACCAAAAACGCGATAAGCCGGACTCCGGCACCTACATCGGCTCCGGCAAAGTCAAGGAATTGCGCGACATCGTCGAGGCCACCGGCGCCGATACCGTGGTCTGCGATGGTGAGCTTAACCCCGGCCAGCTCACCGCACTCGAGCGTGCGCTTAACACCAAGGTCATTGACCGCACGATGCTCATCCTTGACATCTTTGCCCAGCACGCCAAGTCCAAAGAGGGCAAGGCACAGGTCTCCTTGGCGCAGCTGGAATACCTCTACACCCATACCCGTGGTTGGGGCGGCAATCTTTCGCGCCAGGCGGGCGGCCGCGCCGGCTCCAACGGCGGCGTCGGACTGCGTGGTCCCGGTGAGACCAAGATTGAGACGGACCGCCGCCGCATTCGCACGGAGATGGCCCGGCTGCGCAAGGAGCTGCGCGCTATGAAGACCGCCCGTGAGGTCAAGCGTTCCAAGCGCCAGCGCTCAACCATCGCGCAGATAGCCATTGCCGGCTACACCAATGCTGGAAAGTCCTCGCTCATTAACGCCATGACCGGCGCCGGCGTGCTGGTGGAGGACGCACTCTTTGCCACGTTGGACCCCACGACTCGCCGTGCCACGCTTGCCGACGGCCGCCAAGTCGTCTTCACCGACACCGTCGGCTTTGTCCGCCACCTGCCCACGCAGCTGGTCGAGGCGTTCAAATCCACCCTGGAAGAGGTGCTGGCCGCTGATATTATGTTGCACGTGGTCGATGGCTCTGACCCATTCCCGCTCAAGCAGATTGAGGCCGTCAACCAGGTCATTTATGACATTGTCGCGGAAACCGGGGAACAGGCCCCGCCCGAGATCATCGTGATCAATAAGATCGACCAGGCCGACCCGCTAGTGCTCGCCGAGCTGCGTCACGTACTCGACCACGAAGACGTCGTCTACGTATCCGCGCGCACGGGCGAGGGAATCGACGAACTTACCGCGCGCGTGGAGCTTTTCCTCAACCCCCGCGATAGCCACGTTAAGCTGCAGGTTCCCTTTACCCGCGGCGATGTGGTCGCCCGCGTTCACGCCGAGGGCACGGTGCGCCACGAGGAGTACACGGCCGAAGGCACGCTTGTCGACGTCCGCCTTCCCGCACCCACCGCCCGCGAACTCGCCGAATTCATCGTGGAGGAAGTTTCCTAAAACCACCCCGGGTGATCCATAATTAAGGCTCGTGAGCTTAAAAGGTTGGACCGTCCACGGAGACGGTAAAAGGATTGCACCGGGCGCGGTCGTGGCGCCGGAAGAACGACTCAGCTGGGGCCGAACCATCGGCATCGGAATGCAGCACGTGGTGGCCATGTTCGGCGCCACGCTATTGGTTCCCACCTTGACCGGATTCCCCGTCAATACGACGCTGCTCTTTTCCGGCCTCGGAACCATTTTGTTCCTGCTTATCACGCGCAACCGGTTGCCGTCCTACCTAGGCTCTTCGTTCGCGTTCATTGCGCCTCTTTCGGCGTCGCAGCAGTACGGCATCGCCGCGCAAGCCGGCTCCATTTTGGTCACCGGCCTCGTCTTGGCCGCGGTGGGTGTGGCAGTCAAAATCGCCGGCCGCCGCGTGCTCGACGCCGTCATGCCGCCGGCCGTCACTGGTGCAATCGTGGCCCTCATCGGGCTGAACCTGGCGCCGAATGCGGCCGAGAACTTCGCCTCCCAGCCGCTCGTGGCCGCCGTGACACTGCTCGTCATCCTGCTGGCCACCGTCGCCGGCCGCGGTATGGTCTCGCGTCTGTCCATCCTGCTCGGCGTGGTCGTCGGCTGGGTTTTCGCTGCGCTGACCGGCAACCTTGGCGATGACGCCGTCGCGGCCATCGATGCTGCCCCGTGGGTGGGCCTGCCGGAATTCCACGCGCCTTCCTTCAACGTCTCCGCCATTGCCGTGGCACTTCCCGTACTGGTAGTTCTCATCGCGGAAAACGTCGGCCACGTCAAGGCCGTCTCCGAGATGACAAAGCGCGATCTCGATGACCTAGCCGGTGACGCCCTCATTGCCGATGGCCTCGCGTCTACCCTTGCCGGCGGCTTTGGCGGCTCCGGCACCACGACCTACGCCGAAAATATCGGCGTGATGGCCGCAACGCGCGTGTATTCCACCGCCGCCTACTGGGTAGCAGCCTTTACCGCCATCCTTTTGGCCTTCGTGCCGAAGTTTGGTGCGCTGATTTTCACCATCCCGACCGGCGTCCTGGGCGGTGCCTGCATCGTGCTGTATGGACTCATCGGCATGCTGGGTGTGCGCATCTGGATGGATAATAAGGTTAATTTCAATAACCCGGTCAACCTGACTGCGGCCGCAGTGGCGCTTATCGCGGGCATCGGCAACCTGACCCTCACCGTGGGCGGGGTCTCCCTCGAGGGCATTGCGTGGGGCTCGGTAGGCATCATCGTGGCCTATCCGATTATGAAGAAGCTTTACGATTCCGTCGGCGAGGGTCACGGCGCCAAGTACTAAATTTCCACCTGTGGATAACTGCCCGTCGCGCGCCCGCGGCGGGCAGTGTTGTTGACGGGCCAACGCGGGTTATCCACAGCGGGCCGATATGCGGCTCGCGTGGGCGTGTGGGGGCTATTTAACTTAGCGGCATGACCGCATTGGACGCATACTTAAACGCAGTGAACGCCGGCATGGACATTGTCGCCGCCGTTCAAGGGCTTAGCGATCGCGAGCTCATCGCGCGGGGCGCCTCCGACATCGCCGCGCGCGACCTGCTGCGTCTATGCGATACCTATTTCGGCCGGTGCGGCTTTGCTGCCAAACAGCGAGCGGCGCGGCAGACTAGGCATTCCCTCGACGTGCTACTGCTGATTGAAAAATACGCCTTGCGCTTGCCGACGCAGCGCGATGCCTGGACCCTACGCACCCAACTGTGTTCCTTTCGCGGCAGCGCCACCGCCTTGGAAAAGCGTGCCCGCGCTTTGGTACGCGAGCTGCGACCGCGCCGCGCGCCCGAAAAGGGAGTGCGCATTACCCGCCGCTCCGGCGGCCCATGGTCACTGACCATTACCGGGGATTCGGCCGATGTGGCGGATATGCACGCTGCATTGGATGCCAATAAGCCCCTGGAATCTGCCAAAGACCTCTTCTTTGGCAAGGCGGATGCGACGCGTGCGACGGTGACGACGCAGGTGGTTCTCACCCTTGACGAGCTCGACCGAATAGTCGACGGCGGCGGCGAGGAAATCACCCTCCAACTCACCAATGGCGCTCGAATCACCGGAGCGGAGCTTGTCACGCGGACACTGAGCGATCACGGCTATGTCACGCTCGTCCATCCCCACGAGGGGCCGGTGAACCTCTACCGGACCTCGCGCGTGGCCAACGACAAGCAGCGGCTGATGGCGGCTGCTGTCAACCCGGTATGCCCGTGGGAGAGCTGCAATTATCCCGCCGACAAGTGTCAGATTCACCACCTCAAAGCCTGGAAGCACGGCGGCGAGACCAACGCTGCGAACCTTGCGACCTGCTGTCCCTATCACAACGGCGTAAATGACGATGACCCCAACGCCCCGCCGCGCCGAGGCCGGCTAGCCCGGGTGCGCGGGCAGGTGAGGTGGGTGCCACCGTGGGGATAGGTGGCGTCGGAAAGCGAAAAGCTCCCCACCGCAAGGGTGGGGAGCCTAAAGTGGAACCGTTTTAGGGCTTAGGAAGCGTCCAGGTCCTTCTCGATGAGAGCAGCAATCTTTTCCACTGCTTCTTCGTTTTCAGAAGTAACGGTAACCTCATCGCCCTGTTCTGCGCCAAGAGCCATGATCATCAGGGAAGAGGCCGCATCGGTCTCGTCCTCATCATCGTCGCCGACCAGGTTGAGGAAGATATCCTCATCGAACTCGCCGGCAGCGTCCGCGATAATAGATGCAGGACGTGCGTGCAGGCCTACAGAGGAGCCAACCTTTACAGTCTTGGAAGCCATCGAAAATATCCTTTCTTACGGGGATTTTTAGAATCCAGTGTACGAGTGTTTGGTTTATGCTGCCACGTTCTGGGCGGCTTCTTCGGCGGCCTTGTTAGGCCAGAACTGCTTCATCGCCAGCACCGCCGCAGTGGAGACAACCACGCCGGCCGCAATGGCCACGAGGTAGCCCCAGAACGGGTCGATGGCGAAGAAGACGAACACGCCGCCGTGCGGGGCACGGGAACCGACCGACAAAGCCATCGAAATCGCGCCCGTCACCGCGCCGCCGGCCATCATCGAAGGAATGACGCGGAACGGATCGGCCGCCGCAAACGGGATGGCGCCCTCCGAGACGAAGGACAGACCCAGCAGCCAGGCAGACTTGCCGTTCTCCTGCTCGGCCGGGGTAAACAGCGACTTGCGGATAAACGTAGCCAGCGACAGCGCAATTGGTGCGACCATGCCGGACGCCATGACGGCGGCCATGATCTGCATGGAGGACTCGTCACCGGTAGACAGCCCGGCCGTGGCGAAGAGGTAGGCCGCCTTATTGACTGGGCCGCCCAAGTCGAAGCACATCATCAGGCCGAGAATGATGCCCAGCAATACAGCCGAAGAACCGGACATGGACGATAGCCAATTTTGCAGGCCCTCCATGATGGCTGCCAACGGTGCACCCAGCAGCAGGTACATTGCGAGGCCGACGATTAGAGAGGTCAGCAGCGGGATAATAACAACCGGCATGAGCGAGCCTAGCCAACGCGGTACCTTCCAGTTGCCAATCCACATCGCGATGAAGCCTGCCAGCAGACCGGTAACCAGACCACCGATGAAGCCAGCGCCCAAGGTGACCGCGATCGCGCCGCCCGCGAAGCCCGGGGCGATGCCCGGACGGCCGGCGAGCGCGTAGGCGATATAGCCCGACAGCGCGGCTACAATAAAGCCCATAGCCGCTTGGCCGACGGCGAAGAGAACAGCGCCGAGATAGAGCAAGAACCCGGAGCGCTCGAAGTGCATGAGTTCGCCGTCAACAGTCACGTCATGGCCGGGGAGATTGCCCAACGAATAGTCCGTCGATAGTGCCTGCCACCCATTTGCCATATCGGCACCACCGAAAAGGAAGCCGAGGGCGAGCAGCAGGCCGCCGGCCGCAACGAACGGGACCATATAGGACACGCCGGTCATAATGGCCTGTTGGATGCGCTTGCCCCAACCGAGCGACTGACCTTCTTCTTCCGCGTCGGCGCGGGTAGCGGTGCCAGAGACCTTGTGGGCGTGCGGGTTGCGAGCAGCAGCGATGGCCTCGTCGAGCATGGTGCCGGGCTCATTGATGGCGCGTTTGACGCCGGATTCGATTACCGGCTTGCCGGCGAAGCGTTCGCGGTCGCGCACGCCGACGTCCGTGGCGAAGATGACTGCATCGGCCGCGTCGATTGTGGATTGGGAGACAGACTCATTATTAGACGAGCCCTGCGTCTCAACGGTCAGAGATACGTCGTCACGCTCGGCCGCGGTTTGGGTGAGGGCGTCGGCCGCCATGTAGGTGTGGGCGATGCCGGTGGGGCAGGCGGTGATGGCCACGATGCGGGTGACATCGGCCAAAGGCTCTGCGCTGGCAGGGGTTGCGGCCGAGGGCGCGGCGGCGGAGGAGCCGGCGGCACCGGCACCGGTTGCGGCAGTGCCGGCAGCAGCGCCCTGGGCGGCTGGGTCTTCGACTGGCTTCTTCTTCGGCTTTTCGGCATTGACAACGTCCAGCACAAGCCGAACGATTTCCTCCTTGGTGGGGGCGTTGCGCAGGGACTCGAGGAAGTCCTTGCGTACTAGAGCGCGGGCCAACTTGGACAAAATCTTCAAGTGGGCTTTGCCGCCGCCGGCCGGGGCCGCGATGAGGAAGACGAGCTGAGCGTCGCCGTCGGGGCCGGAAAAATCCACGCCGCGGCTCAGGCGGGCGAATGCGAGGGTAGGTTCGGTCACGGCCTCGGAGCGGCAGTGCGGAATGGCGACTCCGCCAGGGACGCCGGTACCGGCCTTGGCCTCGCGGTCGATGGCGGGCTGTGCCAAACCGGCGATGTCGGTGGCTCGGCCGGTGTCATGGACTAGCGTGGCCAGGTTAGTGATGACGGAGTCAACGCTGTCGCCGAAGTCGGCGTCGAGCGCGACTAGGTCGGTAGTGATGAGGTCGGAAGCCATGATTAGGCACTCCTTAGGCTAGCGAGTTTACGGGGGTATGTGCGATATCGAGTTCTTCTGGGCGAGGGAATTGGGTGCCTTGTTTGGATGCAGCCGCAGTTCCGTAGGCCACCGACTGCGCGAGACTATCGGCCGGCGACTTGCCGGCGGTGCGGCCGAGGAGGTATCCGGCGAGCGCGGCGTCACCGGCGCCTACGGTGGATTTCAGCGTTGCTGGCGGTGGAGTTGCAGCCCAAGCGCCATCCGCGGTAACCAGCACCGCGCCGGCACCGCCAAGAGTGACGAGTACTTCTGCGATGCCCTGCTTGACGACGTCCCGGGCCGCCCGAACAACCCCCGAGTACTCGCCGCGTGCGGCCTGGTCTTCCAGTTCGCGGCCGTCGGTTCCGGTGAGCTGGCCGAGCTCTAGACCATTCGGCTTAATGAGATCCGGCGCAGCAGAATTGAGGTTCTCGCCAATGGCCTGCATTGGGGCATCTGACGTATCGACGGCAATGCGAGCCTGTGGTGCGGCCGCGCGGACCGCGGAGATGAGGTCGCAGTACCAATCGGTATCCACGCCACGCGGCAGGGAGCCGGCTAGAACTACCCAGTCGGAGGCAAGGGCGCGGGCGGTGAGCTCGGAGGTAATGGCTTGGGAATCGGCGTCGGAAAGCGCAGGGCCTGGACCGTTGACCTTGGTGGTAGTGCCATCAGGCTCTGTGATGGTGGTATTGACGCGAACCGTGCCGTCCATGGGGATTGCAGAGGAAGGCAGCCCGGCCGAGTGGATGAGATTTAGGAAAGAATCGGAGTCGTGGGCCGGGAAAAGAGCCAAGGATTGCTCGCCGGCCAAGTGCACGGCATGGGTGACGTTTACACCCTTGCCGCCAGCAACCTGTGTGACCTCGCTGGCCCGGTGGACATCACCGGAGGTCAATGGCTCGCTGAGCACAAGGGTGGCGTCAATACTGGGATTGGGGGTCAGCGTGAGAATCAAGTTGTCCCTTTCGCAGGTTGTATATTGGGGGCCGAACGCCGTTGGAGAGAACCTCGCGGGCATGGCCCGCCCTTAATGTTGATTCTTGTCCGATTGTGTCCGAAAGTCAACAGAATTTCTGTGGTATACATTGCTTTTCTATCCGATTTGTGGTGTTCTGGAAGTTAATAAACCGCTATCTTCGAAGGAAGTACGCTCATGGAAAACGCGTCTGAGTCCACGATCAAAGGAACCGGTGTCGTTGCCGGAGTCGCCTACGCCGAAGCCGTGTGGGTCCGCCCTCGCCCGGCCCTGCCTACCGAGGGAAGCATTGACCCAGAGCAAGCGAGCGATTCTGAATATGACCGCTTCCTTGCGGCCGTAGATACTGTCGCTGGCCGCTTGGAGCAGCGGGCTGCTGCCGCGGAAGGCCAGGCAGCTGAAGTTCTGACGGCAACGGCCGGCATGGTTAAGGACCGTGGTTGGCATAAGGCGGTGCGCAAGAATATCCGCACTGGCCGGGACGCGGAATTCGCTACTGTCGGTGCCACCGATAAGTTTGTCACCATGTTCGAGGCCGCCGGCGGCGTGATGGCCGAGCGCACCACTGACTTGAAGGACGTGCGCGACCGCGTAATCGCAGAGCTGCGCGGCGAGGACGAGCCGGGCCTGCCGCTCGTAGACGGCGAGGCCGTGCTGTTCGCGGACGATTTGGCCCCGGCCGATACCGCGACGCTGGATACCAAGCACATCAAGGCCCTTGTTACCGAACTTGGTGGACCTACCAGCCATACGGCCATCATCGCCCGTCAGTTGGATATTCCGTGCATCGTTGCTGTAGGTGCCGCGCTGAGCGATATTGAAAGCGGCACGCTGGTATTTGTCGATGGCGCAGTGGGCGCCGTCACCCTTGGGGCCGACGAAGAGGCTTCCAGAAAGGCTGTGGCCGAGTATCGCGAGCGGGCGGCACGCGTTGCTCAGTGGCGCGGCCCGGCGGAAACCAAAGATGGCCACCGCGTGCAGCTGCTTGCCAACGTCGCTGATGGCAACGCCGCCCGCATTGCTTCGGATTCTCAGGCAGAGGGCATTGGTCTGTACCGCACGGAGCTGTCGTTCCTCTCGGCCAGTGAAGAGCCCAGCGTTGACGAGCAGGCAAAGATTTACGGCAAGGTCTTTAATGCCTTTCCTGAATCAAAGGTTGTCGTGCGTACGCTAGATGCCGGATCCGATAAGCCTATCTCTTATGCCACGCTAAGTTCCGAGGAAAACCCAGCATTGGGTGTTCGTGGCCTGCGTATTGCACGCGATAATGAGGCTTTGCTGACCCGCCAGCTGGATGCGATTGCGCAGGCGGCTGAGGCTCGCGATGACAAAGCCTCTACTTGGGTGATGGCTCCTATGGTTGCCACCTCTACCGAGGCCCAGTGGTTTGCTAGCCTGTGCCGCGAGCGCGGCCTGACTGCCGGCGCCATGATTGAGGTTCCGGCCGCAGCGCTCATGGCGGATAAAATCATGCCGCACCTTGATTTCGTGTCCATCGGCACTAATGACCTGACTCAGTACACTATGGCCGCGGACCGCCTGTCGCCTCAGCTGGCCTACCTGACCGACCCGTGGCAGCCGGCTGTGCTGCGGCTCATTCAGCACACCTGCATCGTGGGCCAGGCCAATAACGTTGCGGTAGGCGTGTGCGGTGAGGCGGCAGCCGACCCGATGCTGGCCTGCGTACTTACCGGCTTGGGTGTGAATTCGCTATCCGCAGCGTCGACCGCAGTTGCGGGCGTCGGTGCGCAGCTGGCAGAGGTTACCCTGGAACAGTGCCAGCAGCTTTCCGAGGTGGCGCTGGATGCGGAAAGCCCTGACGCTGCCCGTACCGCAGTGGTAGAACGCATGGAGTCCTTCGCCTAAAGTAGGCGAAGGATCGGGGGATTATTCGCTGGCGAGCACGACCTCAATTTCGCGCTCGCGCAGCGCCTCCACGAAGGAATCGGGGGCAGCAGCGTCAGTAATGACGACGTCGATATCGGCGGCAGAGGCGAAACTTACCAAGTAATCATTGCCCAGCTTGCTGGAGTCACACATGACCACTACTTTGTGGGCATTGGTGACGAAGGCGGATTTGATGGCTGCCTCTTGGGAGTCGGCCGTCGACAAGCCATGGTCCAGGGTAAGGGCATTGGTACCGATAAAGGCGACGTCGGCACGCATCATAGCCAGGGTGCGCAGCGCGGTATCGCCAACGACGGCTTGGGTAATCGCGCGGACCGTACCGCCAAGTAGCTGTACGTCAGGCACGCCATTGCCTGCAAGAGACAGCGCAATAGGCAGGCTATTGGAGACAATATTAAACTGCGCCTGTGGGTATTGCTGTCCAATGAGCTCTGCGAACGCGTTAATGGTGGTGCCTGCGTCCAAGAAAATGCTGCCGCCGCCCTGGGGAAGAAAATCTAGGGCCGCGCGGGCGATAGCCGCTTTTGCGCCGGAGGCGGACCGCTGGCGGGTATCCAGGGTAAGCTCCGCGGTCTGGAAGGATTGGGAGGCTACTGCGCCGCCATGCACGCGATGGACGACGCCCTCACGGTCAAGCACCGCAAGGTCGCGGCGGATGGTCTCGGCCGTAACTTCGAAGCGTTCCGAGAGCTCAGTGACGTTGACGCGGCCTTCAACGGCGGTGAGGGAAGCAATTTGGCGACGCCGCTCTTCTGCGTACATGATTCCTCCTTGAATCTAGAGACATCGCGTCATGTAGTGGGGGTAAAAGTTGCCACTTTATGCGGAAGTGAAAATCCGGCGATGTTGTTTTGCTTAGTCCATTGTCTCAAAAATCGGGAATAAACGGACTAAAGCAAAAATTTGCACGGCTGCATTCTATATCCGGTGCGCTGAAGTACCTGGTCAGAGGGAAAAGTGGGAAAGTGGGATTTTCGTCTCTTTTGGTGTCCGGGTCCGAAATGGAGCCAAATGGGGGTGGCAGGAAACGGGCCGCTTCAACGAAGGGTGTACATAGATAGACCCCGCAAGGGCCAATCGAGGACCTCGCGGGGCTATAGAATCTGTGTCAGGCTGGTGACTAAAGCTTACGGAATACGGATACAACCTTGCCCATGATCTCCGCATCATCGCCGTTGATGGGAGCGTAGGCATCGTTGTGGGGGAGCAACCACACGCCAGAGGAATCGCGGTGGAATTCCTTAACGGTAGCTTCAGCACCATCGAGCAGCGCTGCAACGAACTCGCCCTCTTCTGCAACTGACTGGGAGCGAATGATTACCCAGTCGCCGTCAAGAATGCCGGCATCCTGCATCGAGTCGCCGACCACTTGCAGCATATAAAGGTCGCCGCCACCGACTACCTCATCGGGCATCGGAAAGTAAGTGTCTACGTTTTCTTCCGCGGTAATGGGCGCACCCGCTGCGATTCGGCCAACCACAGGAATGTAGGAAACCGCACCTGCCTCTGCGGGAACCTGCTGTTCGGGCTTAGCCGGTTTGCGGCCCGGCTTCTTGGCGCCATCGTCGGTATTTAGGTGTCGAACATCTACGGCTCGCGGCTTATTTGGGTCACGGCGCAAGAAGCCCTTTTCTTCCAATTGCTTTAGCTGGTAGGCAACAGAGGAGGTGGACTGCAAGCCTGCTGCGTCACCAATTTCGCGGATGCTTGGTGGGTAACCACGCAGCATGACGGCGTCACTAATGACGTTAAGAATTCGTCGCTGGCGGTCAGACAGGGAAGCGTAGTCGGTCTTCTCGGTGGTCTTCTTTGGCTTGCGGCCCATTGCTGGCTCCTCGGAGGGGATCGGCTGGATTTATCGGTGGTCTGTTAGCTGGCGGCGCTGAAAAGTTGCCACACGTCATTTGTAGCACGAAAAGTACAGATGTTCGAGATTTACGTGTTGGGGTGGACAAGTATTCGAAGCGATGCTATAAATCGAACGTACCAACTAAATCGAACATTATGGCGACTGGGTGTCATGACGTGTCGCATGAGGCGCCTACGGTGGGTTCAGTCGTCGAAAGGAAAGTTATGTCTCTGCTGATCAATTCTCGCAATAACCTGGTAACTCGCAAAGCTTCCGAACCTGTAGTGGTGCCTTCTGCGTCCGTGTGGGATGTGGAGCGCGGCTACGGTTCTGCGGCCCGCGGCACCGAAAGCTCTCGGTATGTTCGAACCCTACGTGTGGAAGATCGCACGACCTATCGTTCGAACCGTACGTCGGCCGGAGGCTCTGGGAACAGATCGAATAGGGGACGAAACAGTGTGGGTGAGTCGAACACAGGTAACTACGCATTGGGTGCAGTGTTTGGTGTCGCGGTCTTTGTGGGCACATTGCTAGGGGGACTTGCGGGCGCTGAAGGAAATAGTGCTCCTCAACCCCCGGCTTCTGGTGTGCAGCAAGTTGAAGCTGCAGTAGCGCACTAGGGGCTACAGCGGGGTGAAGCCCAGTGGCCGCACGGAATTGGAGATGAGTAAACTACTGGCGTATCAACGTCAGTGAAAGGACCACTGTGTATTGCCCCTTTTGTCACAATGAGCAATCCCGCGTCATTGACTCGCGTGTGGTCGATGCTGGAGCGTCGATTCGTCGCCGGCGCGAGTGCGCTTCGTGCAAGGGTCGCTTTACCACGGTTGAAAAGGCCGTGCTGCTTGTCGTGAAGAGAAACGGTCTGGCCGAGCCCTTCAGTAGAGATAAATTGATCCGCGGTGTCCGTCGTGCCTGCCAGGGACGAGACGTAAGCGACGATGCCCTGAAGAAGCTTGCGCAAGAAGTTGAGGAGACGGTGCGTAGTCATGGCTCCTCGCAGGTCAACGCGAACGAGATTGGTTTGGCCATCCTAGAGCCACTGCGTGACCTTGATGAAGTGGCTTATCTGCGCTTCGCCTCCGTGTATAAATCCTTTGAAAGCGCAGATGACTTTGAATCCGAGATTCGGCTGATGCGAAGGCGCGATCGCGAGGACTTTTAGCGCAGTTTGTCCACCGCCTTTTGGATACGGCGGAGTGAAACGGCGTGGGCTGTGCCAAGGCGCTGGGCGAAAAGAGATACTCGAAGTTCTTCAATCATCCAGCGTACGTCCTTGACCTCGCGGGTCTTTTCGCGGCCGGCCGGGAGGTTGCGAAGGCGGTTGGATAGGTAGGCCTTGGCGTTATCTACCTCGGCTTGGCGGTCTGCATCGCGGTCCGGGTCAAGGTTCATGTCCTCTAGACGAATGCGCATGGCTTGGATATATCGCGGGAGATGACGCAGATGGGACATTCCATGGACAGTGATGGCATTTCGGGGGAGGAGGAAATCCAATTGTGCGCGCATGTCATCGATTGCTGGACCGTCCCAATGCGCGAGTTCGGCTCGCAGATTGGAGTATTCGGCAAGTCCGGGGGCAATAGCTACCACTGCCTGGCGTACGCGTCCTGGGACCTGGGGTTTGACGGTGTCCTTGAGCTGCTGGAACGCCGAGGGGGTGCGGACCGGGCCGCCGGCTTCGAGCATCAAGTCGCGGATGGCGGCTACGCGGGCGTCGTTAACCAAGCCGTCGGCGCCGCCGTGCGGATAGGAATCGACAGCGACGCGCTGTTGCAACGGCAAGCCCTTGACCATTTGTGGAGCATTAACGGATATCTCACGCATGAGGAGGGTGAGTGTGGTCGTGACCATGGCGGCATCTGCGGCGGCCTTGGTGGGATGGACCTTGAGCTCGACGCCGTCCTTTGTGGCGACTAGGGCGGGGTAGGCGGTGACTTCGTGGCCGTCGACGGTGGTCGTTACCGTGTCATCAATCGTGCCAAGGGTATCGTCGGTCCATTCGCTGACGGCGGTGGACTCGGAGGTGCGCGAGACGCGGGATACGGAGGACTTGATGTGGCCAGCCTGCCTCCGGACGAGCGCCGCGAGGTCGCGGTCGGAGTCGACGATTTTGCCGCGCTTATCGATGGCGCCGTAGTTCATCCGCAGGTGGGCGGGTAGCTTGTTGGGCTGGAAATCGGTGGCGTTGATTCCTTGGCCGCCGAGTTCGCGGAGGATTTCGGCAAGCTGCTGGGTGATGGGGCCTTCATAAGGGATGAGGCGGTCGATGGCGCGCTCGGCAAATTCGGGCGCGGGTACGACAGTGCGGCGCAGGGCCTTGGGCAGGCTGCGGATGAGCTCGGTGACGAGCTCGAGGCGCAGACCCGGAACGAGCCAATCGAAGCCTTCGGAATCCAAGCCGGCGAGCATAGGAATGGGAACCATTACGGTGACGCCGTCGAGAGGCTCGCCGGGCTCGAACTTATAGGTCAGTTCGTAATCGATAGAGCCCTTGCGCCAGTGGTCGGGGAAGGATTCCTCGGTGACATCATGGGAGTCATCGATGAGCTTAGCGGGATCGAAATCCAGCAGGTCCGGGGTGCGGCGGCGCTGCTTTTTCCACCACGAGTCAAAGTGGCGGCCGGTGGTTACCTTTGCCGGAATGCGCTGGTCATAGAAATCGAAGAGCGTGTCTTCATCCACGATGAGGCCGCGTCGGCGGGCCTTTTCTTCGTATGCGGCGGCGTCGTCAAGCGCTTGGGCGTTGGCCTTGAAGAAGGCGTGGTGGGTGTTCCAGTCTCCGGCGATAAGGGCGTTGCGGATGAACATATCGCGGGCAGCGGCGGGATCGACGCGGTGGTAGGGCACGGTGCGGTCGGCCACGATGGGCACGCCGTAGAGCGTGGATTTTTGGTGCGCGATGGCGGCGGCGCGCTTGCGGGACCAGGTGGGCTCGGAGTAGTTGTGCTTGAGCAGGTCCGCGCCGAGCTTTTCTACCCAGGCGGGATCGATGGCGGCGACATCGCGCGCCCAGAGGCGGGAAGTTTCCACCAGCTCGGCAGCCATGAGGAACTCGGGAGGCTTTTTAGCCAGGGCGGAGCCGGGGAATACCAGGAAGCGGGTGTTGCGCGCGCCCTGGAACTCCTTGGAATTGCCATCGCGGGCGCCGATATTGGAGAGCAGGCCCGAAAGGAGGGACATGTGGATGTCATCGGAGCGGCGCTCTGTGCCTTCCTGGTAGGTCCAGCCCAGCTGCTTGGCGACGTCCTTGAGCTGGCGCACCAAGTCAAACCACTCGCGGATGCGCATGTAGTGGAGGAATTCCTGCTTCATGCGCTTGCGGAACTTATTGCCGGATTGCTCATTGCGGGTTTGCTTGATGTAATCCCATAGCTTGAGCATGGACAAGAAATCCGAGGTCTTGTCCTTGAAGCGGGCGTGGGCTTGGTCGGCCTGGGCTTGGAAGTCGAGGGGGCGCTCGCGCACATCTTGGATGGTCATAGCGGCAACGATGACCATGACATCATCGAGGCAGCCGTTGGTATTGGCCTCAATGAGCATGCGGGCCATGCGCGGATCCAGTGGGATGCGCGCAAGATCGCGGCCGATGGTGGTCAGCGAGGGCTTGTCCTGCTTGTCGTGGAGGGCGCCGAGCTCGTGGAGAAGCGTGAGACCATCGCGGATGGCCTTGTGCTCGGGCGGCTGGATGAAGGGGAATTGTTCGATGTCGCCTAGCTTGAGCGAGACCATCTGCAAGATGACGCTGGCGAGGTTGGTGCGCAGAATCTCTGGGTCGGTGAATTCGGGACGGCTTTCAAAGTCCTGTTCGCTATAGAGGCGGATGGCGATGCCGTCGGCAACACGGCCGCAGCGGCCGGAGCGCTGGTTGGCGGAGGCCTGCGAGATAGGCTCGATGGGCAGCCGCTGGACCTTGGTGCGTGTGGAGTACCGCGAGATGCGGGCGGTGCCGGTATCGACGACATAGCGGATGCCGGGCACGGTAAGCGAGGTTTCGGCGATATTGGTGGCCAAGACGATGCGGCGGCCGCGGTGCTCGCTAAACACGCGGTGCTGCTCTTGGTTAGATAGGCGGCCAAAGAGAGGAGTGACCTCGACGTTTTTCCATTTCTTGCCTTCGATGGCTTCCATGGCATCGCGGATATCGCGCTCGCCAGGGAAGAAGCACAGGATATCGCCGTCGCCTTCGCGCATGAGCTCTTCGATGGCCTCGGTCAAGCCGTCGAGCGGGTCTTGGTCCACGACTTTTCCGCCGGCCTCGAACTCGAGTGGCCGGTAGCGGATTTCTACGGGGTAGGTGCGCCCGGAGACCTCGATGATGGGGGCGGGGTTGCCGTCGGCGTCGGCAAAGTGGGCGGCAAAGCTTTCTGGGTCGATGGTAGCGGAGGTGATGATCACCTTGAGGTCTGGGCGCTTGGGCAATAGGCGCTTTAAGTAGCCCAAGAGGAAGTCGATATTGAGCGAGCGTTCGTGGGCCTCGTCGATAATGATGGTGTCGTACTTATTGAGGAAACGATCGCGCTGCATCTCGGCGAGCAGGATGCCGTCGGTCATGAGCTTGACGGCCGTGGTCTCAGAGACGCGGTCATCGAAGCGGATGGCGTAACCAACGGACTCGCCGATCTTCTGGTCCAATTCCGAAGCAATGCGTTCAGCCACGGTGCGCGCTGCAATACGGCGCGGCTGGGTATGGCCGATGAACCCGCGCCGGCCGCGGCCCAGCTCGAGACAGATCTTCGGGATCTGGGTGGTCTTACCAGAACCGGTCTCACCAGCGATGATGACGACCTGGTTGTCCCGAATTGCCTCGGCGATATCGTCCTTGCGGGCGGTGACGGGGAGGGCGTCGGGGTAAGAGATGGTGGGAACGGCGGCGTCGGTAAGTGCGACGCGATCGGCCGCGGCATGGATTTCAGCGCCGATTTCTTGCAGCGCCTTAGGGGCGCGAGCCTTCTTGAGGCGGCGGCGGAAGGAGCGGGCCTCGGCCAAAGTGACATTTTCGAGTGCGGCGAAGAGCTCGTCGCGAGAAGGGGATTCGTTCTTAGTCATGACTAGGCAACGAGTTTACCCGCCCACCTGAAATGAGGAAAAGTTGTTAAAGTGAAAATACTTATCCATTTTTCTATGTGCATTCCTGAAGGAGGAGCACCGCCTATGACGAACCCGTATTCGGGTGGAAATGACGATTTTCCTCGCTATGAGCCGACCAACCATCCTGAGGATCGGCCGGACTACGGCCAGCTTCCATCGTATGGTGGGAGCCACGAGGACAATGCCCAAGGCTACGCCGGCTACCACGCGGGTCAGCCACAGCACACCGGAAAGGTTTCGGCCATAGATGCCGTTTCTTGGGCTTTTCGGACTGTCTTTAGCAACTGGAAGCTATGGATTTTGGGAACGTTGCTTGCAGGCTTCCTCGGCGTAGTCTTTTTCGCCATTTCTGGCGGAGTGGGCGCTGCGACGGCGAGTGCCGATGGTGATCTCTCCGCTAGTTACACGATCATGCAGCCCATTTCGTGGGTGATTGGCATCGTGTTAACTCTAGCGCTTATGCGCCTGGCGCTTTTCCAGATTGATGATTCTCGCACCGGGTGGGGCTACCTGTTTAAGAATGTGCGCTGGCAGCAGCCACTAGTCATTATGATTGTCATCGGTATTGTCATCGGTGTTGTAGCGGGCCTTTTCTCGTTCATCGCTCTGCGTGGTGCGGCGGAGGAGCTAGCCGGCAATACCGAGCAGCTTTCCGATGAAGAAGCGTTCACCGCCGTCATGGGCATGCTCGGTGTCTTGGCCGTGATTTCGCTGATTAGCTTCTTTATCCAACCATTCTTCTCGCTGATGCAATGGTTCGCGGCCGACGGCGATAGCGTTGGTGACGCCGTGAAGAAGGGCTTTCAGGCAGGTAAGAACAACTACGGTCAAATGTTGCTACTGGCAATTTTGAACTTTTTTATCGCCATCGGTGGCTTCCTGCTATTGGGTATCGG
This sequence comes from Corynebacterium tuberculostearicum, assembly GCF_022347385.1. Taxonomy (GTDB): domain Bacteria; phylum Actinomycetota; class Actinomycetes; order Mycobacteriales; family Mycobacteriaceae; genus Corynebacterium; species Corynebacterium tuberculostearicum_M. The sequence goes on from NZ_JAKRDT010000001.1 coordinate 223,846, forward strand.
CCTCATCGTGGCGTATCCGGTTACCCTCTTGGCACAGGCGCATATGTACCGCCAGTGCGCGGGGCGCAATACTCTCCCGCAGGTCTAGCGCACCATAGTTAAAGGCCACCGTTCCAATTGGGGGCGGTGGCCTTTGGCGTGCTTGGCGACGCCCCGTGTGGGGCCGCCGGGTGAGACTACTGCCGGGAGCGCTCAATCGCCTTGTTATAGGCGGAGGTGATGAGCGTGCCGAATTCGCGGAATTCCTCGGCGCGGGCGGCGGAGGAACGGAACACGAGGCCCACCTCGCGTTCGGCGGTGACATCGGAGGCAAAGTGGGCGATGGCGACGTCCTTGCCGTGGCATTCCGTGGCCAGGGCGGATTCGGGGACGAGGGTGCAGCCCAGTCCGCCCATGACCAGCTGCATGATGGTGGTCAGGGAAGAGGCGCGGGTGACGGAATTGGTGGCCTCGGCCGGGTTGATATTGGCATGGCGGCAGAGGTCGACTACTTGGTCGCGCAAGCAGTGGCCGTCGTCAAGCAGCAGCAAATCCAGGTCCTTGAGCTCCGCAAGCTCGACATCCTCACGGCCGGCGATGGGGTGATCCGGCGGGCAGACAATGGAGAATTTCTCCGTGTACAGCGGGCTATCGACCATGCCGGTGGCCTCGGACGGGAGGGCCATGATGGCAAGATCCAAGTTGCCATTGCGCAGGCGGGTAATGAGGTGCTGAGTTTGCTCTTCGACGAAGCGCGGCTGGAGATCCGGGTAGGCCTCGGCAAGCATGGAGAGCAGATCGGGGAGGATGTAGGGGGCGATGGTGGGGATAACGCCGATCGTCAGTGGGCCGGCAAGGGTGCCGTTGGCGCCGCGAGCGTGGGCGAGGAAGGTATCGGCTGCTTCAAGCGTTGCCTTGGCGTAGGGGAGGAGGGTCTCGCCAGCCGAGGTGACGATGACCTTGCGGGTCGAGCGCTCAATAAGCTGCAAGCCCAAGCCCTGCTCGAGAGCAACGAGGCCCTGGGAGAGGGAGGGCTGGGAAATTTCGAGTTTGGCGGCTGCGGTACCAAAGTGCTTGTTTTCCGCAACGGTGACGAAGGTACGCAGCTGAGCAAGTGTAGGGCGATACTCTTTATTATGCATGCCTATTACTCTAACACTTACCTATAGGATTTGCTATTGACGCGAGCGGAAAAGATGGTATAACTGATCGTGTTGGGCCGGACACGGTCCGGCCCTGCTGCTTGTACGTCAAGCGGCAGGACACTTAGAGGAAAAGCCTTTGCTAAAGGAGTTGAAGACTATGCCTATTTTGACCGTCGGCGAGAAGTTCCCAGAGTTCAACCTCACCGCCCTGACCGGTGGCGACCTACACGACGTTAACGCTAACCAGCCGGAGGACTACTTCGAGCAGGTATCCCTGGACAAGTACGAGGGCAAGTGGAAGGTCGTCTTCTTCTACCCGAAGGACTTCACTTTCGTCTGCCCGACCGAGATCGCTGCCTTCGGCAAGCTGGACGAGGAGTTCCAGGACCGCGATACCCAGATCCTCGGTGGCTCCACCGATAACGAGTTCGCTCACTTCAACTGGCGCGCAACCCACCCAGAGCTGAAGGAAGTTCCTTTCCCGATGTTCTCTGACGTGCGCCACGACCTCATCCGCGCACTGGGTGTAGAAAACGCTGATGGCGTTGCTGACCGCGCTACCTTCATCATCGACCCGGATGGTGTTATCCAGTTCGTCTCCGTTACCCCGGATGCTGTCGGCCGCAACGTAGACGAGGTTCTGCGCGTGCTCGACGCCCTGCAGTCCGAAGAGGTCTGCGCTTGCAACTGGGAGAAGAACGACCCAACCAAGAACATCAACAAGATGGACGTCGTTCAGTCCGCGCTCTAAATCTCACTGAGATGCAGGTTTACCCCGCTTTCGTGGCGGGGTTTCCTTTTAAATCCAGCACAGCAAATTCCTATCAAAATCCCAAAGGAGAAAAGCTATGTCTATTGATAATCTGAAGTCTTCCCTGCCGGAGTACGCCAAGGACCAGAAGCTCAACCTGGGCGCCCTGACCCGTTCCAAGGACTTGGACGAGGAGCAGCTCTGGGGCTGCCTGCTGGCATCGGCCGCCGCAACCCGCAATGAGACCGTGCTGTCTGAGATTGCGGAGGAAGCAAAAGAGCACCTGTCTGAGGAAGCTATCGAGGCAGCCTACGGCGCAGCCACCGTTATGGCTATGAACAATGTTGCCTACCGCGCCAAGGGCTGGTTGGGCGATGACTATGCACAGGTTAAGTTCGGCCTGCGCATGAACATCATCTCCAAGCCGGGCGTGGACAAGGCCAACTTCGAGCTGTGGAATACCGCAGTCTCCGCTATCAATGGCTGCGAGCACTGCCTGGGTGCCCACGCGCACGAGCTCAATGAGGCCGGCCTGAGCAAGGATCAGGTCTGGGAGGCCGTCAAGGTAGCGGCCGTTGTCCAGGCTGTGGCACAGGCTGTCCAGATCGAGGCCGCACGCTAAAGTAGCCGGCCTAAAGCCGCCCTCGCGCTTGCCGACGCCCCCCTTACCCCGGGCGCGGCTGCCAGGGCGGCTTTGTCGTTTTCGCTGGCTAGTACTCCACGCGCAGGTCTGATAGGCGAACTTCGCCGGCCTCATCGGAAGCGTCTAGATCTACTGTAGCGACGAACTGGTAGGCGTGGTCGCCGTCTGGATCCTTGATGATCTGGCGCACCGACCAGGCTCGCGAGTCAGTATTTTCGAGGCGGAAGTACTCTGGGCCGCGGGCCTCGGGGCCGGAATCGATGTCATCATACTCATCGAAGTAATCATCCAGGATAGCCCCGAAGTCCGGCACCTCGTCCAAGTAATCGAGCAGCTCCGCCAAGCGGTCTTCCTTTTCCAAAGCAAAGAGTTGCACCAAGCGGAACATGTAATTGCGCACCATGATGGTAAAGGCGCGGCGATTGGCCGTGAGCGCGGTGGGGTCCTCCACGCCAAAGGCCAGCTCACGGTCCACCGTGTCTTGGTCGATGGGGGAGTCTTCGCCGGCCATTTGCGCCCATTCGTCGACAAGCGAGGAATCCACCTGGCGGATAAGCTCACCTAGCCAGACAACGATGTCTTCGAGTTCTGGCGTGTTGTATTCGTCCGGAATGGATTGCTTAAGGGTGCGCCAGGCGTCGGTCAGGTAGCGCAAAATCACCCCCTCGGAGCGGGCCAAGCCGTAGGTGGCGACCAGATCCGAGAAGGTCATGGCGTTCTCGAGCATGTCGCGCACCACGGACTTAGGCCGCAGATCGAATTCCTTGACCCACGCATTGGTTTCAGCGAAAGTATCGTAGGCCTGCTCCAATAGCTCCTCGAGCGGCTTTGGCCAGGTGATGTCTTCTACGATATTCATGCGGTCGGTGTAGTCCACCCCGTCCGCCTTCAGCGCGGCGATCTCTTCGCCGCGGCGCTGCTTCTGCTGGGCAATGAGCACCTGGCGCGGGTCATCCAGGATGGCCTCGAACACGGAAATGACGTCCAGGTTATAGGTTTCTGCCTCCGGATCCAGCAGCGAGAGCGCCGCCAGCGCGAATGGGCCCAGCGGCTGATTGAGCGCAAAGTCTCGCGGCAGCTCTCGCACCAAATGGTAGGGGCGACCGTAGATATCTAATCCCTTGGTCGATTTTTGCACCACGCCGGAATCTACTAGCCCGCGGAAGAGATCGAGTGCGGTGAGGATGTCTTTATTCTGCTTGCTGCGGTTATCGTGATTGTCCCGCAGCAGGTGGCGCATGTGGTCATAGCCATTGCCATGGCGTGCCAAGACGTTGAGCAGCATGGAATTAGATACGCGGAACTGAGAGGTCAGTTGCTCCGGTTCAGCCTCAGTAAGGCGCGCGAAGGTCTTCTCGGACCAGGACACCTCACCTTCTCGGGCGGATTTCTTCTTGAGCTTCTTCAAGCGTTTGGGGTCATCGCCGATGCGGCGGCGTTCCTTGGCATTTTCAATCTCGTGCTCGGGGGCCTCGACCACCACAGTGCCCTCGGTGTCATAGCCGGCGCGGCCGGCGCGGCCGGCAATCTGGTGGAATTCGCGCGATTTGAGGATGCGTTGGCGCTGGCCGTCGAACTTGGCAAGCCCAGTCATCAGCACGGTGCGGATGGGCACGTTAATACCCACACCCAAGGTATCGGTGCCGCAAATGACCTTGAGCAAGCCCTTTTGTGCCAGGCGCTCTACCAATCGGCGGTATTTGGGCAGCATACCCGCGTGGTGGATGCCGATGCCCTTGCGCAAGAGCTTGGACAGATCCTTGCCAAAGGCAGTGGTGAAGCGGAACCCACCTATTTCTTGAGCAATCGCTTCCTTTTCTTCCTTGGTTATGATCCCCGAAAGAGAGGTAAGCGCCTGGGCGCGCTCGGCCGCTTCACGCTGCGAGAAGTGCACCACGTAGATGGGTGCTTTCTTATCGGCCAAGAGCTCCTCGATGGTCTCGTGCACCGCGCTAAAGACATAGGAAAAGTCCAGCGGTACAGGCCGCGTGGTGCCGGCGACGAGGTTGGTGGCGCGGCCGGTGCGGCGGGTGAGATCCTCTTCTAGCCACTGAGTATCGCCCAGAGTGGCGGACATGAGCAGGAACTGCGCCTTGGGCAATTCCAGCAACGGAACCTGCCAGGCCCAACCGCGGTCCGGCTCGGAGTAGTAGTGGAACTCGTCCATCACTACCTGGTCTATATTGGCCTCGGCGCCGTCGCGCAGCGCGATATTAGCCACAATCTCGGCGGTGGCGGCGATGATGGGGGCGTTGCCATTAACGGTGGCGTCGCCAGTCATCATGCCCACATTCTCGGCGCCGAAGATATCGCACAGGGCAAAGAACTTCTCGCTCACAAGGGCCTTAATCGGCGCGGTATAGAAACTGCGATGGCCACGAGCTAGGGCAATGAAGTGTGCAGCATTAGCCACCATGGACTTTCCCGAGCCCGTAGGAGTAGCGAGGATAACATTATCGCCGGCCAAAATACCGAGCGAGGCTTCTTCCTGCGCCGGGTACAAATTGATACCCCGGCCGGTAGTCCACGAGGTAAAGGTATCCCAAATTGCCTCGTCTACGAGGGACTCGGGTACTTCCGTTAAATCTGGCAGCAGCTGAGATAAGTTCACCCCCACCACCTTAGCGGCGATGGGGGCGGGTTAGTTAGATATCGTCGCCTAAGTCGCCCTCGCCCGAAGCAGAATCAGGGCCGTCCTTGCCATCATCGGACTGCGGGCCTTCCTCCTCGGCGGAATCTTCGCGGTCATCGATCTCGGTATTGATGATCTGCTGGCTTTCTTCTTCATCCAAGGAAGCCAAAAATGCCTGGAACTCCTCGCTGATTTCCTCACCGGTAGGCATGGGCTCCTCGCCGGGCATGATCGCCTGTGGATGCTCCTTGCGGTAGCGCTCCATATAAGCGTCATACTGCTGCTCGAGTTGTTGGACTACGCTTTCAATCTCATCCGAGCCACCAACTTGCTCCTCCAGCTGGTTTTCCACGCGAGAAATATCGGCCTCAATGCTGCCTAAAGGAATATTGAGGCGCGCCGCCCGAGCCACCGAATCCAACAACTGGTACGTGGCCTGCGGATAAGGCGAAGCGGCCAAATAATGCGGCACGTGGACGGTATATCCAGCCACCGTGCGGTGCTTATCCGCCAGAGCCTTTTCCAAGTACAGCGCGGCGGAGCCTGGCACCATCATGGTGGAATCCATCGAGAGCATGTGCTCGGTCAAGCGGGAGGAGGTGCCATGGGCCGTGACCACCGTGGGGCGGGTATGCGGCACCGGCATCGGCGCGGCATAGAGCATGATGGTGTCTTCAATATTGAACTTTTCCACCAGCTTCACCACGGCCGTAGTGAACGCCTCCCAGCGCATGTCTGGTTCAGGGCCAGACAGCAGTAGGAAGGTCTTGCCGGAATTATCGCGCAGGACCTTAATACCAAGATCCATGGACTCGATTTCCAGCGCCCGATCCTTATCAATCGTGATGGCTGGGCGGCGCGAGCGGTAATCAATCAGCTCATCAGAGTTAAACGATGCCAGCTGACGGCCTTCCAAAGCGGCCTTCAGGTGGTCAGCACTTGCCTCAATGGCCTGGCCAGCGTCAGCATATCCGTGCATGGCAACAATCATGGTGGGGCCTTGTCCGTCACCGGAATCATCCCTAATCACCGGAGCCGGATATTCCAGCTCATACATGCGGCGATCTTCTTCGTGCATGTTGTGTTACCTCCTTGCTTTCTTACCTACCCCAACGCCGCGTGCGTGCTTACTATTCCCGCGCGCACTGCGAGGCTAAATAAACAATTGTGCCCCAAACCGCTGCGCATTGCCAGCGCAATCCCGGGCGGGGTGTGGAAAGCCGCTTGCCGACGCCCCTTTCACCCCACCTATCCACAGATCCCCACTACCTAGCTCTTTTTGGCCTATGCACAGTTGCGCGCGTGGTTGAAGCTAGGGCCATGGACATCACAACACCAACTCAGCCCATCCGTACACCCGGCGATATCCTCGCCAATATCCCAGGAATCCTCGGATTCTTTCCCACTGAATCAGTCATCCTCATCTCCATCCAACCCAGCCAACGCGGACACAGCATCGGACCAGTAGCCCGCCTCGATCTGCACGATGTGCCTGGTGCCCTGCACGAAGTGATGGAAGCGTTTCACTGCGGAAATCCCGAAATCAACTTCTGCTTCGTGCTCTCCCAACGCGAGGAGGGAGAGCTTTGGGATATTCTGCAGTCTCTTTACCATTTCCAAGACCGGACAGGTATGGGCATCGATGCCTGCTGGCTGGCCGAAGAACTATCCACCGATACCGCCTATGACCTCATCTTTGGCCACGCCACAGAAAGCGGCGAGGGCCCGCTGCAGAATTGGATGGAAGGAACCATACCCGCCATCTCGACGAGCCACACGATGCGCGCCTGCGTGAATAATGGCATGCTTCCGGAACTGAACCGTCATGACTTGGTCCAGCGCTTCAAGGACCCGAACCCATACTTTGGGGAAGAAGAGATTAGGGCCATGGAGCGATGCGCCGAAGAGATTGCCCGCCAATTGCGCGCCGGGCACGGATACGGCACCACAGATCCAGTGCAGGTGGTCAAACACCTCATCGCCGATGTGCGCTATGTGCTCAGCGAGGTCGAATCGCTGGAGGAAACCCTAGAAAATGAAGAATTGTTGTGCGTGGCAGCCATGTGGATGTCTACCACCTGGACCCGTGACCTAGTCATTGCGGAGCTCGTCTCCGCACCGCAGGAAGCAGGAGACCTGTTATTGGCGGTAGCCCGTACATTCCAGGGGTCTATTCGCTATAACGCCCTAGCTTTATATGCTGCTAGCCAGGTGTCCCACGAATTCGGAATTTATGCCGGTCCGGCGCTTTCCGTAGTGGTAGAAGAGGCGCCCCATCACAATTTGGGGCGCCTCATAGCGCAGGGATATCGCAGTGGCATGGGAAAGCGGTTGGTCTCCAGCCTATGCCATGGTTGCGAGCTAGCCCGCGAAGCGGCGGGGCTCCGCGTTGACAGCCCCGCCTAACACGCGTGGCGTCTAGGACCGCTTTGCGGAATGTGCCTTATCACCAAGCTGTCGGGTGAAGTTCCACGCGTCGGTGACGATGGTTTCCAGGTCCGTACGGGTGGGATTCCACCCGAGCTCGCGTTGAATCTTCTCAGAGGAAGCGATGAGCGTAGCTGGGTCGCCCGCGCGGCGCGGCGCCACCTCAGCCGGAATATCGTGGCCGGTGACCTTGCGACACATCTCGATGACTTGCTTGACGGAGTACCCATCGCCAGAACCCAAGTTGTAAATGCGGTGGGTGCCAGATTCATTGGACTCGAGGGCAAGCACGTGGGCGTCGGCTAGATCGCGGATATGGATGTAGTCACGCACTGGGGTGCCGTCTGCGGTATCCCAGTCATCGCCGAACATGAAGATCTTATCGCGGTGGCCCAAAGCAACCTGCAACACGATGGGGATGAGGTGGGTTTCTACCTCGCGGTTCTCGCCAATATTTCCGTAGGCGCCAGCCACATTGAAATAGCGCAGCGAGGTAGCGCCCAGGCCGTAGGCGTGGGCAAAGGACGTGATCATGTAGTCGATGGCCAGCTTGGTCGCACCATAAGGATTGGTGGGCTGGGTCGGCATGTCTTCCGTAATCGGGACCTGGTCGGGCTCACCGTAGGTTGCAGCGGTGGAGGAAAAGACGAGGTTTTTGACGTCGTTATCCCGCATGGCATTAAGCAGCGTCAGGGTAGTAACGACGTTGTGCTGCCAGTACTCATCAGGCTTTTCCACGGATTCGCCCACCAAGGAGCGCGCAGCGAAGTGAATGACGCCTTCGAAGCCACCTTCGCCCAGGACATCGGCAGCCTTGTCCGCGACATCGCCCTCGATGACGCGGGCGGCTTCCGGAACGGCCTCATGGTTGCCAGTGGAGAAATTATCGATGATGGTTACGTCATGGCCTTGTTCGACTAATACTGCGGCGCAGACGCTGCCCACGTAGCCGGCGCCACCTGTGACGAGAAGCTTCATGGGTTATACCTCCACGCGCACGGCGTGCGCCAAATCGTCGGAAAGCACGACGCTGCCACCTTCCGGTGTCGACAGTGTAATCGTGCCGCTGTTATTGACTACAGACACCTTGGCGCCCACTCGGATTCCAGCATCGGTGAGCTCTTGGAAGGTGCCATCATCAACCTGCAGGATTTCATTGACCTGTATGACGGTAGCGGAGACCTGCTCGCCATTGGGGAGATCGACCGCGCGGGTGCCCTGGTCCGGCTGCGGAACTTCGAAGCCAAGTGCAGACAGCGCCGGAATAGGATTGCCAAAAGGCGACCGCGTCGGATCATCGAGAACGGCGACCATGCGCTTTTCCACCTCTTCGCTCATGACGTGCTCCCACCGGCAGGCCTCGTCGTGGACCTTGGCAATGTCGAGCCCCAGGACGTCGGTAAGCAAACGCTCTGCCAACCGGTGCTTGCGCATGACTGCGGTAGCTAGGTCGCGGCCCTTGTCCGTGAGATCCAAACTGCGGTCGGTGCGCACGTGCAAAAGGCCATCGCGCTCCATGCGAGCTACAGTCTGAGAAACCGTAGGCCCAGATTGCTCCAAACGCTCCGCAATGCGGGCGCGCAGGGGAGTGATGCCTTCTTCCTCTAGCTCGTAGATGGTCCGCAGATACATCTCCGTTGTATCAACTAGGTCCCTCACGTGGGCATACCTTTCTGTGTGAATACAGTTACGCGGCTATAGTCCCGCCCAAGAACGGGAAAGCGCTTTCTAGACTCTGCAGTCCAGATTAGCCTACCTAAGGCTTGGCTCGCCGCTAGGAACCAAGCCGATGCCTTATCAACGCCAAACCCCGAGCCCATGGCGGTACGTTGCCAAATGGGCCCGGGGAGAGGGTGTGCTGCCGAATACAGTAGGCGTGGATTACAAAGCGTACTCGCGCAGGCGATCGGCGCGGTTGCCATCGCGCAGCTTAGCCATGACTTCGCGCTCAATCTGGCGTACACGCTCGCGCGAGAGGCCGAAGCGGCGACCAATCTGATCCAAGGTGCGCGGAACACCATCATCGAGGCCGTAGCGTAGGCGGATGACGTCCTGCTCGCGCTTTTCCAAGGTGTCAATCACGCCGCGGATATCGGAGTGGCGCATAGAAGCGACGACCGCAGTTTCAGCATCGGTAGCTTCCGCGTCTTCGATGAAGTCACCCAAAGGAGCTTCTTCATCGGTACCTACCGGCATATCGAGAGAGACCGGATCGCGCGACTGGCGCAGCAGCATCTCAATCTTGTTCTCATCAATGCCGGATTCTTCCGAAAGCTCCTCGTTAGTAGCTTCGCGGCCCAAGGATTGATACATCTCGCGCTTAATGCGGGAAAGCTTGTTTACCTGCTCCACCAAGTGGACGGGGAGGCGAATGGTGCGGGACTGGTCAGCCATGCCGCGGGTAATTGCCTGGCGGATCCACCACGTGGCATAAGTGGAGAACTTAAATCCCTTGGCGTAATCGAACTTCTCCATTGCGCGGATAAGGCCCAAGTTGCCCTCCTGGATGAGATCCAGCAGTGGCATACCGCGGCCGGTGTAGCGCTTTGCCAGCGAGACAACGAGGCGCAGGTTGGCTTCGAGCAGGTGGGAGCGTGCCTTCTTGCCTTCACGGGCGAGGATCTTAAGGTCGCGCTTTTCCGCGCGGGTGAGCTTTTCTGCGTTATTCAGCTTGTACTCCGCGTACAGACCAACCTCGATGGCCTGAGCGAGTTCTACCTCATCTTCCGCGCTGAGCAGTGCGGTCTTGCCGATGCCGTTGAGATAAACGCGGACGAGGTCGGCAGAAGGGTTATCGTTGGTTTGGTTGCGGCGAGATCCGCGGTCTACTTCCTGTTCTTCATCAGTAGTGGCACTTGAAGTGCCCTTGGCGGTGGTGGCAGATGTCTTCGTCATAGTGAAGCCTCCTGAATTTGTCGCCGGTTTCACAAAGTACAACGGAGTCTGTAGCGATTTAGTTCCCGGTGCGGAGAGAATCATTAAAAACAGTTGTTCCCCGTGGTACAACTCCACCTTTTCGGGGGAGAGGTACCACGGGGAACGGCTACGAGCGGCGAGTAGCTAGAAATGTGGAACTACTATCCACGCACCTGTACGAGGTAGCGGTAGATGGTGGGCTCAGATACGCCGAGGCGCTCTGCAGCTGCGGCAATTCCGCCTTTAAGAAGGAAGAATCCTGCATCCTCAAGGTCAGAAACCACCTCGAGACGCTCTTCGCGCTGCATGCGAGGAACTGGCGTGCTCTGGTTGGAAATCGCAGAGTTCAGCATGGAATCGAGAAGGTGCTCCACGTTAGAACGCAGAGACTCGCTTACTTCTTCGCTTTCAGGCTCTTCTGCAGTCTCTTCAGCTACTTCTTCTGGAACTGGGTCAGGTACCGCTACGGGGCGCTGGGGTTGCTCCTCTGCGCCGGGGTAGCCGCCGAAGGCCTTTGACTTATCAAATGCGGGATCATCGGCGTTGCCGATAAGTGCGGCGGCAGCATCGCGAATGTGTACCAACTCGGAGACATCAACATTGATGCACAGCATGCCGCGCATATGGCCGGAGTCATCTCGGATGAAGTAGCTTGAAGAGCGGCAAATCTTGCCTTCCGCATTGACGGCGCGGTAGCCGGTCATCATGGGTATTGCTGCGGCATCGCCTTGTTTCATAAACCACAAAGCGAAATCGGTCACCGGGCCGCCTAGCTGCCGGCCGGAGATGTGGCCGTTGGCGATGGCCATGATGGATTTATCGGGGACGTCGAGATCGTGAAGTACGATTTCGGTGTTGGGGCCCATTGCCTTACCGAGGAATTCGACGAGGGGAATGTACTGCTCGAGGAAGTTGTCTTCGGAGGCATTGCCGCTAGGGAAGTTCATTAGCTGAAGCATGTCCTTTAATTCCTGTCAGGTTATAGAGAAGATATCACACGGAAGCGAATAGGCGAAAGGGGGGAGTAGCGCCAAGAAAGCCGGGTGAACACAAGCGGCTTAGCGCTGTGCTCACCCGGCTCATCGCTTCTTTATAGGGTGGTCTCTATCCGCACACCGGAACTGGTGGGTGAACTGCTAGAGCCAGGCCACCTTGTGAGGTCTCCCTATACTTGGCGTTCATATCCTTACCAGTCTTATACATGGTCCAGATGACTTCGTCCAAAGAAACACATGGCTTGCTCTCGCGCTCCAGCGCCATGCGGGCGCTTGTGATGGAGTCAACGGCAGCGACAGCGTTGCGCTCAATGCAGGGTACCTGAACCTGTCCAAGGACTGGGTCACAGGTCAGGCCTAGCTTGTGCTCCATGCCAATCTCAGCTGCGATGCATACCTGCTCTGGGGTAGCGCCCATGAGCTGGGCGAGACCGCCAGCAGCCATGGAGCACGCTACACCAACTTCTCCCTGGCAGCCGACCTCAGCGCCCGAGATGGAAGCGTTCATCTTGTACAGGGAAGCAATCTGGTTGCAGGCGAAGATGTAATCAGCAAACATCTCGGTGGTAACGGGCTCAACGAACTTGTCGTAGTAAGCCAGTACTGCCGGAACAACGCCGCAGGCGCCGTTCGTAGGAGCGGTAACAACGCGGCCGCAGGATGCATTCTCCTCGGAGATGGCCAGTGCGAACATGTTGACCCAGCTGAGGATGTTCAGACCATCATGCGGTTCGGACTGCTCCAAGCGGCGCTTGAGGGCAGCGGCGCGGCGGGGGACCAGCAGGGAACCTGGGAGCGGGCCGTCGGTAGCGGAGCCGCGCTTGATGCCGGTGTACATGACATCGCGAACCTTGCGCAGGTGCTCGTTGACCTCTTCTTCGGAACGAAGTGCCAACTCGTTGGCAAGGCCAAGCTCCGGGAGGGTCATGTTGTTCTTCTCGCACAGCTCAAGCATCTCTGCGGCGCTGGCGTATGGGAAGGGGATATCAACCTTGGCGTCCGTGCGCTTGGCAAAGTCTTCCTGCTTGACGATGAAACCGCCGCCGACTGAGTAGTAGGTCTTGTGCAGGATGTCTTCCTCGCCAGCGAAGGCGATAAGGCACATGCCGTTTTCGTGCATCGGGAGGTACTCGTCATGGAAGAAGAAGCCGCCGTCCTTGGGGAATTCTACCTCGTGGGAGCCGCCCAGCATGAGCTTCTCGCTGCTGCGGACGTTCTTCATGAATTCGGAGATGCCGTCGATATCAACCGTCTCTGGCTCTTCACCAGCGAGGCCGAGAAGGATGGCCTTGTCGGTGGAGTGGCCGATTCCCGTGAGGGAGAGGGAGCCGTAGACATTTGCCTGAACTCGAGTGACCTTGTCAAAGAGGTCCTTTTCCTTGAGCTCGTCCACGAAAGCTTTGCCGGCTTTCATTGGCCCAAGAGTGTGTGAGCTTGAGGGGCCGATGCCAATCTTGAACATATCGAAGATGCTGATGAACATTGTTCTTTCCTTGAATCCTCTGCGATTTTCTCGTCTGCGGCGGTGCTTAGAAAGCCTGGACGATGGAGTAGATGATGGTTGCCAGGGCGACGAGGCCCATGAAGAAGACGAAGTAGTTGGAAGCCTTGCCCTTGTAGCGCTTCAGCGCAGGAACCTTGTGAATGGCGACCATTGGGATGATGAAGAGCATGATGGCAATCGTCGGGCCACACAGGGTTTCAATCATGCCCAAGATGGATGGGTCAGCCCAAGCGACGAGCCAAGCGGTGACCAGCATGAAGATGAGGGTGATGGTATCGAGCTTGTGGGCGGACTCTGCGTCGTCCTTGCTTGCGTTCTTGCTGCCCTTGATGACGAGGCCTTCGAAGCCTTCGGCTGCGCCGAGGTAGTGGCCGAGGAAGGACTTAGCAACTGCAATCATGGCGATGATTGGTGCAATCCACTGGATAAGTGGGGTATCGAAGTGATTGGCCAGGTAAGACAGGATGGTGATGTTTTGTGCCTTAGCTTCTGCCATGTCAGCCGGGGAGAGGCTCAGAGCGCAGGAAAAGACGAAGAACATAACCACGGCGACCATGAGGATTTCTGCGCGGAGCAAGGTCTTGCGGGACTTGGCCTCAGCGAACTTGCCGTAGGTCTGGCGGCGGTCAACGGCGAAGGAGGAAATCATTGGGGAGTGGTTGAAGGAGAAGACCATAACCGGAACCAGCAGCATCAGGGTAACGCCCATGCTGTGGCCAGAAGCCTCGCGAGCAACGTTGAGGTCGAAGGAATCAAAGAGTGCGGTATTCCACTTCGGGATGAGGTAGAGGGAAAGCAGAACCAGGATGCCGATGAATGGGTAGACCAGGTAGGACATGACGTGAACTACGACGTCCTTGCCCATGCGGACGACCAGGATGAGGCCGCCTACTAGCAGGAGGGAGGTAAGCCAGCGCTCCGGCGGGGTGATTCCGAGCTGGTGCTCCAAGAAGGAGTTGACCGTGTTGGTGATGGTTACCGAGTAAACCAGCAGGATGGGGTAGACCGACAGGAAGTACAGGATGTTCATCAGAACGCCGGCCTTCTTGCCAAAGTGTTCCTCGACGACGTCCGTGAGGTCACCGTCTGGCTTGGAGCTGGAAAGCACCAAGCGGGTTAATCCGCGGTGAGCCCAGAAGGTCATTGGCAGTGCTACCACCGTCATGATGATCAGTGGGATGATGCCGCCGATACCGGCGTTGATGGGGAGGAAGAGGACGCCGGCGCCGATTGCGGTGCCGAACAGGGAGAGCATCCATACGGTGTCTTCCTTATTCCACTTCGGTGCCCCCTTCTGGCCATCGAACGGGGTATCAATGCCAGGGGCTGGTGCGGATTCCTTGGAGGAGGGAGCTGTCTTGGAGGTCTTGAGATCCTGGGGCATCTCAGCCTGGTTTTCTGGGTGCTGGGCTTTGTTGCGCCGCGTGATTGAGTGGGACATTTTCTTTCCTACATCTAGTTGGTCGGCCGAAGCGTTTGGGCTTCTGCAACCATGATTGAGAAAAATTTTCTCACTCAATTTTGCGTTTGTAGGATTTTGAGAAATTATCTCGCATCCTGCATATCCAGCCCTTTTGCTTCGCTGTGCCTTCAGTATAGAACAAAATCTTGCAGGGTGATAATAAATTATTGCACTGCGAGTAGGGCATTTATCACCCTCTGAGAATTTGCATTCCGCAGTGCTTTATGGCTTGCTCTACACAAAATCCGGAAAAGTGGTTTGGGTCACGGAATCGTTTGTAAAGGGGCCTGCTTAACACGATTTTCAGATATCGTGGGGTGGAAATGAAGGGTGCGGGCTAGGTCTCTACCAAGACGGTGAACGGTCCTTCGTTCACAGAGGAAACGCGCATTTTAGCCCCGAATTGGCCTGTTTCTACTGACACGCCGCGGTCCCTGAGGTGCGCAATAATCGCCGCGATGACCGGTTCGGCCTCGGGTCCTGGAGCGGCATCCGCCCACGAAGGGCGCCGCCCTTTGGCAGTGCGGCCGTACAAAGTAAATTGGCTCACCACAAGCACGGGCGCTCCGGCGTCAATGACTGAGACTTCGCCATCAAGAATGCGCAGTTCTGCAATCTTGCGTGCCATTTTCTCAGCGCGGGGCTGCCAATCATCCATATCCTCGCGCGAGACACCAACTAGAGCGAGAAGACCACCGGTTTCGGGGCAATCGATGGCTCCTACGGTTTCTCCATCGACGATCACTGTGGCCTCTGATACCCGAGTCAAAACTGCGCGCATGGTTTACTTCTCCTTATATAACGAGTGGGGGACAGTGTGGATTTAGCTAAGGTCCGGCGAATCCGTATCCAAGAGGAGATCAGCTGGGATAAGCAGGCCATGTCGGACCATATCGATTACGGCGGGTAGGGCGGCTGCGGTGAGTTCTTCTTCGTCGAAACCATGCGCCGCCGCATACAGGCCAATGGTTTCTTCTAGGTTTAAGCCCTGTGGGTTGAGTCCGGCGACAATGGCAGTGATGTGTTCATCTACTTCGTGGCTCCAGCGCGGACCGTCGGTGCGAGTAAGACGTAGAGCGGCCCGGGTAAAGCCCTGTCCCAATTCCGCATCTGGGGAGCTGATATCTTCGCGTGCCAGCCCCGGGCGTACCTGGAAGTGCTTTCCCTGTAGCTCACCGGGTACTAGGTCGCGCAACCACGCTACACGGGCAAAGTATTCTTCTACTTCAGGGCCAAGTGGGTCGCTAAAGGCCTGCGGCATTTCTTCGGCCAAGATATCGGCAGGTTCATCGTCGCCGATGCGTTGGATAGCCACAAAACCAAAGCCAATGCCATTGACCTCGTGCTGCTGGAAATGCTCCAGCCAGGCGCGAGAGCGCTCTTGTCCTTCAGGGGAGCGTACATCCAGGGATTCATCCTCGAGCCAGGTGGACACATAGAGTGCGGGATCGGCTACGTCGCGCTGGATGATCCAGGCGGCAATTCCTTTGTCCGGCAGCCAGGAAGCAACGCGTTGCTGCCAGGTCTCGCCGCTGGTGTGTACCCAAGCT
Source organism: Corynebacterium tuberculostearicum (assembly GCF_022347385.1). Taxonomy (GTDB): domain Bacteria; phylum Actinomycetota; class Actinomycetes; order Mycobacteriales; family Mycobacteriaceae; genus Corynebacterium; species Corynebacterium tuberculostearicum_M. The sequence goes on from NZ_JAKRDT010000001.1 coordinate 239,850, forward strand.
GCCAGAAGGTGAGCCGTTCCGCCGGGGGTTAGGTGATCGGTGGCCCGAGAGACAACCAGCTCGCTGGCACCGTCCAGATTTAACCCGGAATCGCGGTAGACGTGGCCAACTTCGGGAAGGCCAACAACAAAAGGTGGGTTAGCTACGAGGCGGTCAAAGCGGCGGCCGGCTACGGGGTCGAACCACGAACCTTGCAGCAATTCCACTTTCTCGCTATCGCCAGTAGCGGCAATGGTAGCCTCGGCCAATTCCAACGCACGCTCATGCACGTCGGTGGCGGTAATCTTCTCAGCGCAATCGAGCTGCCCCAGCAATTGGACGCCCGAGCCAGTGCCTAGATCTAAGACGCTGCCCACTGGGCTTACTGGCGTGGATTGCAGCAGGGAGAGGCTTGCCGCGCCGACGCCAAGCACGTGGTCTGGGCCGGGTACGTGGTCGACCAAGGAGGCGTCGACGTCGGAGAAGATGAGACGGTTGGCGCCAACGATGGTGTGCGGGCGGATATCGAGGGCGATGTAGGCCTTGCCATGGGCGTCAGCAAGCGCAACATTGGCATCGAGCAACTGGGTAGCCAGGCGCGCGCCTACCGCCTCGCCCAAAAGCGTGGCCGGCAGGTGCTCATGAAGGAGGAAGAAGCGGATCAAAAGATCCAATTGAGATTCGCTGTGCGCGGCGAGCGCAACTGGTGCGGGTTCGCCGCGGAAGAGGGCCTCGGTAACTTCCGGACCTAGGTGCCCGGCTACGCCATCGGTAGTAAAACCGGCGGCGGTAAAGACGTCGGAAAGCTCTGCGGCCAGCGTGGCTAGCGCGGTGGCATCAAAGTCGGGGCCAAAAGCGGTCGTCATGTAGGCAGGAATCCTTTACTCTTCTTCGTGATCAATGATGTCGTGGTGTGCCTCAATAGGCCGGGCAGTGCCGCCGGATACCTGTGGGGCGTGGGTCTGGCTATAAAGCTGCCGGTTCATGGCTGGCTTGTACACGTTTTTCTCGCGCTTATCCTTCTTTTCTCCCCGGCCGTTGCCAATCACCACGGCTATCCAGGGGAGGGGAAAAGTCACGCCCACAATGATGGCGGCTAAAAGCCACCAATGCATATAAAGGAAGAAGCCGGCGATGAGCAGGGAAGGAACGCGTAAAAACTGGAAGATTCCATACCGAATTTCGCGGCGCTTGCGGTCCTGGCCAGGCGAGAGCTTGGCATCTGTGATGAGGTAGCGCTCTTTTTTGCCAAACAACCTAGACTCGGCTCCCCTCGTGCGCATCGGCGTTCCCTCGATAAGGGGAGAGGGGCGCAGTGGCTGGCGTGCATGACGTGTACATGTTCTCCAAGGGTAGCCGCCTGACTCGCAAAGTTCGATGCCGATGCGGCAAAATGGAGTGCGTGACTACGACTACGAAGACAATTGAACGGCCAGATATTCGTGAAGACACTTCGACGACGGATAATGACACGCCGAAGTTCTTCCACTACGTCAAAAAGGATCACATCCTCGATTCCGCGGTGAACGGCAAGTACGTCGTTGCGCTGTGCGGCGAAACTTTCCCGGTGACCAAGCAGGCAAAGCCGGGTTCTCCGGTGTGCCCCGATTGTGAGCGTGTGTATAAGGGTCTGCGCCGCAAGTGAGGACTTTTAAAAAGACTAACCTTCGCGCCTGGCAGCAATCCGCCCTCGATAAATTCCTCGCCACTAAGCCGCAGGACTTCATGGCGGTGGCGACCCCGGGCGCCGGAAAGACTACCTTCGCCCTGCGCATTGCCACCGAGCTCATGGAAGACCGTACGGTCGAGCGCGTAATCGTGGTGGTGCCTACCGAACACCTCAAGACCCAGTGGTCGAGCGCTGCCGCGCGCGTGGGTCTGGCTCTCGATCCGGCGTTTAGCAATTCCTCCGCCGTTAATCCCTCGATGGACGGCATCGTGGTGACTTATGCGCAGGTGGGTATGCACCCCTTCAAGCACCGCGCGGTGGCCTCGGCTCGGCGCACTTTGGTGATCCTTGATGAGATTCACCATGCAGGCGACGCCAAGAGCTGGGGCGATGGCGTCAAGGAAGCCTACGACGATGTCAATCACCGCCTGGCCTTGACCGGTACGCCTTTCCGCTCCGATGACTCGCCCATTCCATTCGTCCAGTACGTGGACGATGGGGAGGGGCACAAGGTATCCCGCTCGGACCATACCTATGGCTATGGCGATGCGCTTGCCGACGGCGTCGTGCGCCCCGTTGTCTTTCTTTCTTACTCTGGCGAAGCCCGCTGGCGCGACTCGGCCGGCGAGGAACATGCAGCCCGTTTGGGCGACATTATGAATGCGGAGCAAACCGCCCGAGCGTGGCGCACCGCCTTGGACCCCAAGGGTGAGTGGATCCCTGCTGTGCTGCAGGCGGCGCATACCCGCCTGATGCAAATGCGGCGCAATATGCCGGATGCCGGCGGCCTTGTGCTGGCTTCGGATACGACGACTGCGCGCGCGTATGCCAAGATCCTCAAACAGCTTTCTAATACGCCAGTGTCGGTGATTTTGTCTGATGATCCGGGCTCCTCGGACCGTATTCAGGAGTTTTCTGAGTCCACCGATGAGTGGATGGTGGCAGTCCGCATGGTGTCCGAGGGCGTCGACGTCCCGCGCCTAGCGGTGGGCGTTTATGCTACCTCGGCGTCGACTCCTCTCTTTTTCGCCCAGGCCATCGGCCGCTTCGTGCGCTCGCGCATGCCGGGTGAGACGGCATCGGTTTTCCTTCCATCGGTTCCTGTGCTGCTGGGCTTGGCGGAAAATATGGAAAAGTCCCGCGACCACGTCTTGGGTGAAGAAAAGCCCGACAAGGAAGGCTGGGACGACGAACTGCTAGAGCAGGCGAATCAGAAAAAGACCGAACCAGACATGCTGGAGAAGTCTTATGAGTCGCTTGGTGCCGAAGCAGAGTTTTCGGGACTGCTCTACAACGGTTCTCAGTTCAATACCGGGGATATGACTACCGATGAGGAAGCGGACTTCCTAGGTATTCCCGGGCTACTGGATGCAGACCAAGTAAAAGACTTGCTGCGCAAGAAGCAATCCGAAGAAATGGACCGCCGCGAAGCGGAGGAAAAGGCGCGGCGTGCTGCTGAGGCGGAGGAGGCTCACCGACGCAAGCTCTACGGCATGGATTATGCGCCGGCCTCGCGGAAAAAGGCTGTGGAGTCTGAGTCCAGCGACACCGGAGTCGTCGATGAGCTAGGCCAGCTGCGCAAAGAGCTCAACACAGTTGTCTCCATCGCTGCCCAGCGCTCGGGCCGCCCGCACGGTGCGATTCACACCGAGGTCCGTAAGGCCTGCGGTGGACCGCCCACCGCGCTCTGCAACGCCGACCAGCTACGCGAGCGCATCGAGTACCTGCGCAAGTGGTAGGTGACGCTACGTGGTAGGCGGTCATGGTCAAAGTCAAGAGAAAGCAGGGCCGGATTGGGAAAGTACTCCAGTACCTTTCGTGCGGTGCACTTCTAGCGCAGTGCACTCCTAGCGCGGAGTCCACCCAGCCCGGCCTTTTCTGCGCTCTACCAGAAAGCGACCGCCGTACAATGCGCAGCCAGCGTGGGTAACGTAGTTAAAAGCAATAGAACGATTAGCAATAACACGATTATGGCTTTTGGGCTGCACTCAAGGAGGCCAATCGTATGACCACCCCGAACGACCCTCACACCCCGGGCAACGGAAAGAATTCCGACAGTACCGAAGGCGCGGTATACCCGGCCTTTGCCGGTGGCGGTGACGGTTACGGTTATTCCCCGGCCGAAAAGAAAAGCGTGATTGCGGTGTGGGCTCTCATTATCGGCATCATTGCGCTGGTGTCTTTGCTCCTAGTTGTTCCACCGCTGCTGCTAGGACCGATTGGCATCATCGTCTCCATCATCGCATTGCTAAAAGGCAAGAAGCGACCAAAAGAGCTGCGCCGCGCCTGGATGTCCATCGCCGGCTTGATTACCTCAATTATCGCTTTAATCTTGTCCGTTGCTTTCTTAATTTACTTGTATACGCACATTGGTTGGACGATGACGCCTGACCCTGAAATGTGCACGACCATCGATGACCCAGCGCAAAAGCAAGCCTGCATGGAAGATTCCTTGAACGGTTCTACTCAAAACTAGGCGTTTCCCAAACGCCGAATATCGCATCCTCCCACCCATGTGGAGGTGCGCAAGGCTTGCCGCGGCCCGACCGCCCACAAACTCGGCCACTCGGTAGTTGCCAGTTATTTCACAGGTTCCGTAAGTAACGTGGCCGAAAGCGATTACAAATGCGTAAGTTATTAGAATCACATATTCGATAAAGAGCACCCAATTAGGGCTGCCCCAAGGAGGCCAACCACATGACCACCCCGAACAACCCAGAGAACCCGGACAACGCGAAGAACCCATTTAGCAGCGACAGCACCGGCAAGCTGCCCTCCTACGGTGAGGCAACCTCCAAGGCCAACGAGGAGCACACCCACGACGCAAACAACTACGGCGTAGACAACACCGCTCACGACCACGCCTCCCACGATGCTTACGGTACGGACGCAACCGCCGCTGGCGCCGGCTACCCGGCCTACGCTGGTGCCGGCAGCCAGCCGGCAAAGAAGAACGCAGTTGCTATCTGGGCACTGGTCATCGGCATTATCGCGCTGCTGTCCCTGCTGCTGATCGTTCCGCCGCTGCTGCTCGGCCCAATCGGCATTATCGTTTCCATCATCGCCCTAGTCGTTGGCCGCAAGCGCCCGAAGGAGCTGCGCCGCACCTGGATGTCCGTCGTCGGCCTGGTTACCTCTATCTTGGCCTTGGCCGGCACCATCGCCATCATGGCCTTCGGCGTGAAGATTCTCGGTGACACTGGCGCCGACAAGTGCCTGAACATGCAGGACCCTGCCCAGCAGCAGGCCTGCATGGAGGACACCCTGGGCACCGCATCATAGCAGTAAGGGAAATACCCACACACTGCATTTAGCAACCCCCACGAGCCCCGACCACATACGTGGTTGGAAGGCATGTGGGGGTCTTTATGTCTCGTGGAAGTCGTGGGGTTGCCCGCAAATCGTGGACACGTAGTGGAGCTACCTAGTGGTTAGGCAGCTATTTCTTTTCTGCTGGTGGTTAGACCAATGTGGTTCTCGAAGTCGACGGGGCTTACCATACCGAGTGCGGAGTGTCGGCGCCGGCGGTTGTAGACGACTTCAATCCAGTAGGCAACGGCCTTGCGTGCGGCATCACGGGTCGCCCAGCGCTTACGGTCGTAGAACTCGGTTTTAAGCGTTGACCAGAATGACTCGGCCATCGCGTTATCGAAGCACACACCGGTACGCCCTACGGACTGAGCAATGCCCAGGTTGCGGCAAATTTCCCAGAGCTTCTCGCTGGTAAATTGGGTTCCGCGGTCAGCGTGAAACACTAGCCCGTCAGGCACGTCACCGCGCAGCGTATGCGCCATTCGCAGGGCCCGTTCGACCAGGTATGTATCTTGAACGCTATCCATAGCCCAGCCCAGTACCCTGCGGGAATGGCCATCGCGGACTGCACACAGATACAACCAGCCTTCAGCAGTGCGCAGGTAGGTAATATCCGACATCCACACTCGGTTGAGCTCACCGGTATCAAACATGCGCTTGACCAGGTCAGGAAGCGTGGACTTACGTTTGGCTTGGACCGTTGTCACTGGGACAAAGGCCCGCGGTGAAATCCCTTCAATGCTCATCATGCGCATTCGTTTAGCCACAGTCTTACGGTTAAGCGCAATGTGGTAGCGCTCGGTAAGTTCTGCGGTGATCCGCGGAGCACCGTAAACCTGATCGGAGTCCGACCAAATCTGATGAATCTTGCGGTCAACATCGTCGTAGAATGCTGCGCGATCATCGTCGCCGGATAGCCGCTTCTGCTGCGTATGGGCCCATTTGTAGTATCCAGACCGAGACACTTTTAATAGCCGTGCCATACGTTTGATGCTGTAGTTTGCCTTCTCCTGCCGCATCAATTCGAACTTTTCTGCTCGCGTTGCTTCGCAGCGAAGAAGGCTGTCGCTTTTGACAAAAACTCATTATCCATCTTGGCTTCCGCCAGTTCACGGCGCAGACGAGCATTTTCAGCACGAAGATCAGCCTCGCTCATCCCATCTGATGCTCCACGGCGCTCACGCTCGAGTTTGACCCACCTGCCCAAAATTGTGGCTGATACACCAATCTCCTTAGCCACATGAGCAATCGGGCGCTGCGACTCGATTACCAGGTTTGCGGCTTCACGCCGGTACTCCGGCGTGTATTTCTTGCGCTGTTGACTCACAATGAACATCCTCTCCTACGGACACAAGATCCGCACAAATAGGGTGTCCACTACTCGAGGGTAACCTCACGAGTCAAAGATGAGTCTTGCCCGTGAGTTTGGCCTGTCGTCAGACCAAGTGGTTGGATATTGGTCGCGGAAATGGCGCAAAGGCGGCGATGACGCCTTAAAACCGAAGCCGAAGGGCAGGCCTAAAGGTTCAGCTAAGCCGAAAGTGCTTTCTGAAGAAGATAAGCTACGTCGCGAAAACGAACGGTTGCGGGCCGAAAATGCCTACCTAAAAAAATTGCGGGACTTGAGGAATCAGGGACGCGCCTGAAAGTCCAAGCGATCGTCATCCTCAAGTCTCACCACCGCTTGGAGGACCTCCTAGAGGCAGCCGGTATGCCGCGGGCGACATTCTTCTACCACCAGAAACGACTCAGCGAGCCAGATAAGCACGCTGCGATCAAGGAGGCGATCCTAGAAAGCTTCGAGGCTAACAAGCATCGCTACGGCTACCGGCGAGTGTTGCTGGACCTGCGCAACAAGGGCTGGGTGGTCAACCACAAACTCGTTTACAAACTCATGCGCCAGATGGGGCTTCGGGCCAAGATCCGCCAACGCAGACCGTATATTTCCTACGCAGGAACTAAAAGTCGCATTGCTGACAACAAGCTTGACCGCAAGTTCACCCCAGATAAGCCAAACACCGTCTTTGTCAGCGACGTCACCGAGTTTAGGGTCGCAGGCCGAAAAGTGTATTTGTCACCGGTGATGGACTTGTTCGACCGCTCAATCGTCGCCCACACCGTGGCTACATCGCCGACGGCAGCGTTTACCGCCGAATCCTTGACTAAGGCGATTGCGGCCTGTGCGCCGAAGCCTGGGTGGATGATGCACACCGATCAAGGATTCCAGTACCAGCATTCCTCCTGGCGTAACCTGATCGGTGACAACGGCGGTGTCCAGTCGATGTCGCGTAAAGCCAACTGCTACGACAACGCAGTAATGGAGAACTTCTTCGGGCACGTGAAGGCCGAGATGTACCACGGGGAAGTCTTTGACACCGTCGAGGAATTCACCCAAGCGATCGACGAGTACATCCAGTGGTACAACACCGAACGCATCCAACAACGACTCAAGGGCCTGACCCCGATGCAATATCGGAATCAGGCCCTTGAACCCCTCACCGCCTAGAATTAAACCAGTCCAACTTGAGGTTACCCTCGTTTAGTGGACACCCTATTTGTACGGATCTTGTGTCCGTAGGAGAGGATGTTCATTGTGAGTCAACAGCGCAAGAAGTACACGCCGGAGTACCGGCGTGAAGCCGCGAACCTTGTAATCGAGTCAGAGCGCCCGATCGCTCATGTGGCTAAGGAGATTGGCGTCTCCGCCGGGCTTTTAGGCCGGTGGGTCAAACTCGAGCGTGAACGCCGAGGGGCCTCGGATGGGATGAGTG
>NZ_JAKRDT010000020.1:0-42981 GCF_022347385.1 Corynebacterium tuberculostearicum
CATGCAACTCAACCGCCGCCCCCGCAAAACCCTGGGCTTTCAAACACCAGCCGAGAAAATGGCCGCACTGATAAACTCAACCGAAACATAAGACGTGTTTCCACGACCACTAGAATCCGCCATGCCTACAAAAACGGAAACATCCCCCTGCCCCGCGTGTGCGGAGAGGGGGATGAAATCTACCTAGAGGAGATTACTTGGTGTTGGCGGAACCGCCAGCAGCTTCGATCTTCTCTACAGCAGACTTGGAGAACTTGTCAGCGGTGACGTTCAACTTAACGTTGATGTCGCCGTTGCCCAGAACCTTGACCGGCTTGTTAGCGCGGACCAGGCCAGCAGCTGCGATGTCAGCAACGGTGATGTCGCCGCCATCTGCGAACTTCTCAGCCAGGTCAGCAACGTTAACTACCTGGTACTCAACATGGTTCGGGTTCTTGAAGCCCTTCAACTTAGGCAGACGCATGTGGATCGGCATCTGGCCACCCTCGAAAGCAGCGGAAACCTGCTTACGAGCACCGGTGCCCTTGGTACCGCGACCAGCGGTCTTACCCTTGGATGCCTCACCGCGGCCGACGCGGGTCTTAGGCTTGTTTGCTCCTGCGGTTGGGCGCAGGTCGTGCAGCTTGATGATATCAGCCATGGTTTACTCCCCTGCCACTTCTTCGACGGTGACCAGGTGGCGAACCTTGTGAACCATACCGCGAACGACCGGGGTGTCCTGCTTAACTACGGACTGACCGATGCGCTTGAGGCCGAGAGCCTCAATGTTCTTGCGGTGGTTCGGCTTGGTGCCCACCAGGCCCTTTACCTGTGTAATCTTCAGAGCCATTGCTTATGCCTCCTGACCTGCGCGCTTGCGCAGCATACGGGCCGGGGTGACCTCTTCGATGGACTTGCCACGACGTGCGGCAACCTCTTCAGGGCGGACCAGCTGCTTGAGGCCGTCCACGGTAGCGCGGACGACGTTGAGTGCGTTGTCGGAGCCCAGGGACTTCGACAGGATGTCCTGCACGCCAGCGCATTCGAGCACTGGACGAGCAGCACCACCAGCGATAACACCGGTACCAGGTGCGGCAGGCTTCATCATGACGATGCCAGCTGCGTCGCGACCCTCAACCGGGTGGGTGATGGTGCCGGCAATCATCGGAACGCGGAAGAAGTTCTTGCGAGCCTCTTCAGCGCCCTTCTGGATTGCGGCTGGGACTTCCTTGGCCTTGCCGTAGCCAACGCCAACCTGACCCTGGCCGTCACCAACGACGACGAGGGCGGTGAAGGACATGTTGCGGCCACCCTTAACGGTCTTGGAGACGCGGTTGATGGTCACAACGCGCTCGATGTACTTATCGCGCTCGTTGTCCTGCTGGTTACGACGATCGTTGCGGCGGCCGTTGCCACCGCGGTTGTTCTTGTTGTTCTCGGCGGAGCGTCCGCCGTCACGCTGTTCACGGTCCGACATTAGGCGTTCCTTCCGTTGATGTTTCCGTTGACGATGATCATTAGAACTTCAGACCACCTTCACGTGCGGCGTCAGCCAGCGCAGCGACGCGGCCGTGGTACTTGTAGCCTGCGCGGTCAAATACGACGTGCTCGATGCCAGCGGCCTTAGCGCGCTCGGCAACCAGCTCGCCTACCTTGGCAGCCTTGGCCTTCTTATCGCCCTCGAGTGCACGAACGTCCGCCTCCATGGAGGATGCGGAGACCAGGGTGTGGCCTGCCAGGTCATCGATGACCTGGACGTGCATGTGACGGGAGGAGCGGTGAAGAACCAGACGCGGTGCCTCAGGGGTGCCACGCAGGGTCTTACGGATACGGAAGTGACGGCGTGCGCGTGCTTCGCGACGACGAGAGGAAATGTCCTTGCCGACTGGAGTGCGCTTGGTGTTTTCAGTGTTTGCCATTGCTTACTTACCCGTCTTTCCGACCTTGCGACGGATCTGCTCGCCCTCGTAGCGAATACCCTTGCCCTTGTAAGGATCGTCCTTACGCAGACGACGGATATTAGCGGCGATCTGTCCGACTAGTTGCTTGTCAATACCGGTAATGGACAGCTTGGTTGCGCCGTCCACTGCGAAGGTAATTCCCTCCGGAGCCTCGATGAGGATCGGGTGGGAGTAGCCCAGGCTGAATTCCAGGTCCTTACCCTTCTGCTGGACACGGTAGCCGACACCGAAGATTTCCATCTTGATGGTGTAGCCCTCGGTCACGCCAACAACGGCGTTGTTCAGCAGGGAGCGGGACAGACCGTGCAGAGCACGGTGCTTGCGGTGGTCATCAGGGCGGGAGACGGACAGTACACCGTCTTCCAGGTTGATGGCGATAGGCTCTGGAACGTTAACGCTCTGGGTGCCCTTAGGGCCCTTAACCTCAACGTCTTGGCCGTTGATCTTGATTTCGACGCCGTTCGGTACGGCGATTGGTGCTAGACCGACTCGAGACATGTGTCAAACCTCCCTTTACCAGACGTAGGCGAGAACTTCTCCGCCTACGCCCTTCTCCTCAGCCTGACGGTCAGTCAGCACGCCGTGGGACGTGGAAATGATAGCCACGCCCAGGCCGCCCAAGACTTGTGGCAGTTCGGTGGACTTTGCGTACACACGCAGACCCGGCTTAGACACGCGACGCAGGCCAGACAGGGAGCGCTCGCGGTTGTTGTACTTCAGCTCGAGGGACAGGGTGTGGCCCTCGACGGTGTAGTCAGCGATGTAGCCTTCCTGCTTCAAGATGTCGGCAATGTTTGCCTTCAGCTTGGAGGTAGGCATCGACACGGTGTCATGGTGCGCATTACTTGCGTTGCGCACGCGCGACAGCATGTCGGCAATAGGATCAGTCATAGTCATATGAGTGACCGTGTACCTTTCTCGTTGCGGTTCCCGTGCTCACCAAAGCGTTCTCCGTGTGATTTCGGGCTACTCACGCTCCCTACGGTCAATACCGTAAGGCGCTCGCCACCCTTTGATTCAGACAACGGTCCGCTATCTACGGCGAGGGGCCTACAACAAAGTTGATGTTCAGTTCTTGCATCGGCTCAGCGCTTTCTGCAGCTCAGCGCACCAAAATCCGCAATGATTGGGGCACGCTGACGCCTCGGCGCAAGCACGAGGTACTATGCTACGCCATAACCTGCGGTTTTCCAAATAGTCTCGCGCCTTCATTAGAGTCGAGACCAGCACGAACGTGAATAAGGAGATGGTGATGAGCCAAACACACGAGGACCCCATCCAATCCGCACACGAGTGGCTCGAAGAAGCCGCCCGTCATCTCGGCCTCGATCCTCAGGAGGCAACCGCACTCACCCGCGAGATCCTGGACCTTACCAAGGACGTTGCGCACAATCGCTCCCGCCCCGCGGCCCCACTTACTGCTTTCCTCGTGGGTCTAGCCTCCGGCAACGTAGAGGAAGCCCGCGGCAATATCGATGTCCTGAAGCAGGAGCTGCAGTAATGGCCGGCCGCAAAAATTCCACCTTTGCCGTCACCAAGGTCCGCCTGGGAGATGGCCTGCAGGTCGATACCCGCGCCGATACGGTCGCCGGCGAGGAGCCCCTCGAGATCCGCGCGGGTGGTCAGACCATCACCACCACCATGCGCACCCCTGGCCATGACATTGAGCTGGCGCATGGGTTCTTGCATTCAGAGGGCCATATTGCTTCGCTTAGCGACGTCACCGAGGCCCGCTACTGCGCCGGCGCCACCGTCAACGGCATGAATACCTACAACCTGCTGGACATCGATCTGGCGAAGAAGAACGTACTGGACCTGAACGATCTGCGGCTAACCACCACCACTTCCGCCTGCGGCGTATGCGGCACCTCTTCTATCGAGGCTTTGACTAAGCAGACCCGCTACCCGATTCCGCATATACCAGTGGACCCCTATGTCGTCGCCAAGCTGCCAGACAAGCTCCGGGCTGAGCAGAAGCAATTTAAAAAGACCGGCGGCATCCACGCCGCCGGTGCCTTCACCTTGGACGGTGAACCGGTAGTCATTCGCGAGGATATCGGCCGCCACAATGCTGCGGATAAGGTCATCGGCCACCTTCTATTAGAGGACAAACTCCCCGCCGATGACCTCATTTTGGTGATGAGCTCGCGCGCCAGCTTCGAGCTCGTCCAAAAGGCCGCGATGGCCGGATTCGGCATGCTCGTTGCCGTCAGCGCCGCCTCCTCCCTGGCCGTCGAGACGGCCCGCGAAACCGGCATGGCGCTCGTCGGCTTCGCTCGCGGCGACCGCTTTAATCTGTATTCCGGCGAGCTCGCCTAGTCGCGGTAAGCCTCCGGCCCACGGTTAAGCCAGGCGTATACGCCGCCAATCAGCAGACCGCCGCCAATCAAATTGCCGATCCACACCAGGATCCAATTGAGCGCCACATTGCCCACAGTCAGGGTTGCAGGCAACGGATCGGATCCAAAGAGGGTGAGACTAAACAGGCAGAAGTTCGCAATTACGTGCTCCAGGCCCAGGCCAACAAAGGCGCCAATAATCGGAATGATGACGAAGAACTTAGAGACAATGTCCTTAGCAAAGATGGCGCCGACGATGCCCATATTGACCACAAAGTTCGCCGCGATTCCCTCTACCAGCATTCCCTGCGGGGACTTGGTCAGCTTCCCCTCAGAAAGGGTGACCAACAGATGCGAAGGATCCATGTCAGCGAATTTTGCGGACATACCCATGATGGCCGCAAAGATGACTGCGCCCACCAGATTGAAGAGAGTCGTGATGAGCAAAAGGTAGAAGGCTTTGCCCCACGAGACCTGCTTATTGCTTGCGGCATAGACCATATACATCATGTTTCCCGTGGCCAGATCCGCGCCCAGAATCAAAATGGCGAAGAGCCCGAGGCCAAAGAATAGAGCAAAGGTCACCGCACCCAAGCCTGGTGCTACACCATTGACGGCTTGGCCAACCACACCAGCAAATGCGGTACCGATGCACAGGTACACGCCGGCCAAGGTGGAGCGCACCGCGAAGCGAGAGAAGGATTCATCCAACAAGGTGACCTTTTTGACAGCTGCCGCCTTGGCAGCATCATTGAGAGACATCTTTTACCTCATTAATTAGAGCGAATTAAATCCTTCTAATCCTATCCTGACCACCTATTTCCGAGCCAATTCCGGGAATGCATACCCCTGCGTTGTAAGCTAGAGCTTTCCTATAACCCTTAATTTCTCTTCGGAGGTCGCATGGATTCCCACTACCGGCCGCGGAGGGAACCGAATCGGCTTCCTACTAACGGGCGCCGGCACGTCCCATCGCGTTCCCAGCACACGGATGCGGATCGCCAGTGGCGCCAGACCGAGTCGCGCACCCGCCAACAACAGCGCCGCCGCCCGCCGCGCCGCATCGAGGACACTTCCCTCCCTCGCCAGCGCCGTAAGCCCACCCTGTGGCACCGCATCAAAGAAGCATGGAAGTCCTCCGGCATCCTGCGCGTCGTCGTGGGCATCATCGCCACGATAGCGATCGCCAGCACCATCAATCGCGTGGTCAATCCGCCCGAAGGCCTGGAGACCAACGAAGTCACCGCCCAAGAGGCGCCTGCTATTGAACCTTCCCCCGCGGTAGAGCTATTCATCCCAGCGATCGAGGTACACGCCGAGTTTGAGGATGGTTCCTGCCGCGTGTTCAATGGCGCTATCAATCCGGATTCCATGAATAAGGCCTGCACCTATACAGCCGAAGACCGTCCTTATTCACTGCCGGGCACGACGGCCCAGGACATCGTAGTCATCGCCGGGCATACGGGTGCGGGCGTGCCAGGCGTATTCAATAATCTCTACGATGGCTCCGCCAATGAGCACAAGGTTCATCTGGGAGACAAGCTCTACGTGCGCACCCAAGACTCCGGGCAGAACTGGCTCATCTATACCGCAACCGATCTGCACGACCCTGATAAGCAAGGCCTTTCTGATGACACCTCTATCTGGGGCGATGGGCCCATGCCCGGCCGCCTGCTCACCATTAGTTGTATCCAACCTGCGAATCCGTTGGAGCCAGCGGTACGCAACGCGGTCGTCGGCTGGCAGTATGAGGGCACCACTCACACAGAGGCCGAAAGCGCTTAAGCCAGGCCCGCGCACGCCAGCGCCTGCGCACCTTTGAATTCAAGGTGCTCGGTAAAACTAGAAAATCCCAACGCCCCTTCCGGGGAGTTGGGATTCTTAGCGCTCTATTTACTTGAACGGGAAGCCGAGCTCGCGCAGGAGCTTGCGGCCCTCGTCGTCGTTAGTAGCGGTGGTAACGACGGTGATGTCCATACCACGAGGGCGATCGATCTTGTCGATGTCGATCTCGTAGAACATGGACTGCTCGGACAGGCCGAAGGTGTAGTTGCCGTGGCCGTCGAACTGCTGATCAGACAGGCCGCGGAAGTCACGAATACGTGGCAGCGCGATGGTCAGCAGGCGGTCCAAGAACTCCCACATACGGTCGCCGCGCAGGGTAACGCGTGCACCGATGGGCATGCCCTCGCGGAGCTTGAAGTTCGCGATGGACTTCTTAGCGCGACGCAGCTGCGGCTTCTGACCGGTAATAGCGGTCAGATCCTCGAGTGCGCCGTTGATGACCTTGGAGTCACGTGCGGCTTCGCCAACGCCCATGTTGACGACGACCTTGGTGACACCAGGGATCTGCATGACGTTGTCGTACTTGAACTCGTCATTCAGGGACTTGCGGATTTCCTCGCGGTAGCGAGTCTTCAGACGCGGGGTGTAGTTCTCGCTCATTTTTAGATGTCCTTCCCGTTGCTACGCGCGATACGGACCTTCTTGCCGTTCTCGTCGAAACGGTAGCCCACGCGGGTCGGGTTGCCTTCGGAGTCAACGATCGCAACGTTGGACACGTGGATCGGAGCTTCCTGGGTAACGATTCCGCCGGACTCGGCGCCACGCTCGGCAGCAGAGTTTGCGACGTGCTTCTTGATGCGGTTAACGCCCTCAACGAGGACCTTGTCACGCTTTGGGTATGCCTCGATGACCTTGCCCTTCGCGCCCTTATCTGGGCCCGAAATGACAATCACCATATCTCCCTTATGGATCTTCATAAGACTAGATCACCTCCGGTGCGAGAGAAACGATCTTCATGAAACGCTTGTCACGAAGTTCGCGAGCAACCGGTCCGAAGATACGGGTACCACGGGGCTCGCTATCGCCCTTGAGAACAACTGCAGCGTTCTCGTCGAAGCGAATGTAGGAGCCGTCCGGACGACGGGTCTCCTTCTTGGCGCGGACGATAACGGCCTTAACTACGTCGCCTTCCTTGACGTTGCCGCCTGGAACGGCGTCCTTGACAGTCGCGACGATGACGTCGCCGATGCCAGCGGAGCGTCGGACAGAGCCGCCGAGAACGCGGATGCACAGCAGTTCACGTGCACCAGAGTTGTCGGCGACGCGCAGACGCGATTCTTGCT
Organism: Corynebacterium tuberculostearicum; assembly: GCF_022347385.1. Classification (GTDB taxonomy): domain Bacteria; phylum Actinomycetota; class Actinomycetes; order Mycobacteriales; family Mycobacteriaceae; genus Corynebacterium; species Corynebacterium tuberculostearicum_M. The sequence goes on from NZ_JAKRDT010000020.1 coordinate 7,408, forward strand.
GAATCACTATGGGTCTCCTGACCTGGATTGATGTGCGGTAAGATTTCCGTCCTTGCCGCACGCGGTCTACAAACTTGCGATGCTCAAGCCTTGACAACGGACTATGCCGAAGGGTCTCGGACCGGCGGTTCGGAAACGCACCGCTACGGGCCGACCAGCTTTTGCAACCTATACATTCAACCACACGCCAGCGCCCATACCAAAACACCACTTAGCGCTTGCCGACGCCCCCCTCTCTTCCCAAATTATTTTCGCCAACACCCCCGCCTACCCCCTTGGCCCCTAATTTCGAATGCAGTGACACACACGCTTGGCGATGTTGACCGCATTATCTGCACATACGTCCAACACGCTAACGTCTCTTAGTGCAATTTCAGGCGCACACCCGTTCCAATTTGCCAGGTTTCCTACATCTGCAACGCATGAAAATCTCAGTTAATTAATGTTTCTAGCGTGACAACTGTGAATCGTGTGACTATCGTGATTGGCGTCGAGAACGACTCATAACTTTTGGCGCGTACCTCCACCGGATGCGCGTAACAACACATTCCCTTAAGGAGAACCACATGAAGCGTTTGCCACAGACTCTGACCGCTGCAGCACTGACTGGCGCTCTCGCCTTCGGCGGTGCAGCTGTTGCTCAGGCTCAGATGCCACTACCAGCCTCCATCGAAACCGATGGCATTACCTATGACAAGCAGGCCGACGGCAGCTACGCACCACGCGACCGCTTTGAGAACCCAGCCGGCGAGAACAGCGTACCTACCCTCACTGAGGATCAGGCTCGCGCTATCTGGGAGCGTCAGCAGTCCGAGGATGGTGAAAACACTGATTCTGAGACCCCTGGAACCGAGGCCGATACCGAAGGCGCAGCCGACGCCGAGGGTACTGACTCCGAGGGTTCCGAAGAAGAGGGTATCCCTGCTCCAGCCACCAAGAAGGACGCCGAGGGCAACGAGTGGTACCAGAGCCTGAAGGATAAGACTATCTACGTTAATGACCCAGCTCTGGTGAACGAAGAGATCACCGACGAGATGCGCGACGCTTACGCAAAGGCATTCCCGTCTGAGGACCCGAAGCCTGGCTTCGACAAGAAGAAGCTGGCTTGGTTGGCACTTCCGGCAGCCCTGGTAATCGGTGGCATCACCTGGTACCTGTCCCAGGACGGCAAGACCTACGTCAAGGACGAGGCACGCAAGGGCCAGGAGCCAACCGCTGAGGAGAAGTCTGCTTCCGAGCAGATGCTGAACTCCAACAAGGACGAGGTTGTTGCTCAGGGCGGCAAGCTGGCTGAGGGCGACGCAGCTCAGGCTGACGCACCGACCGCCCCAGCTGCTGGCGAAGGCACCGATTCCGTTCGCGGCATGGCCGCTGAGACCGGCTCCAACTCCGTTGCACAGGCTCTGGCTGCTCTGGCCGTAGCTGCGATGGTTGCTGCTGGCGCATTCGCCGCACGCCGCAAGTTCTTCGCTTAAGCAAGAGCCTTCCTACCAAGTAGGAAGCTGAATTGAGACTGGCTGCGCCGGTCGGGCTTCGGTCCGGCCGGCGCAGTTTTATTTCGCCCAGAACAAGACCCGCGTATACGAAAACCAAGCCCCTACAAGATTGAAATGCCCGGACGCCGGGGAATTCTTAGTACAGTTTCTAATATGACCTACACCAAGCGCACCCTGTGGTTACACGCCGCGCTCTTTATCCTCGCCTTTCTCGCGTTTATCTTGCCTGTAGTCTTTGGCGCCTCCGCTCTGCTACCGGTATGGCTCACCGGCGGCTTGAGTTTGGGCATTGCTGCATGCGCGCTTGTCGACGCCGCCTATAAATTCTTCGCCCCCTCCTCCCCGCGCAGCCTGCGCTTGCTCTCCGGCCTCGCCGGCCTCGTTCTGCTCATCGGCTGGGGCATCTGGGTCTATATCTACGGCAATATGGCCGCCGTAGGGACAGGCGCCTATCGAATCGGCACTTTTTTGCTCGGCGCGGGAAGCGTGCTCAATCTTTTTGTAGTGGCAATTTCCTTGCTAGATGTACAACGAAAGGTCAAGTAAAGCGGCTGGCACACAGCCACTATTGGCAGGTCTCCACTAATGCGCCGCTACGACGCGGCGGGGAACGATGATGGGGGCATCGCCAAGCGGATCCTCCCAGGCCTCAGCCTCGATGCCATAGGCCTGCGCCAAAACCTTCGGGGATAGCGCTTGTTTCGGCGCCCCACGAGCGATGATATCGCCGGCTTTCATCACCACCATGGAATCAGAATAGTGGCCCGCCAGCATGAGATCGTGTAGGACTACAACCACTGTCTTTCCCGCCTGCGCCTGTGCGCGGGCCAACTCCAGCATGCGCATGGCATGGGCAGGGTCGAGGAAGGTTGTGGGTTCATCGAGAAGCAGCACGGGCGTATCTTGTGCCAGGGCCAACGCCAGCCAGACGCGCTGGCGCTGCCCGCCCGATAGCGAAGCGATATCACGATCGAGGAAGTCCACAATTTCGGTAGCCTCGCAGGCCTGCGCAATGATCTCCCGGTCCGTAGCGGAAAGGCCGCGCATCCTCCTCTGATGGGGATGACGCCCGCGCGCGACCAACTCACCCACCCGCAGCCCATCGGGGGCCACGGGGTGCTGTGGCAGCAACGCCACCTGCTGCGCGGCATCCTTCGCAGACATGGCGTGTAGGTCAACTTCCCCGACCATGACGCTGCCCTGCCGCGGGGCCAGGATTTTCGAGAGAGTTTTCAGCAGCGTGGACTTGCCGCAGCCATTGGGCCCAATGAGCGTGGTGACTTCGCCGGCGCGGGCGTGCAGATCAACGCCGGCAAGGATATCCCCGCCATCCTTATATCCCGCATGAATGCCGGTGGCGTGGAGGCTGCACCGAGGCTTCGGGCTCGTGGTCTGTTTAGGCTGATTAGGCTGATTAGGCTGATTATCCTTCATTTCTTTTCCTTCATCCACGTCTGACTGTCTAGCACCATCCGGCGCGATGCTTGTCCGTTTCCCCTGCTGTGCCGCAGCACAACTTTTAGCTGCGCCCGGCCGCATTCCACACCACTATCACCAAGGCGCCGCCGCCGATGACCGAGGAAACCGCACCCACCGGTGCATTTACCGGGATAGCACCGGCGATCACAGCACACACGGTCAGCAATGCGGCACCCGCGGCCGCTGATGCCAGCGGCGATGGCGTGGGGGTGCGCGCCACCATCCGCGCCAGGTGCGGCGCCAACAGCGCGATAAACCCAATGGGCCCCACCACCGAGACCACCACGGCGCTGATACCGGTTGCCGCAATAAGCAGTAGGGCACGCTGGCGGGAGATGTTCACGCCCAGGGTGGTTGCGGAGGAATCATCATGGGCAAGCAGCGGCAGCTCCCGCGCGCACCAGATGCCTATGGCGAGAAACGGCGCTAATGCCACCAGGAGGGGGAGGATGACCTCCATGCGCACGAATCCAGTCGATCCCGCGAGCCAAGTTTGCGCCTCCGCAGCGCGCAGGATCTGGGCGCTGCGCATTAAATACGCGACGATGGCTTGAAACATCAGTGATAACGCAATACCGACGATGACGATGCGGTTGCTCGTACCGATGCCACCCAAAACGGCGAGGAGGATGACAACGAGGAGGGCGCCGATCATCGCCAAGCATGCCCGCCACCAAAACTCCGGAATCCCCTCGGCGAAACTGGGACGTGAATGCACGGTGCCCAAGACCACCAGCACCGACGCCCCGCCGGTAACGCCTAAAATATCCGGGGAGGCCAGCGGGTTACGAGCCATGGTTTGCGTCCAAGAACCGGCCAGGCCGAGGGTGGCGCCCACGATGACGGTGGCGATGGCAACCGGCAGGCGCAAGTCCCACACCACCCTGATGCGGTTCTTGCTGCCGCCTCCGGTGAGGACATCGATGACCTGCCACGGACTCAATGCCATGGGACCTTGCCCCAGTAACACTAGGTATGCACTAAGGGCAATGAGGATGAATACCAGCGTGGAAGCGAGCACGCGCACGTGCCGGCGGCGTTGTTGAGCTTTTAAAGTAGTGCTGATTGCGGTCATGCGTTATTGCCCCATGCTCGGCCCACGCCGCGGTGAGCACCCCAAATGAGGAAAGGTGCGCCCACTATCGCGAGGACGATCGACATCTCCAGCTCCGAGTTACCCGCAATGAGACGGCCGGTGATATCAGCGGCAAGCACGGCACAACCGCCCAAGAGCGCGGAGGGCAAAAGCAAGGTGGCAACGCTAGGGCCCACCACCCGCCGCACGATATGGGGAATGGCAAAACCGACGAAGGCAATGGGACCTGTTGCTGCCGTTGCGCTGCCGGCCAACACCACGACGCTGAGCGCCGCGCCCATCCGCGCGGTGGTGGGGGACCCACCCAAGGCGAGGGAGGACTCCTCCCCCATGGCCAAGAGGTCAAGGGGTCTAGCCACCATCGCCGCACACGCTACGCCAATAACAAGCCCTATGCCCGCGATCGCGACGTCTTCTAGGCCGCGGCCAAAGGTCGAGCCGATAGTCCACCGCCGCATGCTATCGAGGACGTCCGTGGAATATAGACCGATGATCATCGCGCCCGATCCCAAGGCTGCGGAGACGCCGGCGCCCACCAGAATGAGCGTCAGGGGATCCTCAAACCGCCGCGATACGGCTAAGACCAGCAGCGTAGTAATACCCGCGCCAACGAGCGCGAGGGCGGTCCGCGTACTGGTGGAGGTAGCAATGCCAATGGCCGTGCCTAAGGCAACGAAGAAGGACGCGCCCGCGGTAACACCAATAAATCCTGGATCCGCTAGCGGGTTTCTGGTCCACGATTGCGCCAGCACACCTGCCACAGCAAGGGCCGCGCCGGCGAAATAAGCCAAGAAGGTGCGCGGCAGGCGCAGATTCCACACGATATCGCGGATATCTTGTTCCCCTGCCCCGTGCAGGGCAGCGATGACTTCCCCGGGCGGAATCGAGCGAGATCCCACCGCCAAAGACGCCACCGCCAACACCAGGCTGGTGAGGATTAAGGCGACAAGCAGCATCTTATGCCCCTGTGCCCGCGCTAATACCGGTGTGGTAGTAGGACTATCTGCTGTGGAAACCGGCAGGATTTTTTGGCCGTCCATCGTGGTTGCTAACAATTACAGCTTCTCTTCAAATTTATCTACTGCCCAGGGGATGGTCACCGGGTTCGGCATACTCATGGCATTGCCGGTATCCGTATCCAAGTAGCGCACGCGACCATCCTTGACAATGTCGAGGCCTTGGAAGGTCTTATCCTTCTTCAAGGCATCGGAGGAACCGTTGTAGTCCAGGACAAAGAGGTAATCAACCTGGTTAAGCTTCGCGTAGTTTTCTGGGGCAATGTCGACGAAGAAGCTGCCGCCATCGCCCTGCAATGCATCGGGGATCTCCATGCCAAGGTCCTCGATAAATTGTCCACGCCCATCCTCCTCGGTGTATAGGCCAATTTTGCCGTCATAAGGCATGACGATGGCCGCAGACTTATCCTGCAATTCCGCGTGCTCGTGGCGGAATTCCTCGAAGGCCTTTTCGGTGTCATCGATAAGCTTATCGCCGTCGTCTTCTTTGCCCACCGCATCCGCGATGGTCTCTACCTGCTTTTCCCAGGGTACCTGCCAGTCTTCATAGCCGTTCGGCTTGACGGTGGTAGGCGCGATTTCTTCCAGGGATTCTTTCGTGCGTGCATCCACCGCCTGGTTCACCGCAATGATCTGGCTGGGGTCAGCCGCGGTGACCTGCTCAAAGGTATCCGCCGTAAATCCGGTTGCGGTATTATAAATCACCTCAGGCTTTGCCTCGCCCAAAAGTTCCTCTGCCCAGGGGCCGATGCCAGAAGGGTCGCCATCGCCCTCAGCACCCCACGGCGCCACCGTTACGGGAGTGATCCCCAGGGCAAGCAGTGTGTCGGCATCACCTAGACCCAGGCTAGCCACGCGCTGCTCGCTGGCAGCGTCGGTCGCCTGAGCTGTGTCATCGCCCCCACCGCGCGAGCAACCGCCTAAAGCTACGGCTCCGGCGGAAAGCATTGCTACTGCGCCCATGGTGCGACGGCCGAAAATCTTCATGAGGTTAAGCCTTTCAATAAAGGAGGAAAATAACCTTGCTTACCCTATAACGCATAGGGTCAATTAGGCAAGGCTAAACTAAAATAGTAATTTATTAGACACATGAACCCTTCTCTACAATCGGCCCCAATGTCTGAGCACGAACTCATCCCCGTTACTTTGACCGCCAATAAACGGATCCGTCCACGCTTGCACCGGCTCACGTTCTACGCCGAGGCGTTCCGGACATACACCCTCTCCGGCCCCGATGAATTCTTTGGACTCGTCATGCCCCGAGCTGAACAGGAATTTACACCCTTCCCCGTCGACGGCATAAACCTCCGCTCGGCTGTGAGCGCGATCGACGAGGAGAGGCGGCCGGACCTGCGCTGGTACACCATCCGCGCGCTCCACTCGGAGGAGGCCACAGTCGATGTCGACGTGGTGACACACGGTGATTCAGGACCTGGCTCGCGGTGGATTCGCCGCGCACAAGCCGGGGATACAGCGGGATTCTTCACCTGCAACGACCTCTGGCGGCCAACCGAGAAGCCACAACTTCTAGTCGCCGACGCATCCGCCCTGCCCGCGCTGCGGCACATTTTGGCCTACCAAGAACAACATAACCCGGAAATGCTTCGGGCCACCGACGTTATGGCCGTGGTTACCAGCAACGACGAGGTAGAACCAGGCCTCGCAGCTAGATGGGAGGCGAGCGTACACAGCCTGCGGATAATTCATACCCAACCGCACGAGGAGGCGGAGGCTGTCGTTGCCGCCCTGAGAGCGGACTATGCCGGTGCGCTGGGGCCAGGGTACGTATGGGCTTCCGGCGAGGGGAGCCTAGCAAAAAGCGTGCGAGGCCTCGCAGTGAATGAATGGGGCCTAGATACCACCGACGTCACGTGGGTACCCTACTGGTTTTATGGCAGGGCCCGGCCGTAAAGAAGTCCTAAAACGGCGAAGGCCCCCACCCCGAACCCTAAGATTCGGAGCAGGGGCTGCGCTGGCTAGGTTTTACTTAGCCTTCTCGATGATCTCAACGAGACGGAAGTGCTTGTCCTTGGACAGCGGGCGGGTCTCAGCGATGCGTACGAGATCGCCGATGCCTGCGGTTTCTTCCTCATCATGCACCTTAACCTTCTTGTTAGAGCGCATGATCTTGCCGTACAGGGCGTGCTGCTTGCGGTCTTCCAGCTCGACAACGATGGTCTTGGTCATCTTGTCGGATACTACGTAGCCGGTGCGAACCTTAGGAGCGCCCTTGACCTTCTCCTTCTTCGGAGTAGGTGCCTTCTTGGATTCAGTCACGTTAGCCTCACTCATGATTAAGCCTCAGCTCCCGGAGCAACGGACAGGCCCAGCTCGCGCTCGCGCAGAACGGTGTAGATGCGGGCAATGTCGCGCTTAACCGTGCCGATGCGGCGGTTGTTGGTCAGCTGGCCGGTGGCCTTCTGGAAGCGAAGGTTGAACAGCTCTTCCTTCGCATCCTTCAGGCGGGACTGCAGCTCAGCGTTGTCGAGCTCACGGAACTCGTGGGCGGGGGTACCGGTTGCCATTAGAACTGGTCCTCCTTCTTGATGATACGGACCTTGCAAGGAAGCTTCTGGCCTGCACGGCGCAGAGCCTCAATAGCAACGGCCTCGGTTGGGTAGCTCATCTCGAAAAGTACGCGGCCTGGCTTAACGTTAGCCACCCACTTCTCGACCGGGCCCTTACCGGAACCCATACGAACGCCAAGCGGCTTCTGGGTCAACGGACGGTCCGGGAAGATGTTGATCCACACCTTGCCACCACGCTTGACGTGGCGGTTGATGGCAATACGTGCGGCCTCAATCTGACGGTTGGTGATGTACGCCGGCTCGAGAGCCTGGATAGCGTAATCGCCGAAGTTGATGCGGTTACCGCCCTTGGACACGCCGCGACGGTTCGGGCGGTGCTGACGGCGGTACTTAACACGCTTAGGAATCAGCATGGATTAGCCCTCCTGCTTCTGCTGTGCACGCTGGCGGCGCTGGCCACCGCGGCGGGAGCGACCATTGCGGTCACGGCCACGGCCCTGTGCCGGAGCGTTCAGTTCGGACTCGCGTACGCCACCGACGACGTCACCCTTGTAGATCCACACCTTGATGCCGATGCGGCCGAAGGTGGTGTGGGCCTCTGCGGTGCCGTAGTCGATTTCGGCGCGAAGAGTGTGCAGCGGAACGCGACCCTCGTGGTAGCGCTCAACGCGGGACATTTCTGCACCGCCCAGGCGGCCGGACAGCAGGATCTTGATGCCCTTAACCTGTGGCTGGCGCATAGCGGACTGGATAGCCTTGCGCATTGCACGACGGAATGCGACACGGTTAACCAGCTGCTCCGCGATGGAGTGAGCAACCAGGGTTGCGTTTGCGTCTACCTGCTTGACCTCGAGGATGTTGAGAGCAACCATCTTGCCGGTGAGCTTTTCCAGCTCGCGGCGGATGCGGTCAGCCTCAGCACCGCGGCGGCCAATCACGATGCCCGGGCGGGCGGTGTGAATGTCGACGCGGACGCGGTCGCGGGTGCGCTCGATGACGACGTCGGCAATGCCGGCGCGCTCGAGGCCCTTGTTGAGGTAGTTACGAATCTTGATGTCTTCGGCTACGTAGTTCGCGTAGTCCTTATCGGCGAACCAGTGGGTCTTCCAGTCGGAAGTGATGCCCAAACGTAGGCCGTGAGGATGGATCTTCTGGCCCATTACTTGGCCCCTTCCTGCTGGCTTTCGACAACCACGGTGATGTGGCTGGTGCGCTTACGAATCATGAATGCACGACCCTGTGCACGCGGCTGGAAACGACGCATGGTCGGACCCTCGTTGGCATAAGCCTCGGAGATGACCAGGGTGCGCGGGTCGAGGCCGAAGTTGTTCTCAGCGTTAGCGGCTGCAGATGCAACGACCTTGGCAACTGGCTTGGAAGCACCCTGCGGTGCGTACTTCAGGATAGCCAGGGCTTCGCTTACGGACTTGCCGCGGACCAGATCGAGCACGCGACGTGCCTTCATCGGGGTGACGCGGACGTAGCGGGCCGTGGCGGATGCGGAGGTGATGGTCTCACTCATCGCTTATCGACGTCCCTTCTTGTCATCCTTGACGTGACCCTTAAAGGTCTTGGTTGGTGCAAACTCGCCCAGCTTGTGGCCGACCATGGAATCCTCGATGAAAACCGGCACGTGCTTGCGGCCGTCATGGACGGCGAAGGTGTGACCGATGAAATCGGGGAGAATGGTCGAGCGGCGAGACCAGGTCTTGATGACCTGCTTGGTGCCTGCATCGTTCTGAGCATCCACCTTGTTGAGGAGGTGCTCATCGACGAACGGGCCCTTCTTAAGGCTGCGTGGCATTGTTTACCTCCTCTTAGCGCTTCTTGTTCGGGCGACGACGGCGCACGATCATGTTGTTGGAGTAACGGTTCGGGTTGCGGGTGCGACCCTCCTTGTGGCCCCATGGGGACACAGGGTGGCGACCACCCGAGGTCTTACCCTCACCACCACCGTGTGGGTGGTCAACCGGGTTCATAACGACACCGCGGACGGTCGGGCGTACGCCCTTCCAACGCATACGGCCGGCCTTGCCCCAGCGGATGTTCATCTGCTCGGCGTTGCCGACCTCACCAACGGTGGCGCGGCAGCGGATGTCCACACGGCGGATTTCGGAAGACGGCATACGCAGAACTGCGTACTTGCCTTCCTTACCCAGCAGCTGGATGGAAGCACCAGCGGAGCGGGCCAGCTTAGCGCCAGCGCCCGGCTTGAGCTCAACAGCGTGGATGGTGGAACCGGTCGGGATGTTGCGCAGCGGCAGGTTGTTGCCAACCTTGATATCTGCGTTCGCGCCGGACTCTACGATGGTGCCCTGCTTCAGGCCCTTAGGGGCGATGATGTAGCGCTTCTCGCCATCAACGTAGTGCAGCAGTGCGATGTTTGCGGTGCGGTTCGGGTCGTACTCGATGTGAGCGACCTTTGCCGGAATGCCGTCCTTGTCGTTACGACGGAAGTCGATCAGACGGTAACGGCGCTTGTGGCCACCGCCGATGTGGCGAGTGGTGATGCGGCCGTAGTTGTTACGGCCACCAGTCTTGCTCAGCGGGCGCAGCAGGGACTTCTCCGGAGTAGAACGAGTGATCTCGTCAAACTCAGAAACGGAGGATGCGCGGCGACCCGGAGTTGTCGGCTTGTACTTACGAATAGCCATAATTCTTCCTTACTTCGTCTCCGTCTTAGGCCTGTGCGCCAAAGACGTCGATGGAGTCGCTGCCTTCACGGAGCGTCACGTATGCACGCTTGGTGGACTTACGCTGGCCGTAACCGGTGCGGGTGCGCTTACGCTTACCTGCACGGTTCACGGTGTTCACGGAGTCGACCTTTACGTCAAAGATCTGCTCTACGGCATCTTTAATCTGGGACTTGTTGGAGTCCGTGGAGACGTAGAACGTGTATACGTTCTGCTCCATCAGACCGTAGGACTTCTCGGATACAACCGGAGCGATGATGATATCGCGTGGGTTAGAAATCTTAGCCATTAGTTCTCCTCCTTATCCGCGCCGGTTGCGCGGTTGATGAAGGTGTGTAGCGCCTCAACGGAGAACACAACGTCATCGGAGTAGAGAACGTCGTAGGTGTTGAGCTGGCCAGCGTCCAGGATCTGGACGTTAGGCAGGTTATTAGCGCTACGACGAGCATTGATGTCCTCGCGGCCGATGACCAGCAGCACGTTCTTGCGCTCGGTCAGGGACTCGAGGAAGGCCTTGGCCGACTTGGTGGACGGCTTCTGGCCCGGTACGAGCTCTTCGATGACGTGGATGCGCTCGTTGCGAGCACGGTCAGACAGTGCACCGAAGAGAGCAGCCTTGATCATCTTCTTAGGGGTGCGCTGTGCGTAGTCGCGTGGCTGTGGGCCATGGACAGTGCCGCCACCGGTGTAGTGCGGTGCGCGGATGGAGCCCTGGCGTGCACGGCCGGTGCCCTTCTGACGGAAAGGCTTGCGACCACCACCGCGGACGTCGCCGCGGGTCTTGGTTGCGTGGGTGCCCTGGCGTGCAGCAGCAAGCTGAGCGTTAACAACCTGGTGCATCAAAGCAATGGATGCCTCGGTGTCAAAGATTTCAGCTGGCAGGTCTACAGAGCCGTTGGTCTTACCCTCGGAAGTGTGGACGTCTAGCTTGAGGTTGCTCATGCGTGTGCACCGCCCTTCACTGCGGTCTTAACGGTGACGAGGCCGCCGCGCGCACCAGGGATAGCACCCTTGATGAGCAGCAGGTTGGACTCGGCATCGATTTTCTGAATCTTCAGGTTCTGGGTGGTCACGCGGTCGTGGCCCATACGGCCAGCCATGCGCTTGCCCTTGAAGACGCGGCCCGGGGTAGCAGCGCCGCCGATGCCGCCAACGCGGCGGTGAGCGGCCTGGTTACCGTGAGCTGCGCCCTGGCCTGCGAAGCCGTGGCGCTTCATGGCGCCGGCGTAGCCGTGGCCCTTGGTCTTGCCGGTGACGTCAACGAAGGTGATGCCCTCGAAGATGTCAACCTTGACCTCTTGGCCAACCTCGTATGCAGAGGTGTCGTCCATGCGGATTTCCGCAACGTGACGGCGCGGGGTTACGCCAGCCTTCTTGAAGTGTCCACCAACCGGCTTGTTTGCCTTGCGTGGGTCGATTTCGCCAAAGGCGATCTGGATGGCGCTGTAGCCATCGGTTTCGGGGGTGCGAATCTGGGTGACAACGCATGGCCCTGCCTCGACGACGGTAACCGGCACAACGCGGTTGTCCTCGTCGAAGACCTGGGTCATGCCGAGCTTCTTGCCCAGAATGCCCTTGATCTCGTTTTCACTCATTATTTGTTCTCCACCAAAGTCGCTTACTGGATGTTCACGTCGACGCTTGCCGGAAGATCGATGCGCATAAGAGCATCAACGGTCTTCGGGGTTGGGTCGAGAATGTCGATCAGGCGCTTGTGAGTGCGCATCTCGAAGTGCTCGCGAGAGTCCTTGTACTTGTGCGGAGAACGAATAACTGCGTATACGTTCTTCTCGGTTGGGAGCGGCACTGGGCCAACTACACGAGCACCGGTACGGGTAACGGTCTCGACGATCTTCTTTGCAGAAGCGTCGATAGCCTCGTGGTCATAGGCCTTCAGCCGAATGCGGATTTTTTGTCCCGCCACGCTTATCCTCTTCCTCGCTTCCCCACTTTCACATTCCCGGCGTTTCCGGGGCGTGAAGCGGTGGGAAATTGCTTCTCGATTTCTCTATAACGTTGTCCGGGCTTGGGGCCTGACACAACGCCAGTGGTCTGACTGTCATGACGACCAAGAGTTGCGGTACATGGCAAGTGCCAGGACGCAGTGCTCTCGACGGGGTACAAGACCCGTAGTCAAAGTATTGTGAAGAGGACGGTTTTCACGCATTACACGTGGAGAGTGTCCAATTCGTCTACTGCCGCTGTTTATTTGCCATGCCCCTTCTCCGGTCCATCTTCTCGGGGTGTCACTGCTCTAACGCGGACCTAGCCCGATTGGATGACCTTCCAGTCAATGCTTCAGGTTTCCCTGAACCATGGCGACAACGAAGGTGTCATGTTCGCTTTACCAGCTCAGCGTCTCCCCGAGACTCATGCTTGGCGACGTCCGCCGCCATCACCGAACCTCGGTTCTCGCTGCCCTGTTAAAGCAACCTTTGTATTTAAGCATGTTGGGCTGCGGTTTTTCAAGCCGCGTATTAAACCGTGCCAAAAATCACGTTTTGGAAAAATTTGTTGCCTCGCACCCCACACTGGGCTGAGAAGTATCTAAGCTCGGAGGTAATGGCTGTGGACTCTTTGTCCTGCCTAGATAGTTGAATATCGCGTTCATGCATCACCCAATAGAGAAAGGCTCACTCGCCCATGTCTGAAAACAAGACCCCTGCACAAAACTCCGACAACCAGGTTCCTGCTTCCGAGGAGCGCGAGGTCAATAACAACCTGGAAACCCAGTACGGCACCACCACCATCGATGATGTCGTGGTCTCCAAGATCGCCGGCATCGCTGCTCGCGAGGTTTCCGGCGTGGATGCCCTAGGTGGCGGCGGAGCCCGCATGATCGGCAATATCCGCGAGTCCTTCGGTGCTTCTGAGGACGTCCGCCAGGGTGTGGACGTAGAGGTAGCGGACGGCACCGCTCGCATCGACATTGCCATCACCGCTGAGTACGGCGTGGCCATCCACGAGCTCGCCGAGGCCATCCGCCGCAACATCATGAATGCCGTTGAGCGCATGACCGGCCTGAGCGTCGAGCGCGTCAACGTTGTTGTTCACGACGTAAAGCTGCCAAAGGATGAGTCCGAGGCAGAAGACCAGGCTGCTTTGAACCAGGGTCAGGCTTAAGCCCAATGCCTGAGCCCCGAGCACGTTTCGAGCTCGAGGTAAGCCACGCCCGCGCTATTGCAGAGGCAGTCCGGAAGGTACGCGGTGTCGCCGCGCTCGACGGCGGTTCGTTCGGTTCGGTGAGTTTATACCTCCCCGGCGAGCGCATCGTCGGCATGCGGCGGCCCGACCCGCGCGATGATCGCCACCTGCAGATCAACATTCGCGTTGATATCAGCGCCGCGCCGGACCTGTATGCCTTGGCAGAAGATATTCGGTCCGCCGCCCGTGGGGCTTGTCCCGAACTGCAGCGCATTGACGTTGAGTTTTCTGACGCCGTAGATGGCTTATCCGCTGCTCCATCGAAGGAATAGATATGAAGAATTACACCACTTTGGGCATCATTTCCGGCCTTATTCTTGCCTTCTTTTTGTACCTAGGCTGGGGTCCTACTTTGCTCGCCGTACTCCTTGCCGCAATCGGCGGCATTGTGGGAGCACACTTTGATGGCCGTATCGATCTCACTTCTGTGTGGAATGGCCTCATTGGTAAGGAGAAAGGCCAAGGTTAATGACAGATAGTTCCACTCAGGGCCACACGCGTATCTCGCTGCGGACCATGGAACGCATCGTTACCGCCGCGATTGCTAGCGTGCCCGGCACCAAGGCTATAGAGGCCAAGCTAGCGGGCATCGGCGGCCGCGGTTTTCCACGGGTCTCGGTCCAAATGGACTCGGAGCGCGAGGTAGCGGCCGTCAACGCCACCATTGGCGTGGTGTGGCCTTCGCCGGTCACCACGGTGGCGGAACATACTCGTGCCGCCATCTCGGAGGCCATCGCGGCGCACACCGGTTATTCCACGACTCGCGTCAATGTCACCGTCGGCGGTTCCGTTCCGGGCAACCGAGTGACTGCCGCGGAGGTGGAGCAGCGCCAGGTCGCTGCAGCCGTCGCACCGCATGTCACGCCTTCGCCGGTATGGCAGCCGGTCACTGCGGAGTCGGTGGATGTACGCAGCATTGCCACACCGCAGGAGGCCCCGGTGCGCACCATCGCTGCGCCGGCCACCGGCGTCGCAGTGCAGTCCGTGGACACCCCGCGCGAGGCCGAGGTACGCAACATTTCCGCTGACCTTCCAGACCACCAGCTGCGTGAGGTGACGCCCCCAAGCGACCACACAGTGCGGCCGATTAGGGAACCCAAACCGGTTCGCGTGCACAGCGTGGCTGCACCGCGCCCAGCCAGGTTGATCCCTAGTGGGCAGGTTCGTCCACTGGCACGGAAGATTCAGGTAGCAACTCCTCGTCCGCAGCCACTGCGCGAGATCGAGATTCGCCACGAGTGGACTCCGCGCCGCGTCGAGACCCCCAAGTCTGCTCCTGCGCGCACCGTAAAGGCCCCGCGGCCGCAACCGCTCAAGCGCATTGAGGTCAGGCCGGCAAATCCTCGGCCGTTGCACGTCGATGCGCCGCGACCCGAGCCCTTGCGCGCCATTTCCATTAACCCGTACCGCCCACAAGGAGGCAATAATGGCTGATCAGCACATGCCTGAACACTTCGGGCAGCAGCCGAAGGCATCTCCGGCGGCGCGTACTTGGGCCGTAATCCTTGGGCTCCTGCTGCTCGCCGCGGGCGTCGTCGGCGTGCGCGAGACGTGGCTGGTGGGATCCGGTTCCGACGCGCAGTCCTGGGTACAGCCGGTGCTTAATCTCATCGCCACCGAAGAGCTGCAGACCTGGATGATCTGGGCCGGCGTTGCTTCCATCGTCGTAGGCCTTATTTTCCTCTTCGCGGCAGTGAAGACGCGCCGCACCACGCACATGCAACTTGCCTCCGATACCGCGTCCATGTGGATGCGGCCGGTGGATATCGCCCGCCTCTCGTCGGCCACTGCTCGCCGTGTTCCGGGAGTGGCCTCGGCGCAGACCTCCGCGGATAGCAAGACGGCCAAGGTCACCGTCAATGGCGATACGGACGATGCGGAACTGCAGGGCCGGGTGGAGACGGCGGTAACGCGCTGCCTGGCCCACCTCAAGAACCCACCGCAGGTCACCGTGGCTGTAGAGAAGATTCCGGAGTTGGATAACAATGTCTAGAAAACTTGCTACCTTTGACCGCATCCTGCTGGGCCTGCTGGGAATCATCCTCATCGCTTTGGGCGTGTGGCCCATCTTGATCCACTTCAACGTGGAATTTGCCAAGTACTTAGCCCTGTGGGTGGACCACGATACGTGGAAGAGCTTGGCGGACAACGACTGGTGGGTCTGGGCGCTGGCCGGTGGCTCCGCCCTGCTACTTATTCTGGGTCTGTGGATTGTAGTGGCTAACCTGCGTCACCGCCGCTTTAATAACGTGGAGTCCGCTTCTTCCAATGACAAGGGCTCTATCACGACGTCGATGAACGCTATCGCCGGCGCCGTGGCCCAAGATTTGGATGAAGCCAAGGGCGTAGACCACGTAGAGCGCCTCGTGGCTTATGACCGCGCGCGGCCCACGCTGCAGTACACGGTGACGGCAAATCCGGACACCCCGGTGGAGCGCCTTACTGGTGCGGTTGAAACCAATGAGCGCGATTTCCGCGCAGCGTTTCCCGACGCCGATTTGGACACCATCTACAAGCTGCAGTTCAGCAAGGTAGGTCCGATGAAGGACCTATCCGAATAGCGGGTTCGGAGTCTCCGCCACCAAGACTTCCTGAACGGCCCCAAGGCGGGCCGACTCGCCGCCCCCGAGGATTATTTCTAGTTCCTCGCCGGGGCGGCATTTTTCTATGCGCTGCCACGAGTAATCCTGGCGAGTTACGCGGCGGTTCTCCTTAGCAAATAGGTGCAGCCCATGATCGAGCACACCGATGGCCGCCGCGAAGCGAAGGATGAAGACGAAATCGCCCAAATCTTGCCGCTTCAGGCCATTAAGGTCTGGGTGCTCGGCACTCAACCGCATAAGGCTTGAGACCACGCCAAAGCGGTGTTCAAATCCCTCGGTATCCCGAATGGTAAATGAGCGGCCAGGGCCCGTGGAACGAATGGACTCATAGGCCCACACCACGGGCTGGGTGTCAGGGCGGCGCACGATGATGTGGGTAGGGGTGGCGGTGATGCGGTAGGTGGGGGCGTCGGCAAGCACGAGCCATTCCCCTTCCGCAATGCGGCCGCCCTCCAGAGGCAGCAAGGGCGGGTGCACGCCCGCCTGGCGCTCCAACTCCGCAACGAGTTCGGCGTCGGTGACGCCCCATCCAATGCCGTGATTAGCCAGCATGGCAAAGAAAGTGGGAAGGCTGAGGTCGGGCTGACCTTCCCAGGCGCGGCGGAGGGACTCAAGCGTGGGATCGATGCGGGTGGGGTCATCCATATCCCTACAGACTATACCGGCCCAGGGCTACTGGGACCATTGCCGCCCAGATGGACCTCACGGACGAGGGAGACACCATATTGGGCAAGCAAAAAATATAGATCAAAAAATCCGCCCCACCCGAAGGTGGAGCGGACTCTTTAAAGCTCTACTGAGCGGTTACGGGGTATCGATTACTCGATAACCTTGGTAACGCGGCCAGCGCCGACGGTGCGGGAGCCCTCGCGGATAGCGAAGCGCAGGCCCTCGTCCATAGCGACCGGCTGGATGAGCTCAACGGACATCTCAACGTTGTCGCCAGGCATAACCATCTCGGTGCCCTCTGGCAGGTTAACAACACCGGTAACGTCCGTGGTACGGAAGTAGAACTGCGGACGGTAGTTGTTCATGAACGGGGTGTGGCGGCCGCCCTCTTCCTTCTTCAGGACGTAGACGGAACCCTCGAACTTGGTGTGCGGGGTGTAAGCGCCCGGCTTGATAACAACCTGACCACGCTCAACGTCCTCACGCTTGGTACCACGCAGAAGCAGACCACAGTTGTCGCCAGCCTCGGTGTAGTCCATCATCTTGCGGAACATCTCGATACCGGTAACGGTGGTGGTCTGGGACTTCTCCTGGATACCGATGATCTCAACGTCCTCGTTGACTTCCAGACGGCCACGCTCAACACGGCCGGTAACAACGGTACCGCGACCGGTAATGGTGAAGATGTCCTCGATCGGCATCAGGAACGGCTGATCGGTAGCGCGCTCCGGATCCGGGATGGAGTTGTCGCAGGCTTCCATCAGGTCAACGACGGACTGTACCCACTTGTCATCGCCCTCGAGAGCCTTCAGAGCGGAGATGTGAACGATAGGAGCTTCCTCATCGTAGTCCTGCTCTGCGAGCAGCTCACGGATCTCCATCTCAACGAGCTCGATGATTTCCTCATCATCAACCATGTCGCACTTGTTCAGCGCAACGAGGATGTAAGGAACGCCAACCTGGCGAGCAAGCAGAACGTGCTCGCGGGTCTGCGGCATCGGGCCATCGGTTGCAGCAACAACCAGGATAGCGCCGTCCATCTGAGCAGCGCCGGTAATCATGTTCTTGATGTAGTCGGCGTGGCCCGGAGCGTCAACGTGTGCGTAGTGGCGCTTCGGGGTGGAGTACTCAACGTGGGAGATGTTGATGGTAATACCGCGCTCCTTCTCCTCAGGAGCCTTGTCGATCATGTCGAACGCGAATGCCTGGTTCTCCTCAGGGTACTGGTCAGCCAGAACCTTGGTGATCGCTGCGGTGGTGGTGGTCTTGCCGTGGTCGACGTGTCCGATGGTGCCGATGTTCACATGCGGCTTCGTACGCTCGAACTTCTCCTTTGCCACTGTATGTCCTCCTGGACTATATGGTGGCTACGACCTTCGCAGCCACGTGGTTGACAGTTGTCATTGGCACCCGACCCACAGTGTGTGGGGCAAAGCGCTAATGACGCTTTCTTTACGTGCCAGTTACACGATCCTAGATTTATGTCGCGGTTTTTTCAAACCGCCGTTATAGGAGGTAACCCCGCGAAAAATCGCGGCCATTTCCCTCGACAAGAATCTTTTAAAAAGGATCCTGGGAGGGTAACGGCCGGCTCAATTCACAACTTAGAGGCCTAAGCTGCAAACTCAGCCCGCCGCTACCCTGGCCCAGTTGTCCCGCCCCGCGGCGGGTCTGGCATCTACTGGCGAAGAGTACCAGCCCGACTAAACCGCGGAGAAGACGGGGGCTAGCGCTTAGTTAGCGCCGCCGGTGCGCTCCTCGATGATCTCCTGTGCCACGGAGGAAGGAACCTCTGCGTAGGAATCGAAGACCATCGTGAAGTTTGCGCGGCCTGCGGTGGAAGAACGCAGGTCACCGATGTAACCGAACATCTCGGACAGCGGAACCTTAGCCTTAACAACCTTCGCACCGGAGCGGTCTTCCATAGCGAAGACCTGGCCACGACGGGAGGAGATGTCACCGTTAACGGTACCCATGTACTCCTCAGGGGTAACAACCTCAACGGCCATCATCGGCTCGAGCAGAACCGGCTTAGCCTTGGCCATTGCTTCCTTGAAGACCTGAGAGCCGGCCAGCTTGAAGGCCATCTCGGAGGAGTCAACGTCGTGGTAAGCGCCGTCTTCCAGGGTGGCCTTGATGTTGACCATCGGGAAGCCTGCCAGGTAGCCGTACTGCATTGCGTCCTGGATACCAGCGTCAACGGAAGGAATGTATTCCTTCGGAACGCGGCCACCGGTAACGGCATTCTCGAAGGCGTAGGTTGCGGACTCGCCCTCTTCCAGGGTCTCTGGGTCCGGGTTGTACGGCTCGATGGTGCAGATAACCTTTGCGAACTGGCCGGAACCACCGGTCTGCTTCTTGTGGGTGTATTCCATGGACTCAACCTTCTTGCGGATGGTCTCACGGTATGCAACCTGCGGGTTACCGATGTTTGCCTCGACCTTGAACTCGCGCTTCATGCGGTCAACCAGAACGTCAAGGTGGAGCTCGCCCATGCCGCCAATAACGGTCTGGCCGGTCTCTTCATCCAGCTCAACGGTGAAGGTTGGGTCCTCAGCAGCAAGCTTCTGAATTGCGTTACCCAGCTTCTCCTGGTCGGCCTTGGTCTTCGGCTCGATGGAAACCTTGATAACCGGATCCGGGAAGTCCATGGACTCGAGGATGATCTGGTCATCCTTGTCACACAGGGTGTCACCGGTGGTGGTCTCCTTCAGGCCAACAACTGCGTAGATGTTGCCGGCGTCTGCCTGATCAACAGGGTTCTCCTTGTTGGCGTGCATCTGGAAGAGCTTACCGATGCGCTCCTTCTTGCCCTTGGTGGAGTTCATAACCTCGGTACCCGGGGTTACCTGACCGGAGTACACGCGGATGAAGTTCAGCTGGCCGAAGAACGGGTGAGCTGCAATCTTGAAGGACAGAGCGGAGAAGGAAGACTCCACGGAAGGCTTACGGGTGAGCTGGTTGTCCTCGTTGCCGACCTCGTGGCCGATAACCTCGCCAACGTCCAGCGGGTTAGGCAGGAAGTCAACGACAGCGTCCAGCAGCGGCTGCACACCCTTGTTGCGGTAAGCGGTACCGCAGTAAACCGGGTAGATCTCGGAGTTGATGGTCAGCTTACGGATGCCGGCCTTGAGCTCTTCAATGGTCAGCTCCTCGCCGCCGAAGTACTTCTCCATGAGCTCTTCGTCGGACTCAGCAACGGTCTCAACCAGCTTCTCGCGGTACTCTGCAGCCTTGTCCTTGAGGTCCTCAGGGATCTCCTCGTAGGTGGGCTCAGCGCCGGTCTCAACCTTGCCGCGCCAGGTGATTGCCTGCATGTTCAGCAGGTCAACGACGCCGTCAAAGTCATCCTCAGCGCCGATAGGCAGCTGCATAACCAACGGCTTAGCGCCCAGACGGTCAACGATGGTGGAAACGGTGTAGTAGAAGTCTGCGCCCAGCTTGTCCATCTTGTTGACGAAGCAGATACGCGGAACGTCGTACTTAGCAGCCTGACGCCACACCTGCTCGGACTGCGGCTCAACGCCTTCCTTACCGTCGAAGACTGCGACGGCGCCATCGAGAACACGGAGGGAACGCTCAACCTCAACGGTGAAGTCAACGTGACCCGGGGTGTCAATGATGTTGATCTGGTTGTTGTTCCAGAAGCAGGTCACGGCAGCGGAGGTAATGGTGATGCCGCGTTCCTTCTCCTGTGCCATCCAGTCAGTGGTGGAAGCACCGTCGTGGGTCTCGCCCACCTTACGGTTGATACCGGTGTAGAAGAGAATACGCTCGGTGGTCGTCGTCTTACCAGCATCGATGTGGGCCATGATGCCGATGTTGCGGACCTTGTTCAGGTCCTTAAGCACTTCTTGTGCCACGTTTATACCCCAACTTAATAGTCGTCGACGCCGTGACCAGGTTTCTGGCTATGACGCCTGCATGGATAAGGTCATGTAAGTTTTGCCACTATTTGGCCGTCCTCGGGGCAGCCTGCCCCTAGACTTCCATCGCTTCAGTGTACTGGACACTCCACGATGCCGCTGGACTGAGCAGGGATACCGCCCAGAGATCACACCCATTAGGGCAAAAAATGGCCCAAGCAAGAGATATGGAGTTTTGTGTTGCCGCGGCAGGAAAACTGCCGGCAGCCAGCGCGAAACTTGTTTCTCGTTGCTTGGGCCATTGATGTGGGTGCTGAAATTACCAGCGGTAGTGGGCGAAGGCGCGGTTGGCCTCTGCCATCTTGTGAGTATCCTCACGACGCTTAACGGAAGCGCCGAGGCCGTTGGAGGCATCCAGGATCTCATTTGCGAGACGCTCGATCATGGAGTTCTCGCGACGCTGACGGGTGAAGGTCACCATCCAGCGCAGTGCCAGGGTGTTAGCGCGGTCAGGGCGAACCTCAACCGGCACCTGGTAGGTAGCGCCACCGACACGGCGGGAGCGAACCTCGAGGTCTGGGCGGATGTTGCCCAGTGCCTTCTCCAGGGTGCCAACCGGATCGGTACCGGTCTTCTCGCGGCAAGCCTCGAGAGCACCGTAGACGATGCGCTCTGCGGTGGACTTCTTGCCGTCCTGGAGGATCTTGTTGACGAGCATGGTTACCTGCTCGGAGTTGTATACCGGGTCCTTGACTACAGGACGCTTCGGAGCAGCATTCTTACGCATTGTTTATTACTGTCCCTTCTTTGCGCCGTAACGGGAACGTGCCTGCTTACGGTCCTTGACACCCTGGGTATCCAGAGCGCCGCGGATGATCTTGTAACGAACACCAGGAAGGTCCTTCACACGGCCGCCGCGAACGAGGACCATGGAGTGCTCCTGCAGGTTGTGACCCTCACCCGGAATGTAGGCGGAAACCTCAATACCGGTGGTCAGGCGAACACGAGCAACCTTACGCAGTGCGGAGTTCGGCTTCTTAGGAGTGGTGGTGTACACGCGGGTGCACACACCGCGACGCTGCGGGGAACCCTTCAGCGCAGCGGTGGAAACCTCTTTACGCTTATCGTGGCGGCCCTTGCGGACCAGCTGCTGAATAGTTGGCATTTAACAGTCTTTCTGTCGAATCGCACCGAGACCAAAAGAAAGGAACCAAACATGCAAAAATGGGCGCTCTTTCCCGGGGCGCTGCCGCATGTCCAGAACTCTTTCCAAGGCCGGTGCCTTGTTAAGGATCAGACTCTTCACCGCGCGCCATTATGACGCGCATAGTGAACTGAAGTTTAGAGTAGCAAACCGACCGCGCTTTATACAAAACGCGGTCGGCGGCTTCCTCCTGCTACGACCATTCCCAGACCAGGTCCGCCTCGGCGGCCTTGGTGGCAAAGTAGTCCTTTTCCTGTTCCTCCCACGTTTCAAACCACGGCTCGTAGCCAGGCTCGCGGGCGATGGCGCGTTCGCGGCGTTGGTCACGGGGGCCGTCGATAAGCACGCTTACTACAGCTCCCCTCTCCTTGGCCGCGGCAATATTGGCGGCGGTTACCGAGCCCACGCCCTCCACGATGAGGTCATCGCGCACATCCAAGCTGGCCCAGTCCCCTGGGGCGCCTGCTTCCCAATCCCAGCGCCAGTAGCCGGGGTTCATGGTGCGCAATACCTGCTCGGCCACCATGTCCGAGCCCTTATCCAGGCCGTGCCAGCCGGGGTAAAACTCATCGAGGTGCACCACCCGCCAATTGGTGCGCTCGGCTAGCGCGGCGGAGGTCCAGGTTTTGCCGGCGCCCGAGGGGCCGTCGATAAGCACGGTCACCGGCTTGAAGGCGCGCTTTCTGGCTGCGGCCAGCTTGACGATGTCCTCTAAAAGGCGGTCTTGTTGGCTATCAAAGTCCATGGTCGCTCAATCACTGCTTTCGCGGTTTATAGGCCGAAGAATCTCCAGGCCCCAGTGAGTACCGAAACTACCACCGGTACGAAAGCAAGGACGGCGCCGCAGGCCATAATCCACCCATCGCGGGCCCGCAGCCGCGACTCACGCGCCCACGAGCGCTTCCCACCGCCAGGCGGGGTACGGCCGAAACCGCGCGCCTCCATGGCGGTCGCCAACTTGCCACCGCGGCGCAGCGCAATCACCAAGAGCCCGAAGGACATGGTCAGCACATGCTGCAGCTTGCCGACGTCCGTCAGCCCCCTCGCCCTGCGCGCCATCCCCAACGACTGCCAGTCGGACTGGAAGAGCGTCATCATACGCACGCCGGCGACCGCACCAATAACAAAGCGCGAGGGCAGCTTGAGGATCTGCGAGAGCGCATCCCCCAACTCCGTCGGATCAATATCGCGGGCTAAGACCACCATGGGCAGCGCCACAGCAAAAACGCGCAGCGTAATGGCGATAGCGAGGGTTAGCGAGTTCTGTGTGACCGCAATGAGCCACCAACTGAAATACTCCTTGCCACCTGGCTCGCCGTATAACAGCATGGAAATACCGGAAATCGGCGCGATGAGAAACAGGAACCAACCGGCCTTAAATAGCCGCACCCACGACACTCCGCAAAGCGGGGCGAAGGTCAGCGTCAACGCCAGCGACACCGCAGCCGAAACCCAGTCAATGGAGGCCAATAGTGGGGTAACCCAGATAAACATCAAAAAGATGCGACTAAGCGGGTTAGCCCCGCGCAAAAGATTAGGCACCGTGAACCTCCACTCGGTGATCCCCCAAGGCCTGGATAAATAGCGGGTCATGGGTAATAGAGGCAATTGTGGTGCCATCATCTGCCAATTGCCGCAACAAGCGCACCAGCTCCACAAAGGTCTGGGGGTCTTGCCCAAAGGTGGGCTCATCCAAGAGCAGCACCGACGGCGCGGTCACCAAGGCAGTAGCCACCGATAGACGCCGCTTCTCGCCGCCCGAGAGCGTAAACGGGTTGGCCTCCAAGAGATGCTCCAGCCGCAGTGATTCCACCAGCTGCGCGATCCTCTCCTCCGGCGGGTCGACGCGCATTACCTTGGGCGCAACCCGCAGCTCCTCGGCCACCGTGCGGGCGACGAATTGGTGCTCCGGGTTCTGGAAGACAAAGCCAATGCGGTCCGCTAGCTCGCGCGATTTCCAGCGCAGCGGCGGCCCCTTGACCCCGCGACGCACGAAATCGGCCACCCCGATCTCACCGGATTTTGCCGGCAGCAACCCGGCCATGGTCATCAACCAGGTGGACTTACCCGTGCCATTCGGCCCGGTAATGACCGTAGATGCTCCCGCAGGCAGCGCAATCGTGCGCGGCGGACCATAGCGGGTGACGAGGTCCGTACTCCACAGCGCGGCCTCGCGCCCTGCCAATTCGGCCTCGCCCATACGGCGCGCCTGCGGCAATCCTGCAACCTGGCGGCGCTGGGCCACCTCCGCGAAGGATGTATCGGCCACGATGCGCCCGCGGTCCAGCTCCACTGCGCGGTCGAGCACGCCGTCCCACGCCGCGTGCTGGTGTTCTACCACCACGAGCGTCGCGCCGGTTTCTTCCACCAGCCTGGATACGGCGCGCACCACATCGCGTGCGCCGGCGGGGTCAAGGTTGGCCGTGGGTTCATCGAGAAGCACTACACCCGCACCCATCGCAATGACGCCGGCCAACGCCAAACGCTGCTTCTGCCCACCGGAGAGCCGCTCGGTGGGAAAATCCAGATCCACGAATGGGCCAACCATTTCCTTAGCGGCGGCCACGCGGCGCCAGATTTCCTCACGCGGGTAAGCCAGGTACTCGCAGCCAAAAGCAATGTCATCTCCCACACGCGCGGAGATCACCTGCGAGTCTGGGTCCTGGAGCACCAGCCCTACCGGGATGGAGCACCCCGGTTCCTCCACCATGCCGGTGGAGTCTTCAAGAAGAATATCGCCCGTGCGAGTTCCCTCCTCGTCGGAGCCGAGCACTCCAGCCATCGCAGCCAGCAAAGTAGACTTACCCGATCCCGAGTCACCGCACAGCAGCACCCGCTCACCTGGCTCAATGACCAAGTCAATATCGGCCAAGGCCGGCTGCTTTCGTCCCGCATGGGTCCACCCAAAGCCTCGGGCGGTTATCTTGGTGGCGTTTCCCGCCAGCGTCGAAAAATCAGACACCGAAACAACTCGCCCTAAGCGCGTTGCTCACGGCCCGCGGCAAAGCGGTCCAAAGCACCGGTCTTTGCCAATGCCTTGACCACAAAGTAGCCCAACGCACCGGCCAAAATAGCACCGGAAACGCTCAGCGTAGCAAGGTAAATAATTTTGAATTCAAAGCTACGCGCCAGGTTGCCGGAGAGAAATAGCTCCAGAACAAAAGCACCCCAACCGGCAGCCATGCCGGCCAAGATAGACACGCCCAGACCAAACTTACGGTAGAGGAAAATTGCCAGGACGATCTCCACACCAATGCCCTGCGCGAGGCCGGAGTACAAGGTGCTAATGCCCCACTGGGAGCCCAGCACCGCCGATACGGTGGCGGCCAATACCTCAACATAGATGGCGGCACCTGGCTTCCGAATAATCAGGCCACCAAGCACGCCACCGATAAGCCAAATACCCGTAGCGATACCCCCCAGACCCGGTGTCACGGCATCCATGGCCTCAAACCAGGCATAGCCCACCGCATTCCACCCTAGGAACACAAAGCCACAGGCCACACCCAACACGGATGCCACCACAATATCGACCACGCGCCAGTTCAGGCTGCGCTTCGGGGCAGCGGACACACGTGTATTAGTAGTCATAATTTCCTCCCTCTCGCCGGCATTATCCGGATCAGGTTCAACGGTTCGCCACAATTTCTGTGGCATCTCAGCCCGACACAGCTGCAAAACAGAGCAGCGCGCAAGCACCCGTGAAATGTGCAATTTTCAATGACTTAGGCCGCACTCCTTTAAAGTGGCTGGCCAAAAGCTGCATTCATACTAGCAAAGCAGTTTAGCGGTGCGCCCTAGACATCGAAACAGCCCCGCCTTCCTACCGTTCAGGAAGGCGGGGCCATTTATTTCCCGCATTAACGCAAATTGAACTGCATGTTAGAAGGTGAAGTCCTCATCCAGCGGGACGGAAGCGCCGGTGAATTCACCGAAGCCGTCATCGCCGTAGATGGAATCGCCGTAAGTCGGGATCGAGTATGCAGCGTTGCGCGCAGCCTCGGTCGGCTTGACGGAGATGTTGCGGTAGCGGGAGATACCGGTACCGGCCGGGATGAGCTTACCGATGATGACGTTCTCCTTGAGGCCAATGAGCTTATCGGAGCGCTTATTAATAGCGGCGTCGGTAAGCACGCGAGTGGTCTCCTGGAACGATGCAGCAGACAGCCAGGACTCGGTAGCCAAGGAAGCCTTGGTAATACCCATGATTTCAGAGCGCAGCTGAGCTGGCTCACCGCCCTCTGCAACCTGGGCAGCGTTGAGCTGCTTAGCCTCAGAAAGGTCAATAAGGTTACCCGGCAGCAAGTCCGTGGTACCCGCATCAATGACGGTACCGCGGCGCAGCATCTGACGAATGATGATCTCGATGTGCTTATCGTGAATAGCCACACCCTGGGTACGGTACACAGCCTGAACCTCGTTGATGAGGTGCTGCTCCACGCCACGGCGGCCGAGGACCTCGAGCACGTCGTGCGGGTCAGCCGCACCACGCATGAGGCGGTCACCGGTCTCAACATGGTCGCCGTCCTTGAGGGAACGCTCAATCATAGCGTCCGGGTTGGACTCCATCGGGCGACGAACCTGAGCCAGGCCCTGACGCTTGGAGAGCTTCTCATAGACCACGTCATCAGAGCCGTCATCCGGGGTGATGGTCAGGGTCCAGAAGTTGCCCTCGTCAGAAAGGGAAACGGTGCCGTCAACGGAGGCGATAGGAGCGCGGTTCTTCGGGTTACGGGCCTCGAAGAGCTCCTGCACACGCGGCAGACCGCCGGTAATATCGCCACCGACACCACCCTGGTGGAACGTACGCATGGTCAGCTGGGTACCCGGCTCACCAATGGACTGTGCAGCCACGATGCCAACGGCCTCGCCGATATCGACGAGCTGGCCGGAAGCCATGGACTTGCCGTAGCACTTGGCACACACGCCGGCCGGGGTCTGGCAGGTCAGCACGGAGCGAACCTTAACCTCGGTGACCTTAGCGTCAAGCAGCTTCTGGGTGAGCTCCTCGGTGAGGTCGGAGCCGGCCTCGGCCACAACCTCGCCGTTGGCATCCTTGACATCGGTAGCCAGCACGCGGCCGGATGCGGAGGTCTCCCACAGCTCGGAGAGAACAACCTTGTCGCCGGATTCCTCGCCGATTGGGACGCGAACGCCCTGGCGGGTGCCACAGTCCTCTTCGCGGACGATGACATCCTGAGCCACGTCCACCAGACGACGGGTGAGGTAGCCGGAGTCAGCGGTACGCAGTGCGGTATCGGCAAGACCCTTACGGGAACCGTGGGAGTTGTTGAAGTACTCCAGCACGGACAGGCCTTCGCGGAAGGAGGTCTTAATCGGACGGGTGATGTAATCACCGTGCGAGTTCACAACCATGCCCTTCATACCGGCCAGCGTCCAGATCTGACGCATGTTACCGGCAGCACCAGACTTCACAATCATCGGAATCGGATTGTGGTCCGGGTACATGTTCTCGACGGCCTCACCGACGGTATCGGTAGCGTCCTTCCACAGCTCAACCAGGCGGTCGTAGCGCTCGCGCTCGGTCAGGGCGCCCTGCTCCCAGTACTTGCGCTCGATGCGCTCTGCTTCCTTCTCATAAGACTCGAGGATCTCGGTCTTATTCGGCAGAACCAGAACGTCAGACATGGTGATGGTCACGCCGGAACGGGTTGCCCAGTAGAAGCCAGCATCCTTCATGTTGTCCAGCACCTGAGCAACAGTGATCATCGGGTACTTATTGGCCAAGTCATTGACCACGTCACCGATGAGAACCTTGTTGCCGGAGCCGCCGCCCTTACGGACCATGATGCCCTCGAGGTACGGGTAGTTCCATGGCAGGAGCTCGTTGAACATGACTCGGCCAATGGTGGTGTAGCCCATCCATGCCTGGCCCTTGGTCCAGCCATCCGGGAACTGCTCTTCCTCGATCTCCTTCGGCGGGCGGAGGTGATCGATGCGGACCTTGATCGGAGCCTGCAGACCAACGGTGCCGCGGTCATAGGCCATGAGGGCCTCAGCGTAGGAGGAGAAGACGCCGGTAGCCGGCTTGTCCTTCTCTGCCTCGCGGAAACGACCATTGCCACCGATCTCGTCCTCGGACTTGTCCATGGTCAGGTAGTACAGGCCGGTAACCATGTCCAGACGCGGCATGGCCAGCGGCTTACCCGATGCCGGGGACAGAATGTTATTGGACGCCAACATCAGGACGCGGGCCTCAGCCTGAGCCTCAGCGGACAGCGGCAGGTGGACTGCCATCTGGTCGCCGTCGAAGTCGGCGTTGAACGCCTCACAAGCCAGCGGGTGCAGCTGAATAGCCTTACCCTCAACCAGCTTCGGCTCAAAGGCCTGAATACCCAGGCGGTGCAGCGTAGGTGCGCGGTTGAGCATCACTGGGTGCTCAGAAATGGCCTGCTCCAAAACGTCCCACACCTCTGGGCGCTGGCGCTCAACCATGCGCTTGGCGGACTTGATGTTCTGGGCGTAATCATTTTCTACCAGACGCTTCATAACGAACGGCTTGAACAGCTCGAGCGCCATGAGCTTCGGCAGACCACACTCGTGCAGCTTCAACTGCGGACCAACGATAATAACGGAACGGCCAGAGTAGTCCACGCGCTTACCCAGCAGGTTCTGGCGGAAGCGGCCCTGCTTGCCCTTGAGCAAGTCAGACAGGGACTTGAGCGGACGGTTGCCCGGACCAGTTACCGGACGGCCGCGGCGACCGTTATCGAAGAGCGCGTCCACAGATTCCTGCAGCATGCGCTTCTCGTTGTTCACGATGATCTCTGGAGCACCCAGGTCGATCATGCGCTTCAAACGGTTATTGCGGTTGATTACGCGGCGGTAGAGGTCGTTGAGGTCAGAGGTAGCGAAGCGGCCACCGTCCAGCTGCACCATCGGGCGCAGCTCTGGCGGGATAACCGGGATGGCGTCCAGCACCATGCCAGCCGGATCGTTGCCGGAGCGCAGGAAGGCAGCAACGACCTTCAGGCGCTTCAGGGCACGCATCTTCTTCTGACCCTTGCCGTTGTTGATGATCTCGCGCAGTTCCTCGGCCTCAGCCTCGAGGTCGAAGTTGCGGACCAAGGTCTGGATGGCTTCTGCACCCATGCCGCCGGTGAAGTAATCCTCGTAGCGGTCAACCAGCTCTTCGTAGATGGTCTCATCAATGATCATCTGCTTCGGAGCCAGCTTGATGAAGGTGTTCCAGATTTCATCCAGGCGGGCGATTTCGCGCTCGCCGCGCTCACGGATGTGCTGCATCTCCTTATCGGCAGCGTTTTGTACCTTCTTGCGGGCATCTGCCTTGGCACCTGCTGCTTCCAGCTCAGCCAGGTCAGACTCCAGCTTGGAGGCGCGCTCTGCGATCTCGGACTCGGTATCGTCCTCAACGTCCTTCTTCTCCAGAAGCATCTCTGCTTCCAGAGTGGACTGGTCGTTGTGGCGGGCCTCTTCATCCACGGAGGTGATGATGTTGGCTGCGAAGTAGATGATGCGCTCGAGATCCTTCGGAGCCAGGTCCAGCAGGTAGCCCAGGCGGGAAGGAACGCCCTTGAAGTACCAGATGTGGGTTACCGGAGCAGCCAGCTCGATGTGGCCCATGCGCTCACGGCGAACCTTGGACTTGGTCACCTCAACGCCACAGCGCTCACAGATGATGCCCTTGTAGCGGACGCGCTTGTACTTGCCACAAGCGCACTCCCAGTCACGGGTGGGGCCGAAGATGCGCTCGCAGAAGAGGCCGTCCTTCTCCGGCTTCAGGGTGCGGTAGTTAATGGTCTCGGGCTTTTTGACCTCGCCCTTGGACCAGCGACGAATATCGTCTGCGGTGGCCAGACCGATGCGGAGCTCGTCGAAGAGATTTACGTCAAACACGTAATGTCTCCCTTTCATCCTCGTTGTCGAGGAATTGATGGCTTTCTATGAATGAAACGTTTATGCCCTGCCGCGGGGATTTTCCCGCGGTGGACCAAGAAACTAACTAGGCGATGTCAGCGGAAGAACCCTCATCGCGGGACAGGTTAATGCCAAGCGATGGGCTATCCATGTCATCGTCATCAGAGCCAGACAGCTCCATCGGCGTGCCGTCGGTGGAGAGAACCTCCACGTTCAGGCACAGGGACTGCAGCTCCTTGAGCAACACCTTGAAGGACTCAGGGATGCCCGGATCTGGAATATTGTCGCCCTTAACAATGGCTTCGTAGACCTTCACACGGCCAACGACGTCATCGGACTTGATGGTCAGCAGCTCCTGCAGGGTGTAGGCAGCGCCGTATGCCTGCATTGCCCACACCTCCATCTCGCCGAAGCGCTGGCCACCGAACTGGGCCTTACCACCCAGCGGCTGCTGGGTAATCATGGAGTAAGGACCAGTGGAACGGGCGTGAATCTTCTCATCGACCAGGTGGTGCAGCTTGAGCATGTACATGTAGCCGACAGAGATCGGGTACTTGTATGGCTCGCCCGAGCGGCCGTCGAAAAGCGTGGCCTTGCCGTGCTCATCCACCAGCACATCGCCGTCGCGGTTAGGACGGGAAGAAGCCAGCAGGCGCTCGATCTCGTGGTTGGTAGCACCGTCGAAGACCGGGGTCGCGGTCAAGGAGTCCGCAGGCACGTCATAGAGCTCTTCCGGCAGGGTCTTGAGCAGCTCGGCGTTCTTCGGATCCTCGGTATCGACCTTCCAGCCGGCGTGTGCCAGCCAGCCCAAATGAACCTCGAGGACCTGGCCGATGTTCATACGACGCGGCACACCGTGGGTGTTAAGCAGGATGTCCACCGGGGTGCCGTCCTCCATGAACGGCATATCCTCTGGCGGCAGAATCTTGCCCACAACACCCTTGTTGCCGTGGCGGCCGGCCATCTTATCGCCGTCCTGGATCTTGCGCTTCTGGGCAACGTAGACACGAATCATCTCGTTGACGCCAGGGGCCAGATCGTCATCATCGTCGCGGGAGAAGCGAGCAACGCCAATGACCTTGCCTACCTCACCGTGCGGCACCTTCATGGAGGTATCGCGGACCTCGCGGGCCTTCTCGCCGAAGATGGCGCGCAGCAGGCGCTCCTCCGGGGTCAGCTCGGTCTCGCCCTTCGGGGTGACCTTACCCACCAGGATGTCGCCGGCGCGGACGTCGGCACCGATGCGGATGATGCCGCGCTCGTCCAGGTCGCTCAGGACGTCCTCGGAGACGTTCGGGATCTCGCGGGTGATTTCCTCGGCGCCCAGCTTGGTATCGCGAGCATCGATCTCGTGCTCCTCGATGTGGACGGAGGTCAGGATGTCCTCTTCCACGATGCGCTGGTTGAGGATGATGGCGTCCTCGTAGTTATGGCCTTCCCACGGCATGAAGGCAACCAGCAGGTTGCGGCCGAGGGACATCTCACCATTGTGGGTACCTGGGCCATCGGCTAGAACCTGGCCGGCCTCTACGCGCTCGCCCATGGAAACCAGCGGGGTCTGGTTGTAGTTGGTGCCCTGGTTGGTGCGCTCGAACTTACGCAGGATGTAGGTATCGCGCTGGCCCTCATCATCCATGATGGTGATGACATCAGCGGTGACGTTTTCGACCACACCGGCCTTCGGGGTGATGACAACGTCGCCAGCGTCGTACGCAGCGCGCTGCTCCATGCCGGTACCAACCAGCGGGGCCTCGGAACGAACCAGCGGCACTGCCTGCTTCTGCATGTTCGCACCCATCAGGGCACGGTTAGCATCGTCGTGCTCCAAGAACGGAATCATGGCGGTACCCACGGAAACCATCTGGCGCGGGGAGACGTCAACGTAGTCCACACCGGCGGCGTCGGTAAGTCCGATGTCGCCGTCCTTCAGGCGAACCTCAATACGCTCGCCGGTAAGGTTGCCCTCTGCGTCCTGCTCGACCTCGGCCTGAGCAATAGCGAAGCGGTCCTCTTCATCGGCGGTGAGGTACTCCACCTGGTCGGTGATCTTGCCGTCCACAACCTTGCGGTACGGAGTCTCAATGAAGCCGAAAGCATTCACGCGGGCGTAGGACGCCAGCGCACCAATCAGGCCAATGTTCGGGCCCTCAGGGGTCTCGATCGGGCACATACGGCCGTAGTGAGAAGCGTGAACGTCTCGCACCTCAATGCCGGCGCGCTCACGAGACAGACCGCCCGGGCCCAGCGCGGACAGGCGGCGCTTGTGGGTCAGGCCGGACAACGAGTTGTTGTGGTCCATGAACTGGGACAGCTGCGAGGTACCGAAGAACTCGCGGATAGCAGCAGAGACCGGGCGCACGTTAATCAGGGAGGTCGGAGTGATGGACTCCGCGTCCTGGGTGGTCATGCGCTCGCGCACAACGCGCTCCATACGGGACAGGCCGACGCGGACCTGGTTCTGGATGAGCTCACCCACGGTACGCAGGCGACGGTTACCAAAGTGGTCGATGTCATCCGTGTGCAGGGCGATCATCTCACCGTTCGGTGCCTTCATCTCGCGCTCGCCTACGTGCAGGCGGACCAGGTACTCGAGGGTGACGGCAATGTCTTCCTCGGTCAGGGTCATCAGACCATCGTGGTCGCCGCCGAGCCCCAGCTTGCGGTTGACCTTGTAGCGGCCGACCTTAGCCAGGTCGTAACGCTTTGCACGGAAGAAGGAGTTATCCAGCAAGGACTGAGCCAGCTCGCGGGTGGGCTGCTCGCCTGGGCGCTGCTTGCGGTAAATCTCCAGCAGTGCCTCGTCGGTGTTCGCTACACCGTCAGACTCCAGGGTGGACATCATGAGCTCGGAGAAGCCGAAGCGATCCTTGATCTGCTCCTCGCTCCAGCCCAGTGCCTTAAGCAGCACGGTTACCGGCTGGCGGCGCTTGCGGTCAATGCGCACGCCAACGGTGTCGCGCTTGTCGACGTCGAACTCCAACCATGCACCGCGGGAAGGAATAACCTTCACGGAGTGCAGCGGGCGCTCAGTGGACTTATCGATCGAGCGATCGAAGTACACGCCCGGGGAGCGCACCAGCTGAGAGACGACGACGCGCTCGGTACCGTTCACGATGAACGTGCCCATATCCGTCATGATCGGGAAATCGCCGATGAAGACGGTCTGCGACTTAATCTCTTGGGTGTCGTTATTAATAAACTCTGCGGTCACGTACAGCGGCGCGGAGTAGTTGATGTCCTTTTCCTTGCACTCATCCACGGTGTTCTTCACCGGTTCAAAGCGCGGCTCCGACAAGGACAGGGACATATTGCCCGAGTAGTCCTCAATCGGCGAGAGCTCTTCGAGGATGTCCTCGAGGCCGCTCGTCACGCGGGCGTCATCGCCGCGCTCAGCCTGCTCGCGCTCGCGCCACTCCGGCGCGCCGACGAGCCAATCAAAGGAATCAAGTTGTACGTCAAGGAGACCCGGCAGGGCGATAGGCTCGCTGATTTTTGCAAACGAGTATCGCTTCGGGGCTCCGGGGATATTGGCCACTGACTTGGTCTGGCGGGAGACTGCCAAGATGGGTCCTTCCAGCACCTCACGCGGATTGCCTGCTCGCCCTGGCCGACGAGCCGCAAAACCGCTGGTAATTCTAGCATTCGGTCTGCTGTGGAGTGTCTGGGTTCAGAATGCACAAAATCACCTTGTCAAGTCGGTTTTGCCATCACCGGCCTGAAAGGCTAAATGTGCACCGAAGATCCAGATTCCAGCGCAACGAAACAGCTTATAGGAAAAGACCTGCCATGTAAAGACACACCACTCTTGGGGCGTGTCGCTACCGCGCTAGGGGGCAAGCTCGTGCTCGCCGCGGCGCTAACGCGTCCACGTCGCGCGACTGTGCGCGACAACCACCGAGCACCCTACCACTAAAATCTCAATACACCGCAACCCCGGCGGCGATTTTGTTTTCCAGCTGCGCTTTTACCGGCTCGCCGGCACCGCGCTTCCACCGATGCGCCCACGGTTATGCCGCGAGCGGCCATGCTTATTCTTGCCGCCAATTAGGCCCAATGCGCCAATGATTCCGAGCAGGGTCAACAGTGCGCCGAGGCCGATGGCACCCCACCGCACGATCTCCGCCACGCGGTCGCGCGGGAAATCTGCCGCCTCTTTGAGCAGCGCCTGCTGGTCCTCTTCGGAGGTAGAGCCATTAAAGACGAAGGCGCGCTCGCGGCCCACGCCCTCGCGGTCCGCGTAGTAATCATCGATATCCATATCCATGCCCACCACGAGGCCGGTTTGTTGGTCCACATAGAAGTCGCGGCTGCCGGAGTGGGTCAGGTAGCCCTGCTCCTCGCCGCCGTCTTTCTTGGGCAAGCTGGTGGTATTGCCATCGGCCGCAAATAGCTGCGCGACGTTAGTCGGCTCAATTTCTTGGTGGTAGCGGTAGACCGTGCGGCCGTCCATCGTGGTTTCTTCTTCAAAGACTGCATCGACGGCCTTACGCAGCGTCGGGTCAAAGACTGGGTAGTTGGTCTTCTCTGCGCCTGCTGGGAACTTGAGCCAGTAGCCATCCACCGTGACTTTATCCGAAGGCGTAGCAAGCGTATGGCTAAGCGACGCCTCCCCCGCCGCCTCGCCGCTCAGGCGGTCCACGGGATAGGTCCACACTTGGGCCTGGCTCAGGTCATTAAGGCCCTCCCCTTCGCCGCGCATGCGGGTCTCACCGATGCGCACAGTGGCCTTCTCATCGTCCGAGGGCTCCTGGATATCCATGTTGATTTGGTAGGTCATGGGGCCCGAATACGGCGTGGTGCCGTCCTTGGACAGCTGCTGCGAATCCGCAGAATCATCGTGCAGTGTCCACGTACTGTTTTTCAGGTTCAGTGGCAGCCGCGGGGAGTAATCCAAAAACGCCGGCGCCACAATACCGGCGGCGATGAGCGCGACGCCGAGGCCTAGGAGCAGGACGGAAAAAATGCGGGACTTGGGCAGCATGGGGGCTAATTCTACAGCCCATAGTGGCGATTCCCTGTTTCTACAGGCCGCCCCGCCACGCCGGATTGGTTTTAGGCCGTCTGCGTATTCCAAGCGATGATGCTGCTCGTATCCGTGGTCTGCCGCGCGCACCAGAGATCAAACTCTTCTTGCAGCCCCAGCCAAAACTCTGCCGAATTGCCAAAATAGGCGGAAAGACGGAGCGCCATTTCCGCACTAATCCCAATGCGCCCACGCACCAGCTTGGAAATTTGAGACTTGGAGCAAAAAATATCCTTGGCTAAGCGGTATTGAGTAAGTCCGAGCGGCTCCAGAAACTCCTCGCGCAGGACCTCCCCAGGGTGTGGAACGGGGACGATATCCGAGGCTTCCTCTCCCTCATTTGTGATAGTCGATGAAGTCAACGTCCGCAGCTCCTTTCCCTGTCCACCGGAAGACTACTCTCCACTGCGCATTAACACGGATGGAATAAAATCCGTCCCACTGCCCTTTCAACCTCTCTAAGTGATTCGCTGGTGGAATCCTCAAATCGGCTAGAGAGACTGCTCGGTCAATCATGATGAGTTTGCGGCGCAGTATTCTTCGCAGTTCAGGGGGGCACGTACTTTGGCGCCTTACCATCTGTGTGAAAGCGCTCTAAGATACCCCTCCTGAACTCCACAATGCCATAGTTTCATACTTTGACACTACTGGCCATTGCTGTACTACCCGCATTGCGCCCCTTGATTTCTAGCGGTCGTGGAAACACCTGACATGGGTTAGGTGATTGTGTGGAGTCGAAATGGGTTCCGGATTCTGCTGTTGTGGCGCGGTTTGCGTCGTTGGTTCGGGCTGGTAGTT
>NZ_JAKRDT010000021.1:0-38904 GCF_022347385.1 Corynebacterium tuberculostearicum
ACTGTTGGCAGCGTCTGCAGCCTCGACGACTTCGTAGTCCGCCTCGTCCTCATCGTCACGGCGGTGGACGTCGCCGGCACGCAGGCGCGGACGACGCCGGCCAGCGACCTTGCCGGAATCTCCTTCAAAGAGGACCCGGGTATCTTCAAAGGCCTCACCGGTATGGCTCATTGGGCGGTTATTCCTACCCAGTAGCCACGGTGCGAGTACGAAGAGCCACACCACGATGATCGCGATAATCGGCACAGCTGTCGACACGAAAAGGACCTTCCCCTTGAATACAGATGATTACTCCACCTTAAACGGTGAAACCGCACCGTAGCACCCCAAATTCGCACAAATTACAATGTTGTGACTTATGTGAAAATTGAGGTCAAGTTCCCAGCGAATGGGACGCTATTTCACGCCAGCCGGCCAGCTTGGCGCAGGCGCTCCACCGCCGTAGAGGCAAAGTCTTCTTTCACCAACGCCACGTAGTGGTGGTCCTGCCACGCGCCGTTGATATGCAGATTGCGCCGCAAATACCCCTCATGCCGGAACCCGTTGGCGGCCAAGACGCGGCCCGAGGCAGGGTTGTGCTCTAGATAGGTAGCGGTCACCCGGTGTAGGCCCACCCGCTCAAAGGCGTGGTCTACGCCCAAGGCGGTGGCCGCCGTAGCCACTCCGGCGCCATGCACCGCGGAATAGACCCAGTAGCCAATCCAGCAATCGCGAATGCTGCCATGCTGAATATTTCCTAGGGTCACCTGCCCGGCGAACTTTCCCTCCACCTCAATGACAAGCGGGATCACCAGCGCCTCACGCGCGGCGGTGCGCAGGTACATCAGGTGATTCCACCACGCCTGCTGGCTATGCGCCGCCGCCCACGGTGCGGCTTGGGTCGGCTCGACCGGGCGGAGGAAGCATTCATCGTCGATGCGCTGACGCCGCCACTCGTGGCCGTCGGAACGCAGCAGGGGGCGCAAACGCATCCGCGCCCCCGAGGGAAAGACAGAAGAGGAGGGAAGCTGGACAATAGGAGTGGATTCCGGCCACCCTGGATGCATGTCATCGGCGGGGCCGGTAGCAGGATGGCGGAACCTATCCGCCGCGTTGCCGAAGGGATCGAGCATTAGCTGCGCTGGGTCAAAAACAACACATCAACCACATCGCCCGGGCGGATTTCGGTGACCTCTTCCGGCACGCGAATCATGGCGTTGGCCTCTGAGAGGCCGGCCAAGAGGTGGGCTGGGGCACCTGCGGCACCGCCGAGGCCTTCCACCAAGTAGTCCGCGGTTTCGGCATCGCGCATCAGGCGAGCACGGATGAAGCCGCGCCGGCCGGGGCGGGAATCGATGTGGTTCAACGCGCGCGCACGCACCACGCGGCGGTGCGCATTGCGCTTGCCCAGCGCCAAGCGGATGAGCGGGCGGATATATACCTCAAAGACCACAAGCGCGGACACCGGATTGGACGGCAGCAAGAAGGTAGGAATGCGCTCCTCTCCCACCAGCCCAAAGCCTTGGACGGAGCCGGGGTGCATGGCCACGCGGGAGGTATCGACATCACCAAGATCGTCGAGGATCTCGCGAATGGCCTCGGCGCCAGCGCCGCCCACTGCGCCGGAGATAACCAGCACCTCGCTGCGGGCAATGTGCTTTTCCAATGCTTCGCGGATGCGGCGCGGCTCGCCCTCGGCAATGCCCACGCGGTGCACCTCCGCCCCGGCTTCGCGGGCCGCGGCGGCCAAGGAATAAGAGTTCACGTCAAAAACCTGGCCCAGTGCCGGTTCTTGGTCCAAGTCAACCAACTCGCGGCCAAAAGAAATAATGGTAATACGCGGCCGCGGGTACACCAGCACCTTTGAGCGGCCTACCGCGGCTAGAAGGCCAATCTGAGCTGGACCCAAGACGGTGCCGGAGGATACGGCGACATCACCAGGCTGGATATCGTCGCCCACTCGGCGCACAAAGTCACCAGAGCGCACCGGGCGGTGGGCGGTAACGCGCTTGCGACCGCGGTCGGTCCACTCGAGGGGAAGGACGGCGTCGGCAAGCGTGGGCAAAGGCGCACCCGTATATACGCGCACCGCTTGCTTAGGTTGCAGGCGCAGCGGCTGCTTGGAGCCGGCCGGAACCTCACCCACCACGGGCAAGGAACGCTCTACCTCCGGCTGCGGGGAATCCGCATCCTCTTCGCCCTCGGCGGACTGTTCTTCCTGGTCCTTGTGGCGGCGCACCCGCAGGCCCCGCTCGCCACCGATATCCACGGCGCGCACCGCGTAGCCGTCGATAGCCGCCTGCGGGAACCCCGGCAGGGGTTGATTAGCCTGTACCTGCTCGGCGCACATCAAACCCAGCGCGTTGGAAATACCGATGCGCACCGGCTCCGGCGTCGTCGCCGCATCCGTTACCAGCGCCAACTGGTCATCAACTGAA
Source organism: Corynebacterium tuberculostearicum (assembly GCF_022347385.1). Taxonomy (GTDB): domain Bacteria; phylum Actinomycetota; class Actinomycetes; order Mycobacteriales; family Mycobacteriaceae; genus Corynebacterium; species Corynebacterium tuberculostearicum_M. Next base: position 2,418 of record NZ_JAKRDT010000021.1, read on the forward strand.
CGCATAAGGTCTATGCCCGCCCTTTCTTCGCTTCCACGTCCTTGGCCACTGGGAAGAATCCCTAGGCTAGGCCGTGCTCGTCCTCATACTCGGCCATGATTTGCTTAATCGCTTTATACAGCGTGGGACCATACTTTTCATCGCGCAGGCCAAAGTCCACGTTGGCGGGGATATAGCCGCCGGGATTGCCCAAATCATGGCGCTTTCCTTGGTGGACTACCACGTGGACGGGCTCGCCTTCCTCAATGAGGAGCTCGATGGCGTCGGTAAGCTGCAGCTCGCCACCCTTGCCTGGCTTAATACGGCGCAGGGCATCAAAGATCTTGCGGTCCAAAAGGTAGCGGCCGGTGGCCACGAGGTTAGAAGGGGCATCCTCTACCGCCGGCTTTTCCACCATGCCCACGACCTTCTTCACGCCAGGGGCATCGGTATCCTCCACGTCAAAGACGCCGTAGTTGTAGGTCTGCTCGCGCGGGACCTCGAAGGCGCACAGCACGCTGCCGCCCAATGCCGCGCGCACACGCGCCATATCCGCCATGACGGTGGCGGGCAGCACAATGTCATCAGGGAGCATGACGGCGAAGGAATCCTCGTCTTCCCCAAGCACCTCTTCTGCAAGGCCCACCGCGTGGCCCAAGCCCAGCGGCTTTTCCTGCTCCACCGCAACGGGGTGAATGATCTGGTTGGCGCGCTTGACCTTGGCCACCTGCTCGTCCTTGCCGCGGGATTCAAGGGTCTCTACCAGCTCGGGGAATGCCTCGAAGTGACGCATGACTTCTTGCTTATCGGGCGCGGTAATCACCGCAAGGCGGCGCGCGCCGACAGAGGCCGCCTCCTCTGCGATGAGTTCGATGCCGGGAGTATCAACAACGGGCAGCAGTTCCTTGGGAACCGTCTTGGTGGCGGGCAAAAATCGGGTGCCCATACCTGCCGCTGGAACTACAACCGTGGTGATTCCGCGGGCGGAATCTTCGCGTTCTATAGCCATGCACAATAGCGTACAACGCCACATTATTTTCCCGTGCACCGCTACGCCGCGGGGTTATGATTTATTTATGACCTCTTCCATCACCGCCAAAAACGAGCTGCGCGCCCGCTTGGTCCAGGCCCGCCGCGAACTTTCCTCCGAGGACCACGATGCTTTCACCGCCGCCGTGCGCAAGCATCTCGAATCCGAGCTCACCGAGTCCATGACCGTGGCCGCCTACTGGCCTTTGGGCTCCGAGCCCGGCGGTGCGGACTTTGTGCCGTGGCTCAAGGCGCATGTCTCCCGCGTCCTCCTGCCAATTTCCGGCGAGAATGGCACGTTGACCTTTGCCGAATACCGCGACAAGGAAGCCATGCACACCAGCCCACTGGGATTGAATGAGCCCCAGGGCCCAAGCTTTGATAGCAGCGTGCTGGCCGAGTGCGACCTGGTGCTCGCCCCTGCCATGGCAGTAGATGCCAAGGGCAACCGCATGGGCAAGGGCGGCGGCTACTATGACCGCGCGCTAGAGCCGCTTCCCCACGGCAAGCCGCCGGTTTTCGCCATGGTCTACCCCTCCGAATTCCTAGACGAGCTGCCTACCGAGGACCATGACCGCAAGGTTGATGCCGCCGTCACCGCAGAGGGCATCACCCGCTTCTAGTTTTTAGGGTGCGGGAACCATGCGCGGTTTCGGGCAGTCTAAAAGAGTATGCCCACTTCGCGTATGCCCCGCCTCGTTTCCACCCTTCGTACCCCTGGCCACCGCCGCGGCGTTGTAGTGCGCCGCGCCATTGCGGTGGCCCTTCTTATTGCCGCGCTGGCTTCGGCCTTATCTGCGGCCAAGGAACTGCCGCGCGTTCCCGTCTTTAGCCGCGATCTGCCTGCGGGCGCGGAGCTGGCGCTTGCCGACGTCGACTTGGCCCGCCTTCCTTCCTCCTCCATCCCCGATTCCGCGGTAGCGGCAAAGCCAGAAGAACTTACTGGTCGCGTGATTACCGCCGCAGCCGGCAGGGGCGAGGTGATTACCGATGCTCGCCTTCTAGGAGAAGAACTTGTCTCTAGCTTGGTGGGCGGCTCCGAAGACGCGGCCGCGCGGATGATCCCGGTCAAGCTCGCCGAGCCAGACATCATCCCCCACCTACACCATGGCGATACCGTGGACGTGGTAACCGCCGTCGATGCCGCCTCCTCCCCTTCTGATGTTGGAGAGGGCGAGGCGCCCACAACGCCCACCGCGCGCGTTATCGCCACCGGCGGGCGCGTGGTGTCGACCTCTAGCGCCGAAGGCGAGGCCTCTTCCTCTACTGTTTTGCTCGCGCTGCCCCATAACCACGCCAATGATGTAGCCGCGGCGTCGTTAAGCCAGCCACTCACAGTCGTTATTGTGGGTGACCGCGCCCACCCACAGCAGAACTAGACCTTTTCAAACACAACAGTTGTAGGTGGTTGCCACCTGCACTAAAGTTTCGCCATGTCCATGGTTGTTAACTATCCTTAGTTATTCCCAGAAAGGTTTGTGCATATCACCATGCTTAAGGGTTTCAAAGACTTCATCATGCGCGGCAACGTCATCGAACTTGCCACCGCAGTCATCATTGGTTCTGCCTTCACCGCAATCGTCAAGTCCGTCACGGACTCCATCATCCAGCCGATCATTAACTCCCTCGGCTCCGCTGAGGTTGGTGCCGTTGGCTTCCACATCACAGATGCCGAAAACACCTTCGTGGACTTCGGCGCCGTCATCTCCGCAGCGATTAACTTCCTCATCATCGCCGCAGTGGTCTACTTCCTCATCGTCATGCCGATCAACAAGCTCACCGAGGCCGCTAAGCGCCGCCACGGTGTGGACCCTGAGGCCCCTGCCCCAACCTCCGAGGAACTGCTCGCGGAAATCCGCGACCTGCTCGAGGCCCAGAATGTCTCCGATAAGGACATCCCGGGTACCGGCATCGACGGTTCCACCCGCGGTGCTACCGACGCCGATTACGGTTCTACCGGCGGCGGCCGCCACCAGGCCTAGTTCCCTTCGCTGCCTGCGCAGCACAGAGCCCGTGGTTTCATTCTTCGGAAGAAACCACGGGCTTTTGTATACCTCTGTAGCTACCTACCTGCGGCCCGCCCTAAGCACTAGCCGCCGTAGTGTGGGGGCTGGTTTTCTCGGTAGAACTGTTCATCGCGCTGACCGGACTCCCCCTCTGCCGCCACCGAATCCGCGTCATCGACGGTAACGATTCTCTCTTCATCAACACCGTGGGAAGCGGGTGCGCCGGGCTTATCAGCACTACGGTCATAGTCGGCAGCATCGGATTGGCGGAATACTCGCCGGCGATTTCTCCGCGACGTCATAGTAAATGCCCTGCGATTACTGGACGCTCGATTGCTGCAGCTGGTCAATCAGGTGGTGCACCAGAGGCGCCAAGGTAGCCATGCCATCGCGGACCGCAGCGCGGGAGGAGGCAAGGTTGACCACGACGGTAGAGCCCGAAACGCCCGATAGGCCGCGAGACGTGCAGGCATCCACCGCGCCACAGGCTTGGCCAGAAGAACGCAAAGCTTGAGCCACGCCCGGGACCATCTTGTCAATGACGGATCGGGTAGCCTCCGGAGTCTTATCGCGCGGGCCTACGCCGGTGCCGCCCACGGTGAGAACCAAGTCCACGCCACCGACCACGGCGGTCTCAATGGCCTGGCGGATCTTGGACTTCTTGGAACGCACCACGATGGCGCCATCAACGCGGAAATTGGCCTCCGCGAGCAACTCGCTTACCAGCTGCGAAGTGCTATCGGATTGCTCACCAGGATGATCGGTGACAATAACGATGAGCCCGCGGCGCGGGGCGGCAAGGCTATCCTCCTGCTCGCTTGCCAACAGGAAGGCATCATCGGGTTCGGCAACATCCATCAAGGAATCGCGCTTATTCGCGCCGTCGGGCTGCGCGGAGTCGGTCACATCGTGCTGCGAATCTGGCATTTTTCTCCTTAAGTTAAGGCAGTACGGCCTTATGGCGGGGTGAGGTACGGCGCATTCAGCACCTAATGAGGTCTTGCACAGTAATTTACTCGCCTGAGAGGGTTACCTCTACCTGACGAGAATCATCCGAGTCTTCGCGGGTAACCTCCAAGGTCACCGTCGCGCCAAAGTCCTGCGATCGCGCCGCCGCGATGAGCGCATCAGCGTTTTCAATCAGGCGATCGTTGACGCGGGTGACAATGTCGCCATCCTTCAAGCCCGCCTTATCTGCTGGACCGCCCGGCTCTACCTCGGCGATGCGGGCACCATTGCCGTCGTCGCGCGCTAGCACCTTCACGCCAAGGGTTGGGTGGGAAACTTTGCCGTCATTGATGAGCTCATCTGCCATGCGCTTGGCAAAGTTGGATGGAATTGCAAAGCCCAAGCCAATGGAGCCGCCCTCGCCGGAGGAGTCATTAGACAGCGAAGCAATCATGGAGTTCATGCCCACGATATTGCCGTCTCGATCCACCAGCGGGCCACCGGAGTTGCCAGGGTTTACCGCAGCATCGGTCTGAATGGCGTCAATCAATGAGGACTCGCCACCCTCCTGGGACGCGCGCACGGGACGGTTCTTTGCCGACACGATGCCCGAGGTCACGGTAGCGTTCAGGCCCAAAGGTGAGCCCACGGCCACCACCTCTTGACCCACGGCAACGGAATCGGAGTCGCCGAACTGCAAGAAGGGCAGGTCCTTGACGTCCTTGATCTTCACGATGGCTACGTCCGTATTCGCATCCGAGGCCACCACGTCAGCTTCATGCTTGCTGCCGTCATTCATGGTCACCTGCATCATGCCACCGTGCTCAGCACCGGCAACCACGTGGTGGTTGGTCAGTACATAACCATCTGGGGAGATGACAGAACCGGAGCCTTCAGCCCCACCAGTACGAGTCATCGTCTGGATAGAAACCACCGCCGGCAAAACCTTAGAGGCAACTTCTTCAACGGAACCCTGCTCCGGTTCCTTACCGGTGCTATTGTTGGCCGGCTCAGCCTTGAGGGCTTCATTGACTACAGAGGTATCGTTATTGCCTCCCCCGGAACTCATACCGACCGCAGCACCGGCAATCGAGCCTGCGGCGATGGCGGCAACGGCCGCCAAAGCGGTGGCGGCACCCAAGCCGATTTTCTTCTTTTGCTCCGGCTGCGGAGGAAGAGGGGTGACCATCGGGCCTTCCTGTCCCTGACCGCTAAAGCTTTGGGTCTGTGGGCCGTTCGGGTACGGCCCGAGCGAACCTAGTGTTCGTGGGTCATCGCCTTCAGCACCGCCGCGCGGCTGATTCCAGCCTTGTGAATAGGAGCCAGTCTCTTGTGCCTGCGCGTCAGCGCCACTATAAGGACCAGTGTCGCCGCTGTAGGGTCCAGCATTGCCAGCCACGGCATCTTGCTGGTTGGTTTCTCCAAAGTTCGGACCACCCTGAACCGGCTCGGCCCTACCCGGACCTTCCTGGGACACTCCCTCCGGGGAGTTTCCATCAAAGCCGCGGTAATCGTCATTCCTCATGTTCATGAGAAAACTATGCCTCACTTCGCTTGGTCAAGACTGATACTGATCTGCCAACCTACTAGGAATTCCTGAAAGGTTGCTGTATTACCTCACCAGTATAAACGCTTGTACGCTAGCCCTGATTGAACCAGCGCTGCGCAAAGATTTCACCGCGGTCGCTCGGGTCTTCCTTACCGCTCGGCAGCCCCTCATGCGGGTCTGCCAAACCGTCCACGTAGATCTCACCCGGCACAGGCTTGCCCGGCAAGATGACTTCCATGCGGGTACCACCATCATTAGACTCGCGGATCTTGATGGTGCCATCGTGACGTTCAATCACCGATTTCACAATGGCCAAGCCCAAGCCCGAGCCCGGCATAGAGCGCGCTTCTGCCGAACGATAGAAGCGCTCAAAGACCTTCTCCCTCTCCTCCGGCGCAATGCCAGGCCCAGAGTCATCAAAGCGCAGGCGCACCTCGTGGGTGGATAGCTGCTCCATAGACACGCGCACCGTGCCAGTAGCCGGCGACCACTTAGCCGCATTATCCATGAGGTTAAGCGTGGCGCGGCCCAATGCGAACGGGTCGCCGTCCAGCTCCCACGGGATAAAGCGCACCAAGAACTCCACATCGGGACGGCGGCGGCGCGCACGCTCCAGCGAAGCCATCATAACTTCACACAGGTCAACCGGCTCCGGTTCGCGCTCATTGCCGTCCTCGCGCGCCAAGTCAACGAGGTCACCGATCAAAGTGGAGAGCTCGTTCATCTGGGACATGACGTCATCCTCGAGGTCCTTGCGGTCCTCGTCGCTCATGCCAAAGCCACCACCGGCGCGATTGAGCATCATCAAAAGCTCAATATTGGTACGCATAGATGTCAGCGGGGTCTTCAACTCGTGTCCGGCATCGGCTACGAACTGAGACTGCTGCGAGCGGGATTCCTGCAGTGCCTCCAGCATCTGGTTAAAGGAGGTGGTCAACTGCGCCATCTCGTCGTTATTGGAGACCTCGATAGGTCGCAGGTCGTTGGTCTGCGTCACGTAATCCACCGCTCGCTTCAACCGGGCGATGGGTTGCATACCGGTTTTGGACACGATGAGGCCCGCAAAAATGGCGAGCACGATGCCAAGAGCAACGATAATCAGAAGCACCGTGCCCAAGATGGCGATGAGCTCTTGCGTAGCAGCGAGAGACTGAGCGACGACCACAGTAGAGCCGAGATCATGGCGCTTGGCCAGTACTCGCTCGCCGCCGACGGTACGCACGGAAGTTTCCGTGTAATCCTCCGTCCGGTGGAAGTCCCCGCCCACAGGAATAGTATCGCCGTAGGAAAAGCTCATGGAGGGCGGTGATAGGGCTACACGGGTGCCAGGGTTATAGGACTTAAAGTCCTCGATTTCCTGGTCCACGTTATCCATGAACCGCGGGTCTTGGCTTTGCCGCAACAAGACATCGGCCTTGGCCTCCAAGCGGTCATCGACGGAGGCGGTAAGGGACATAGAAACTACCCAATACGTTGCCAACGTCATCAAGGCAACGGCTACGGCCACCACAAGGCCAGTAACAGTAGCAAGGCGCCACCGCAGTGGCGCCCGTGAAGCCCAACTCCCCTGACTATCAGAGAACTCGGTAAGAGGGGTGGACTGTGCTTTCCCGGAAGCCACCGCAAGGGAAGCGGGCTTCCTTAAAATCACGGATTAGACTCCCTCAAAACATAGCCCACACCACGGACGGTGTGGATGAGGCGAGCGTCGCCCTCGCCCTCGGTCTTCTTACGCAGGTAGCCGATATAGACCTCGAGAGCATTGCCGGAGGTAGGGAAATCGTAACCCCATACCTCTTCCAGGATCTTGCTGCGGGAGAGAACCTTGCGGGGATTTTCCATCAGCAATTGCAGCAGCGCAAACTCGGTGCGGGTCAAGGAAATGGCGCGGCCACCGCGGCTTACTTCGCGGGTATCGGCGTCAAGCTCAAGGTCCTCGAAGCTGAGCTTGCTTTCCACCGGGGCTTCAGCCGCGATGGAATCTGCAGAGGCACGCCGTACCAAGGAGCGCACGCGGGCCAAGAGCTCTTCCAATGCGAATGGCTTTGGCAGGTAATCATCCGCGCCGGCATCGAGGCCAGCCACACGGTCCGAAACACCATCGCGCGCAGTCAGCACGAGGATTGGACGGTCCCAACCCTCACTGCGCAGGGTGCGGCATACCTCAAGGCCATCCATGTTGGGCATCATGACGTCCAGAATCAACAATTCTGGATTCTCAGCGCGCACCGTCTCGACGGCTTCCAGGCCGTCGTTAGCGGTCAGCACTTCGTAGCCGTTAAAACGTAGGGAACGGCGTAGCGATTCGCGGACGGCTTGTTCATCATCCACCACAAGGATTTTCATAGTCCTAATTATTACTGATGGCAGTCAACTTCATGAAGTTAAGAGAAATATTTACCCCCCATAGCCCCCCAAATACGGTTAAAACATGCTTATAGGAGGTTTCTAAAGCTAAAAAATCCCCGCCCAGCCCTCTAAGGAGAGCGGACGGGGAGATTTAAGAGCGAGCTTAGAACTGCTCTACGTCAACCAGGCCCAGCTTGGCAGCCTTAACCAGGCGGCGCGGGATGCGAACGGTCTGGCCGTCGATGGTGACTTCCTGGAGGGCTACGTTGTCAGCCTTCCACTGGGAACGGCGTGCGTGGGTGTTCGCACGGGACTTCTTAAACTTAGGAGTTGCCATTTTCTACTCTCCTCCTTACGCGTTCTTCTTCTTGCGGCGTGCCATGCCACCGAAGCGCTGGTTGAAGCGCTCGACGCGGCCGGCGGTATCCATAACGCGCTGTGCACCAGTCCAGAACGGGTGGGACTCAGCGGTAACGTCAACGACGATCAGGGGGTACTCGTTGCCGTCTTCCCACTCAACGGTGCGGTCGGAGGAAGCGGTGGACTTGGTCAAAAAGGAGTGACCGGTACCAGCATCGCGGAAGACTACCGGGTGGTAATCCGGGTGAATATCTTTCTTCATATATATTCCCTCAGGGTTGGACTACGGGTCGGTTCCACACGCTTAGTGAGGATCGTGCCCGAGTTGGGACGTACAAATTTCACTCTGTTAACCGCGCGCCGCGTGGCACGGGTCAACAACCTGAATTATCCTACAGTCAACTAACCCATATACGAAATCCCCGACCAGCGGCGACCACACATTTCACTCACGTTTCTTGCATCACGCTTGGCGGCACCCCACAGGCAAACACCACCCCAGCACGGCAAACGGCTCACTTGCCACAGCAAGATAGCGATTAGGTAATTCGCGTCCGAGGCTGTAAGATTTTCCCTTGCTGTTGTCAAAATATACGTTTTACGCCCCGTCTACTGGTGTTTGACAATGGCGCCGCACCCGCTCACACCTCACTTTTGAGCACTGCCACCCTCACACGGCAGTCGGCGCTTCATTGTCTATAGCCATGATGTGGGCGGCTAGGAGAAAGAAGACCCATGTCGGCTATTTGCCAGGTAACGGGCCGCAAGCCGGAATTCGGCAAGCAGGTCTCGCACTCGCACCGCCGCACTTCGCGCCGTTGGAACCCCAACGTGCAGCGTCGTCGCTACTACCTGCCCTCTGAGGGCCGTACCATCACCCTGAATGTTTCCACCAAGGGCATGAAGATCATCGACCGCGATGGCATCGAGTCCGTTGTGGCTAAGATTCGCGCACGTGGGGAGAAGATTTAAGTATGGCACGTAACGATATCCGCCCAATCATCAAGCTTAAGTCCACTGCGGGCACCGGTTACACCTACGTGACCCGTAAGAATAAGCGCAACAACCCGGATCGCATCACCTTGAAGAAGTTCGATCCGATTGCCCGCAAGCACGTCGAATTCCGCGAGGAGCGATAATCAATGGCTAAGAAGTCCAAGATCGCTAAGAACGAGCAGCGCAAGGAAATCGTCGCCCGCTACGCGGAGCGTCGCGCTGAGCTCAAGAAGATCATTAAGAACCCGAACACCCCGGATGAGGAGCGCCTGGAGGCTCAGTTCGAGCTGAACCGCCAGCCTCGTGACGCTTCCCCAGCCCGCGTACGTAACCGTGACGCTGCCGATGGCCGCCCACGCGGTTACCTCCGCAAGTTCGGCCTGTCCCGTGTCCGTATGCGCGGCATGGCTCACCGTGGTGAGCTGCCGGGCGTTCGTAAGTCCAGCTGGTAAAGGGGTAATTGCACAATGGCTAATAAGCGCAATAACCAAAAGAAGTTCCGTATGGAGCAGAGCCGTCGCCCAAAGAAGAACCCTTTGAAGGCTGAGGGCATCGAGAAGGTGGACTACAAGGACACCAAGACTCTGCGTCTGTTCATCTCGGATCGTCACAAGATCCGTTCCCGTCGCGTCACCGGTCTGACCCCGCAGCAGCAGCGTCAGGTTGCTACCGCAGTCAAGAACGCACGCGAAATGGCTCTCCTGCCGTTCACCACCCGCTAAACAGTAGCTGGGTATCAACAGCGCACTTTTGCCGCTGGCAAGTGTGACACGGTAAAAGAACCATAAGCTTTCGCCGCCTCCCTCCTCGAGGGCAGGCGGCGAAAGTCGTTTTGGCCCTCCCACTCCTTCCACCCGGCCCACATGCCCGGATCACAGAGCCGAAGTGTTAGATTGAAAGCATTCGTGCACCCCGCAGCCGGCGGGGAGGCACCGGCCCCGCACTAGTGAAAGGCAGTGAGCAATGGCCCTGCACCAATCCCTACTCGATCTTTCTGAGCTCGCCCCGCACTGCCAGTCCCGCGCTACGGCCCGCGGACTGCTCGCAGAGGCCCAAGATATTTTGCGCAATGCGGTCGCCCACCAGGACAATGAGATCGAATTGGCCCACTGGTATTCCCGGCTGATTACGGATATTGTTCGCTCCCCAGGGGTGAACTCCCCGGTCCGCCTCAGCGGCGCTGCGGCCCGCGGCGACCAGCTGCCGTCTATGCCCGTGGAGTGGATGGGCGACGATGTTGATCTCCAGGAGGTCTTCGCAGATGTTGGCCTCCAGGCTCAGGTAGCCGCCGATTCCATCGCCGCCCGCGTCGACGCCGGCCTGCCCCTCGGCAACGGCGGAGAACAAGCACTACTGGAAGAAGCCTTGGCCCAGCGCCCGCCTGCCCTCACGATGGTCGATGGCCTGCCGGACCGCGATGCAGCGGTCGATATTAAGGCCACGCTGCTCTCCCCCATCGCAGCTATCGCGCGCTGGGCGGCACCGGGGCCGCGCCCGACGGTGGATCGCCTGGCGATTGGCGTGGAACGCGATCTCCTCAGCGCCGCAGACGCAGAGTCTTTGGACCTAGCGTGGCGCACCGGTTATGCGTTAGAGTTGCGCCGTTGGTATGAGGGCGTTAGCGATCGCCCGGCCACGCTGCGCGATCTCCCCCCGTTGGACCGCACTGCTTATGGCTCCGCGTGCCGCATTGTCTCGGCGGCGTTTGAGTCTATTTCCCGGCGGACGGAAGAATATAAATAGTCTCTACGGTGCGGATTCGGAAGCAGTACCTAGTCGGGCATAAGATTGTACAGTTGATTATTAAAAGCGATTTCTCTTTTGTGAAAGGAGGCGTCCCACCGCATGGCAGGCAATGTCGGTAGGCCGCGTAAACACAGCCCGCGGCGCAGGGGCAATAGCGCCCGTGAGGAGATTTTGGACGCCTCCTCCGAGCTTTTCACTACTCAGGGTTTTGCTACCACGTCCACGCACCAGATCGCAGACGCAGTGGGTATCCGTCAGGCGTCGCTGTACTACCACTTCCCGTCCAAGACGGAGATTTTCCTGACGCTGCTCAATTCCACCATCGAGCCCTCCTTGGAGTTGGCCGATGAGTTGGCGGGCACCGACGCGGACCCGGCACAGCGCCTGTGGTCTTTGGTCGCCGCAGAGTCGCGTCTGTTGCTCACCAGTGGCTGGAACGTGGGCCGCCTGTATCAGCTGCCGGTGGCCAATTCCTCGGAGTTCTCCGAGTATCACGAGTCGCGCGACCGCCTGCAGAATCATTTCCGCTCCACCGCCGCCGCCATTGTGGGTGAGGATGACCCCCGCGTGGAGCTGCCCTTCCACATCGCACTGTCCGTGATTGAAATGCGCCCCAATAACGGCACACCGCCGTTCGACGCTTCCCAGTCGGTTCCGGAGACTGCCGCCATGCTTGCCGACGCCGCCTTGGCCGTCCTTGGCGCCTCCGTCCCCGAAAACGCCGAGGAAACTACCTTGGAGCTGCTGAAGAACCGCAACGACTCCATCTCTGCGGCCGCCGCTGCTGCGGCCGACCGCAAGAAGAAGTCGCGCTAGCCCCTCGTTTTCCGCGTTAGCGCTGCCACGACTCCGTGAACTCGCCCGTGGCGGCCAATCCGCCGCCCTCGCGCACGCTTACGCCACTCGGCGTCACCACAATGATCGACGGATCCGCATTGACGTAGTAGTTATTGCCGTCTTGGGTAACGTCACCCGATTCAAACTGGCCATCAAACATCGACGAGCGATAGAACTTGTAGCCACCTCCGGTCTCGCAAATGATAACCCTGCCGTCAGGACCAGACCCAGCGAACAAGGCACGCTCAAAGCGCTGACAGTTGGCGTAGCCGCCATCGAGCCATCCGTACTCATTGAAGTCAGAAATGTAGTTTCCCACACCAGTCTTCTGACCCCCACCGGTGGACGACGGGGCCTCCTGCTTTTCCGTCTGCGTGACCGTGACTACCGGCGGTTCCTCTGGGGCTTCCTCTTCCTTGGTTACGGTCTTTTGGGCGGCCGTAGTTTCCTCAGCGTTCTCCTCTTCTTTGTCGGAGTTATTCACCGTGGTCATGCCGCTACCCTCGCCTTTGAAGCTCGGGGCGTTTTCGTCCGTGGAGTCGCTGCAACCGCTCAGCGCGAGGCTGGCGGCCACGAGCGGAACGACGCCTGCGGCAATAATCGGGCGGAGGCTTAAGCGAGAAGTCATGAGTTTTCCTTTCTACTGACAGGCTTAGCAGGCGGGGCTGGGCCACTGGGTTTCGGCCTGCGCTAGGGCTTCGGCCATGGAGGTAAGCACCGTTTGGGTGGAGGCGTACTGGCCATCAGGAGACGAGGCAATCAGCGCCACGGCGACGTCGTGCCCGCCCAGCTGCACAATGCCCATCTGCCGCACGTCGTAGGCGCCGGCGGGGCTCGGGCCCCAGCCGCCCTTCATCAAGGCGCCCGGTAGGGTGCGCAGGCCGTAGGCTTGGGCGGGATCGGCGACACCCATGGCGTCGATAATCGGCTGGGCTCCTTCAACGCAGCGCACCCCGGCCATGAACTTTGCTTGGTTGCCCACGCTCCACATGGTTTGGCCAAAGGCCGTGAATTCCGGGCGGGTGACCTGGGATTGGACTTGGGTGGCGGTATCGCCCGCCTCCGCAATGACGCTTTGTGCGGCCTGCGCGGCGGCGGTGCCCTCCCCTAGCCCCGCCCACGCGGCCTTGGCGGCCTCGTTATCGGAGTAGGTGATTGCAGAGGACACTAGCTGGCTATCGGCCACACCCGTGCGATTCGCCGCGATGAGCACCGGCACCTTGGAGGTTGACCACGCGGCTTCGGGAGCGGTGCGCCCCGCTTCAATGGTGGTGGTGCCATCGGATACGGCGATGCCCACATCGCCGTGTTCGGCCACGATGCGGTCAAGCACGGCTTGGACGTCACCGGCGGGTGCCGCGGCCGATGGCTCCGTGGAAGAGGAAGGCGCAGACGAGGCGGCTGGTGCTGCGGATGAGGCCGCCGGCGCTGCGGACGTGGTCTCACCGTAGAGGGGATCGGCCGTGCCGCGGGCCTCGGTGTTGACAAAGGTAGGGGAATTTTCTGCCGCGTCCTCGTCGCCGCAGGCGCTCAGGGTGAGCGCGCAGGCGATAAGGGTGGCTGCCGGGCCCCAGGCCCGGCGGATAGGGAATGTCATGGCGTCTAGCTTAGGCTAGTGCGCGAAGTGGCGGGTACCGGTCAGGTACAAAGTAACGCCGGCTTCCTTCGCTGCCGCGATGACTTCTTCGTCGCGGATGGAGCCGCCGGGCTGGACAACGGCCTTAACGCCGGCGTCGAGAAGCACCTGCAAACCATCGGCGAACGGGAAGAAGGCGTCAGAAGCGGCGAAGGAGCCCTCGGTGCGGTTGGCACCATCGGCCAAGGTGTTGGCGCGCTCGACGGCCAGCTTGGCGGAGTCAACGCGGTTGACCTGGCCCATGCCCACGCCCACGGTGGCATTGTCCTTGGCCAGCAAGATGGCGTTGGACTTCACCGCGCGCACGGCGCGCCAGGCGAACTCGAGCTCAGCCAAGTCGGACTCGTTGAGGGCCTCGCCCGCAGCCAGGGTCCAGTTGGCCGGGTTATCACCCTCGGCCTGGTAGGTGTCTGGCTCTTGGGTGAGCACGCCGCCGGAGATGTACTTGCGCTCCTCGTGCTGGTCTTCGTGCTCTGCCTGCAGCACGCGCAGGTTCTTCTTGGCCTTGAGCACCTCGATGGCGCCGTCCTCATAGGAAGGAGCGACGATGACCTCAGTGAAGATCTCCTTAACCTGCTCGGCCATCTCTACGGTGACCTCGCGGTTGACGGCAATCACGCCGCCGAAGGCGGACATTGGGTCGCACGCGTGCGCCGCGCGGTGGGCGGCGGCGATGGACTCCTCGGACACGGCAATGCCGCAGGGGTTGGTGTGCTTGATAATCGCAACGCAGGGGCGCTCGTGATCCCATGCGGCGCGCCACGCGGCATCCGCATCCTGGTAGTTGTTGTAGCTCATCTCCTTGCCATTGAACTGGGTGGCATTGGCAAGGCCCTTGGAACCGATGCGGGTGACGGTCGCCGCTTGGTGAGAGTTCTCGCCGTAGCGCAGCGGGGTGGTTTGGCCCTCCTCGCTGAGCTGGTCCACGAACCACGCGGAGACGGCAGCATCATAATCCGCGGTGTGCAGGAAGGCGTCGCGCGCCAGGCCGCGGCGCTGCTCCAGGGTGAAGCCACCGTTGTTCACGGCCTCCACGGCCTCGTCGTAGCGGGAAGGATCCACGACAACGGCAACAGACGGGTGGTTCTTGGCGGCCGCACGCACCATGGATGGGCCGCCGATATCGATCTGTTCCACGCAGCCATCAAAGTCCGCGCCCGAGGCCACCGTCTCACGGAAGGGGTACAGGTTGACCACGACGAGCTGGAAAGGCTCTACCTCGAGCTCGGAGAGCTGGTTGAGGTGATCTTCCTTGCGGGTATCGGCCAAGATGCCGGCGTGCACGCGCGGGTGCAGCGTCTTGACGCGGCCTTCCAAGCACTCCGGGAAGCCGGTGAGCTTTTCTACCGGAGTGACCTCGATGCCTAGGTCAGCGATCTTCTTCGCGGTGGAGCCGGTGGAGACGATTTCCACGCCAGCCTTATCGAGGGCGCGGGCTAGATCCTCCAGCCCGGTCTTGTCGTACACGCTGATAAGGGCGCGCTTTACCTGCTTGCGGTCTTCGCTCATGAGGAGGATTAAGCCTTTCGAAAAGTCTTAGTCTGCGAGTTGAATAGTTAGTTTCTCGTCGTGGACGTTAGCTGCACGCAGCACCTCCACGATGAGATCGCGCTCTACTTGTTTAATGCGTTCATGGAGGGTGGACTCGTCATCGTCCGCGTCAATGACAACGGGGCGCTGCGCGATAATGGAGCCGGTATCCACGCCCGCGTCCACAAAGTGGACGGTAGAGCCAGTGATCTTCACGCCATAATCTAGGGCGTCGCGCACCGCGTGCGCTCCCTTGAAGGCAGGCAGTAGCGCCGGGTGGGTATTGATAGTGCGGCCTTCGAAGCGGTCCAAGAATTCCTGGCCCAGGATCTTCATAAAGCCCGCAGAAACAACAACGTCTGGCTGCGCAGCATCTACTGCGTCAACCAGACGTTGATTCCATTCGGCGCGATCCGCACCCAGCGCCACGACCTCGGTTTCAATCCCGTGGCCCTGTGCGCGCGCAATACCGTGGCATTCCTTATCCGCCACCACCTTCACTACCTGGTAATGCCCGGCCTGGGCATCCACAATGGCTTGTAGCAGGGAACCCGTTCCAGAAACGAGCACCACCACTCGGAGGCGTTCAGGGTCAGCGGTATAGCGCGGAGGCATCGGTGAAGTCACGCGCTATAGCCTAGCCCCTCTCCCCCTCCTCGGGGGAATCTTCGCCCGCAGAGTCCTGCTCACTCTCCCCCATTTGGTCCTTGAACTGTTGGCTCAGCGGCTTGGCGACGCCCCTTTCATCGCCCTCCTCAGCCTCTTTTTCCGGTTCCTCTTCCGGCTCCTCCGCTGTTTCTTCGGCTGGAGTGCCCTTTTCTTCCTGCTCTTCTTCCGGTTCCTCTACGACCTCGCCAGGTGCGGAATCCTCGGGCTCGTCCTCGACTACCTCGGCGTCCACGATTTCCGGATCGGTGATGGGCTCGCGCTCCGAGTCGGTGGGAGCCTCGTCGGTTTCGGCGGCGGCTACATCGGTTGCCTCGGTAGTGACATCATCGGCGGGGTCCGCAACTGGTGCCGTGCGGGCCGCGCGCCAGGCTACGAAGGCGAAGCCTGCGGCAACGGCGCAACCAACGACGGCCATCCACAGGGCGGTAAGACCTGCGGCAGTCCACAGCTGCGGGCCGGTCGCGCCATAGTAGCCAAGGTCACCGCTGACGAGGTAGCAGGCAGCCAGCATGATTACTGCGGCGGCCACCGTAGCTACTAGTACGTCCTGAAAGTTCGGACGCTTCTTATACAACGAGTAGATTGCAGCGCCGAGGGGGACGATTAATAGCGCCACCGCCCAGCTGGGCGCGGATGCTGGAATGCCGCCGGTAATGGGCAGCGGCGGCAGCGGCACGAGGTGGGCGCTAAAGAGGCTTACCGAGCCTTCACCTACGGAAAACTCCGAGCCCACCAATACCGCCGCGGTGCTCACGATGGCATTGGGAATGTAGAGAACGCTCAGCAGCACGAGTCCGGCAATGCCTAAACCGGAGATCGTGGGATAGTCATTCATCATCTCGCCCTGGCGGGAAACATTGACAAGGAATACCACCGCGAAGACTGCGGCTGCACCAATGGCCAGGTAGGCGAGGTAGCGAAGGGCGATCTGGGTGGCGTCGACAAGCGGGCGCGGCACTCCATAACGCTTGGCCAACGCCCGCCACAAGCGCCAACCCATACCGGCCGCCATGGCTGCCAGATGCAGAACAATAACGCGCAACAATGCCTGCGCCAGGTTTGGCGGGGAGACGTCATAGACCTTGCCCGCATCCCACAGCATCAGCCACGCGATGATGGTAAAGACCACTGGGACCCCGAGCACACAGGCCAAGAGAGTCAGCAGGTCCTTGACGCTGACCTTGTGTTTGACCGCGCTGCGCACACGAACCGCCACCACCGCGGCGAGGATGAGCGCTGGCAAGGCCGGCAGGAAGGAAATATGCACATCGGCCGCAGAGACTGGGGCGAGGTTAAAGACCATCCAGGCCTCCGCCACGATGGTGTACCACCACGCCATGGGAGAGCCGGCGAGCATGAGACCACCCAGCGCGATGGCCATAATGATAAGGACAATAACCACGTTGGGCACTGCCGCCGTAATGAGCATGCGGCGAATACGCCCGGCTTTGGTCAACGGCGCGGGGGTGCGGCGCGCCTTGGCCTTGGAGCCGGCCTTACGAGCGACGCGCTGCGCCGATCCAGAGGACTGGCGTGACCCACTGGGATGAGGCGCGCGTGGGGTGCGCTCCGTGCGCACTGTACGGCCCCGCGCCTGGCTACGCGGGCGGGGCGTTGACCGAGATTGGGGGCTGGTGTTTTTGTTCATCGGCGTCCACTTTGCCACCTTCCGGAAGTGAAATCGGGGTGGCGCGACGAGGCGCTCGCAAAATCACCGGGGCAACCCCTGTACCTGGGATATACAGATATATAAGGAGTATAAAATCTACCCTGGTTTCACACCCTTAACTCTGACTGTAATACTATGGGGGAAATAGCCGCTAGTTTTGCGTGACGCACGCGGCGATCGCGTGGGATCTTTATCGCACTAATGATATTCCACGTCCCACATCTTGCCTGCTCGTGGACAATTTCCCCGAAGCGAGCCTGAAAATTCCTTAATTTGGGTTGCTGTTATCTTTTCGAGACGCTACTGTTACATCTCGTTGGTAACAAGAAGGTCACAATCTCGTAACTAACTCGGTGGGGACGTAACACTCGTTCTGCGCAGATTGTGAAAATGACGAAAGAAGACCTAATGCGAAGCAAAGTTCAGCGTGGCGTCGGCCGCCATCGCAAGATTGTCACCTCGCAGACCGCGAAGGGCCGCATTGCCGTAATGACGGTTGCAGCAGGTGCAGTTTCCACCGCCGGCGTTGGTGGCGCAGCCGCCGCAAACATCCAGTCCGATGACGCGGCCACCACTAAGACGCAGTCCGTTGACTTCGAGCTCGCCTCTGACTCCACCCAGGTTGAGGACACCGCTGCGACTCCGGTTGATACCACCCCGCAGATCCTCAACGTTGCTGAGGCTAAGCCAGTTGCCGATCTGACCGATCAGCTCAACAAGGCTATCCAGGCTTCTGAAGAGCGCGCCGCTGCCGACGAGGCTGCTCGCGCACCTTCCGTTGCCCGCCCTGCAGAAGGCGCATTCACCTCCCCATTCGCCATGCGCTGGGGCACCTTCCACAAGGGAGTCGACATCGCCAACTCTCCCGGCACCCCAATCCTTGCCGTCATGGATGGTACGGTCATCGACTCCGGTCCAGCCTCCGGCTTTGGCCAGTGGATCCGCATCATGCACGACGACGGCACCATGACCGTTTATGGTCACATGCAAACTCTTGACGTTGCCGTTGGCGAGCATGTTCACGCCGGCCAGAAGATTGCTGGCATGGGCTCGATGGGCTTTTCCACCGGATCCCACCTCCACTTCGAAGTTCACCCGAACGGTGGCGAGGCAATCGATCCGCAGCCTTGGCTGGCCGAGCGAGGCATCGACCTCTAAGGCTCACCCCCAATACCTTCTTGTTAAGCGCCGCAGTGGCTTTCCCTGCGGCGCTTTTTCATGTCCACAGATGCCCTCCCCTCAACTAGTGCACCCGCCCAGAAGGCCGCGGATTGCATCAAGTGCGCTCCAGACCTCCCCCAGGGCGCTCTACACGACGCTTGGCGCCGTCTGAGGGCTCCGCTGCCACTAGCGAACACAGCACCAGTTGGACCCTCGCCACGATCCCACAAGGGGCCAGAAACACATTCAGGCAAGTCTAGTACGCAGACTTGTCGCAGGTGAGTGGATATTTTTAACTTTTAGCCGCCGACACCGCGCGAGACTGCAGCCCCAAGCCATGGGCGCCACCCCCAAGGTCCACCCCCAGACCCTAAACCATTACTTTACAGGCACCACTCTAGCCACATTCGTAACACGCGCAACAAGCTGGCATGTTCGAATAATTTCGAATCATTTCCGCCGCTACCAGCGTTTTTTAAGATTGCGCGGCCCGTTCGAGCGGGCTAACTTTTAACTCGTTGCCACGAGCGATTACGAACGCAAGCATTTCGGCTTTCGGCGTGTCGCGGTTGGCAGTTGAAAGACGCCACCCTCTCTAGGGTTTGGGCGTCCCGAGACCATGCACAGCCATGAAAAGGACTTTAACTATGAAGCGCATGAACCGCGCACGCAAGAACGTGGCGCTAAGCATCGTTACGCTTGGCACCGTACTTGCTACCGGCACCACCGCTTTTGCTGCAGAGCCAGTGGCTAGCGTGGACGTATCGGACGGCTCCTCCGAGCCCACCGCTACGACTGTAGATGACGCCGGCGTGGTCGACGCCCTTGTTGGCCTGGCCACCACCACCGTAGGCGTACTGAACGGCGAGACCACCCCGCAGGTAGATGCAAACGAATCCGGCGGCATCAATATCGTCTTGGACCCAGGTTCTGTACCGGGCTTGAAGGAAGCTTTCGCACCGCAGGGCGACCACTCCGGCCTCACCACCAAGCGCGGCACGGACTCCGAGGGCAATACCGTGGTCTTTCCTACCACCGGCACGCTAACTTCTGGCTTTGGCCAGCGTTGGGGCACGATGCACAACGGCATCGACGTAGCTAACCCGGTGGGCACCCCGATTCACGCGGTCATGGACGGCACCGTCATCAACTCCGGCCCGGCGCAGGGCTTTGGCAACTGGATCCGCATCCAGCACGATGACGGCACCATCTCCGTCTACGGTCACATGCCGGCAGACCAGCTCAAGGTAAATGTGGGCGATCACGTGACCGCGGGCCAGGAAATCGCCGGCATTGGCAACGAGGGCCACTCCACTGGCCCGCACCTCCACTTTGAGATTCACCCAGGCGGAGGCGCCCCCGTTGACCCAGTTCCCTGGTTCAACGAGCGCGGTATTTCGGTCTAAAGCTTTTCCATCGGCACTCCGCCGATGAGCATCAGCCGGACCTTACCGGAAGAACCAAAGTCCACGGTGACCGTGGCGCGCTTGCCGGAGCCGGACGTCTCAATGACAGTTCCGAGCCCGTACTTGGCGTGATTGACGCGGTCACCCACGGCTAGGTTGAGGTTATTGTTCTTAGGCATCGAGGTCGCCGCCGGCTTGCCGGTGCGCTGCGATGGGGAAGACGCAGCGCGCCTGGCACCGCGGGATCCGCCCCGAGAACCACCACTGCCCCACCCGGACCAATCGCGGCCGTAGGAACGACCATATTGATAGTCGTCCTCGCCCCACGCACCGGTCAGGGAGCTATCGGAGTCTTCGCGCCGCCAGTTGATGAGGTCTTCTGGGACCTCGCCGAGGAAGCGGCTGGCGGGATTAGTCACCGGATTGCCCCACGCCGAGCGCAAAATGGCGCGGGTAAGATACAGCTGCTCGCGAGCGCGGGTAATGCCCACATAGGCGAGGCGGCGCTCCTCGCTCAATTCCTTCGGGTCACCGAGTGAGCGCATATGCGGGAATTGGCCATCCTCCCAGCCGGTCAAAAAGACCACGGGGAACTCAAGGCCCTTGGCGGTGTGCAGAGTCATCATGGTGACCACACCAGTCTCGGAATCAGGGATCTGGTCAACATCGGCCACCAGCGACACCTTTTCCAAGAATGCCTGCAACGAACCGGGCGCAGCTTCGCCCTCCTCTACTAGTTCGGAGGGGTCCACTGCATCCGCACCGGATGCGGCAAGCTGGTTAGCCGCCTCTGAGGTGAATTCGCGGGCCACCGATACCAACTCGTTGAGGTTATCCAGGCGGGCACCGTCCTGCGGGTCATTCGAATTTTCCAATTCCGCCTTGTATCCCGTGGCATCCAAAATGGCGGAAAGCAGCTCGCCCAAATCCGGCTGGCCGGTAACCTCATCGCGCATGGACGGGATCTGATTGCGGATGCCCTCCATCATGTCGTTGAATTTGGTGACAGCGTTAATGGCCCGAGTGCCCAGGCCAGGGACGTCGCCCCGAGGGACATCGGCAAGCGCCTTGCCAAAGCTAATGCCGTGGTTTTCCGCATGGAGGGCAATATGCCCCTGCGCCTTGTCACCAATGGCACGCTTGGGCACGTTGATAATGCGGCGCAGGCTCACCGTATCGTCCGGGTTATCCAAGATGCGCAGGTAGGCCACCATATCGCGGATTTCGCGCCGCTCATAAAAGCGCGTGCCGCCGACCACCTTGTATGGAATTCCGGAGCGGATAAAAATATCTTCCAGCGCACGGGAGGCGTTATTGGTGCGGTACATGACCGCGATATCGGAATAGCTGCGGCCCTTATCCGCCAAGGAGTCGATTTCAGAGGCGATGAACCGCGCCTCATCGTGCTCATTATCGGCAACGTAGCCTACGATCTGCTCGCCCTCACCGTGGGCGGTCCACAGGTTCTTCTCGCGACGATTCTCGTTCTTGGCGATCACGGCATTGGCCGCGTTGAGAATGGTCTGCGTGGATCGATAGTTCTGCTCCAGCAAGATGGTGTGTGCCTGCGGGTAGTCGCGCTCAAATTCCTGAATATTGCGGATGGTGGCCCCGCGGAAGGCATAAATGGACTGATCGGAATCGCCCACTACGCACAGCTCGGGGGCATCGGGGCCGAGCTCTCCCCTGCCCACGAGCGCGGCAACTAGGGCGTATTGGGCGTGGTTGGTGTCCTGGTACTCGTCGATAAGCACGTGCTTAAAGCGCCGGCGATAGAAATCCACCACCTGCTGGTGCTGGGTGAAAATCCGCACCACCTCACCGATGAGATCATCAAAGTCCACGGCATTGGCCGCGCGCAGGCGGCGCTGGTATTCGGCATAGACCTGGGCCACGGTGGTTTCAAATGGGTTCTTGGTCTGCTGCGCCTTTTCCAGTGCGGATTCGGGACCGATGAGCTCATTTTTGTGATTAGAAATCTGATTAGCCAGGACCCGCGCGGTGTACTTCTTTAGATCCAGCTGCATGTCCTTAGCAATCATGGACAATAGCCGGCGGGCATCATCGCCATCATAAATAGTGAAATTGGTATTAAGACCTGGCACCAGCTGCGCATTTTGGCGCAAGATGCGCACGCAGATGGAGTGGAAGGTAGATACCCACATGCGCTCTGCCACGGGGCCTACCAGCCCACCCACGCGCTCCTTCATTTCCGCGGCGGCCTTATTAGTAAAGGTAATGGCGAGGATCTCCCACGGATTTACCCCGCGATGGCGCATGAGATAGGCAATGCGGCGGGTAAGCACGGCGGTCTTGCCGGAACCAGCGCCGGCCACGATGAGCAGCGGGCTGCCCGAGTGGGTAACGGCCTCAAGCTGCTGTGGGTTGAGGCCCTCGGTCAAGGCATCGGGGGATTCGGATTGCGGGCTCGCTGCGCGCGGTGCGCCGAAGCCGCTAAAGGGGCTAGGGTTCGAGGCACCACCGGTGGACGGGGAAGGGCTAAAAGGAGAGTTTTCGTTCATAGTGCCTTCCAACCTACTAGCCCCACCGGACACGACCCGTTTCCGCCGTGCGAGCTGCTATTTCCTTTTGCGCGGGCGGGTGGCACAATATGGTCTTATGACCGCAGAAGATAACAAGGACATCGTCGATAACGGCTTGGACATCCGCACCCCTTCGGGAACGGATGATCCCCTTTCTGATGCGGAGATCCAACAGTATCGCGAAGAAATCAACCGCATGGACCGCATCATCTTGGACGCTGCCAAACGCCGCACGGAAGTCTCCCAGGCCATTGGCCGCACCCGCATGAACTCCGGCGGCACCCGCCTGGTCCATACGCGCGAGATCGCCATTTTGAATCAGTTCCGCGATGAACTTGGGGAAGAAGGCCCCACCATCGCTTCGGCGCTGCTGCGGATGGGCCGCGGCCGGCTGGGGTAGCCGAATAATTACGACCCAGCCGATACTATGCAGTACCCTGAATTAGCATGAATGCAGTTCTCGTCGCCGTCATAGTCATGCTCGTGCTCGCCCTCCTGCGCGTGCATGTGGTGGTAGCGCTCTTCTTAGGCGCCATCGTCGGCGGGCTCCTGTCCGGCATGGGGCTTGATGCCACCATGGTTGCCTTCCAAGACGGCTTGGGCGGCGGCGCCAAGATTGCGCTGAGCTATGCCCTCTTGGGCGCTTTTGCCATGGGCGTAGCCTCGGCCGGGCTGCCACAGGTCCTGGCTAATTTCCTCATCCGCAAGCTCGGCGGCAGCGGCGAAGCAGACCCCAAGACCGCCCTGGCTACCAAGTGGATGCTCATCCTCGGGCTCATCGCCATGTCCGTGATGAGCCAGAACCTCATCCCGGTCCACATTGCCTTCATTCCGCTCATCATCCCGCCGCTACTTACCGTGATGAATAAGCTGCGCCTAGACCGCCGGCTCATTACCACCTGCCTGACTTTTGGCCTTATTACCACCTACATGTTTATCCCGGTGGGCTTTGGCTCCATCTACTTGAATGATATCCTGCTATTTAATATCCAGCAGGCGGGGCTAGACACCTCGGATATCAATATCATGCAGGTCATGGGCGTGCCAGCGCTCGGCATGCTCGCCGGCCTACTCATCGCCATCTTCATTAGCTACCGCAAACCGCGCGACTATGAAAACCTGCCCATCACGGCGGAGGAACACCAAGAGACCCCCTCTGCCTATAAGGTGTGGGTTTCCGTCGTGGCCATCATTGCCACCTTTGCGGTGCAGATTGTCATGCAGGCGCTCGACTTCGAATCCGATGGCCTCATGGTCGGCGCGCTGACCGGCTTGGGAATTTTACTGCTTACCGGCGCGGTGGATTGGAAGCACGCGGACGATGTCTTTACCAATGGCATGAAGATGATGGCGCTCATCGGCTTCATCATGATCACCGCCCAGGGCTTTGCCTCGGTCATGACGGCCACCAATGAAGTCGGCCCACTGGTCGATGCCACCGCTAACCTCTTTGGCACCAATAAGGTCCTCTCCGCCGGCGCCATGCTGGTGGTGGGCTTGGTGGTCACCATGGGCATCGGCTCGTCCTTTTCCACCTTGCCCATCATCTCCGTTATCTATGTGCCGCTGTGCATGTCGCTGGGCTTTAGCCCCGCGGCCACCGTGGCGCTTATTGGCACCGCAGGCGCGCTTGGCGACGCCGGCTCTCCCGCCTCCGATTCCACCCTCGGCCCTACCGCGGGCCTCGGCGCGGATGGCCAGCACGACCACATCCGCGACTCGGTCATTCCCACCTTCATCCACTTCAATATTCCGCTGCTTATCGCCGGCTGGGCAGGCGCGCTCATCCTCTAAAAGGCCCCGACGCGGTGGCGCTTTCTGGACTACGGTGGGAGAGGTACATGTTGCCAATGCGCTAGTTGCCAGAAAGGCCTACCACCATGGATATCACCGCATCTGCCCAGTGGAGCGAGCTCGCGAAGGTTTATGAGGAGAAGAAAGACCTCAACCTCCGCGAGCTTTTTGCCGCCGATGCAGACCGCGCCCGCAACTTCACCTTCGACGCCGCCGGGCTGCACGTCGACCTGTCGAAGAACCTGATCGACGGGGACATCGTCAAGCAGCTGGTTGAGGTAGCCAAGGCCGCTGACCTTGAGGCCCGCCGCGATTCCATGTTCGCCGGCGAGCACATCAATAACACCGAGGACCGCGCCGTGTTGCATACCGCGCTGCGCATCCCGGCCGAAGATGACTTGACCGTTGACGGCCAGGACGTTGCCGCCGATGTCCACGAGGTCTTGGGCCGCATGCGTGATTTTGCCACCGCGCTGCGCTCCGGCGCGTGGCTGGGGCATACCGGCCACACCATTAAAAAGGTAGTCAACATCGGCATTGGTGGCTCCGACCTTGGTCCGGCCATGGCGGCCAAGGCACTGCGCTCCTATGAGGTCGCTGGCATCTCGGCCGAGTTCGTCTCCAACGTTGACCCGGCCGATATGGCCGCCACGCTCGATGGTCTGGATGCAGAATCTACCCTATTCATCATCGCCTCCAAGACGTTTACCACCCAGGAGACGCTGACCAATGCGCACGCCGCCCGCCGCTGGCTCATCGAGCAATTCGATGGTGATGAATCTGCCGTGGCCAAGCACTTCGTCGCCGTGTCCACCAACGCGGAGAAGGTAGCCGAGTTCGGCATCGATACCGAGAACATGTTCCCGTTCTGGAACTGGGTCGGCGGCCGCTACTCCGTAGATTGCGCCATCGGCCTGTCCCTCATGTGCACCATCGGCCCGATGGACTTCATGCGCTTCCTCGAGGGCTTCCACGCCATGGACGAGCACTTCCGCACCACCCCACTGGAAGAAAACGTCCCGGCACTCATGGGCCTCCTCGGTGTCTGGTACACCAACTTCTTCGGCGCCCAGACCCACGCCGTGCTGCCCTACTCGCAGGACCTGGGCCGTTTCCCGGCCTACCTGCAGCAGCTGACCATGGAATCCAACGGTAAGTCCGTGCGCCGCGACGGCACCGCGGTCACCGCCCCGTCCACCGGTGAAATCTACTGGGGCGAGCCGGGCACCAATGGCCAGCACGCCTTCTTCCAGCTCATGCACCAGGGCACGCGCCTCATCCCGGCGGACTTCATCGGATTCGCCCGCCCGAAGCAGGACTTCCCCACCGCCGATGGTTCCGGCTCTATGCATGACCTGCTCATGGGCAACTTCTTTGCGCAGACCAAGGTGCTGGCCTTTGGCAAGACCGCAGAGGAAATCGCGGCCGAAGGCGTAGACGAGGCCGTCGTGCCGCACAAGGTCATGCCGGGCAACCGCCCGACCACCACCATCCTGGCCGAGGAGCTGACCCCCGCCGTGCTCGGCGCGCTCATCGCCCTCTACGAGCACATCGTGTTTACCCAGGGCGTTATCTGGGATATCAACTCCTTCGACCAGTGGGGCGTGGAGCTGGGCAAGCAGCAGGCCAATGACCTGGCCCCGGCCGTCTCCGGCGCTGAGGCTGCCGACTCCGGCGACCAGTCCACCGATGAGCTCATCGGTTGGTACCGCTCCAACCGCTAAAGCCCACTTTGAGCCGCGTTATCCCCTCCCACCCACTCGGCGGAGCGAATAACGCGGCTGCTTTATGGCCTCGCTCGCCCCACGGCGATGTAAAACAAGCACGTTCTGCCCCAAATCAGCGCGAAATCGGGCGGAACGTGCTTGTTTTGTCAGCGGAATGCGGTTTAGAGCTTAACCATCGGCTCCCAGCCGAAGGGAATGTCCTCCGAGTTCACAATCCGGCGGCCGAACGGGAAGCAGGTCACCGGGATCATCTTCAGGTTGGCCAGCGCGGCCGGGATGCCCACGATGGTCACTACCTGTGCCGCTGCGGTGGTGACGTGGCCAATGGCCAGCCACAGGCCGGCGACCACGAACCAGACGATATTGGAGAAGGTGGACATGGAGCCGCTGCCCTTGACCGGCTGCACTACCGAGCGGCCAAATGGCCACAGGGCGAAGTTAGCCATGCGGAACGACGCCACGCCCGCGGGGATAGTAACGATGAAGATGCAGGCGATAATGCCAAAGATGAAGTAGGCCAGGGCTAGAAGGAACCCGCCGGTGATGAACCAAATGATATTGAGAAGGGTACGCATAGCCCCCACCCTAGCGGGCTACGCCGCGGGGTGAAGCGGCTGGCAATGCGGGCACCACCAGATGATGCGCTCGAGTTCGCCTTCGTCGCCGCCCTGGTCCACGCCGCCGAGCGCGCCCTTGGTAATGAACGTGCCGCAGCGGCGGCAGCGCTTGCGGTTGCGGCCGAAGACATAGGTGGTCTCCCCGGCGCGGCGCACCCCCGTGGTTACGCGCACCGGGGAGGTGCGATTGGCCCACATGATGCGCCGGGAAATATCGAGGATGCGGGCGGTATCGACCTCGGCTACTGGCGTGGCGGGATGCACGCCGGCCAAGAAACACGCCTCGGCGCGGTATTCATTGCCGATCCCGGCGACGACTTTTTGGTCTAGCAGCGCCGCACCGATGGCTCGCTGCGGCCGGGAGCTAAGCCGGCGCAGTGCTTCCTCGCGGTCCCAGTCGGGGTCGAGAATATCCGGACCGAGGTGCGCGATGCGCTGGTGGTAGTGGTCGGCGGGATAGATGTCCACGAAGCCCAACTGGTGGCCAACGACCTCGATATCGCGCGGCGAATTGGCCAACTGCAGCACGATGCGGGCGGTATGCCCAGGCTTGCGCCAGCGATCGCCTGCGTAGTGGATGGCCCAAGTGCCTTCCATCTTGAGGTGGGTGTGCACGATGGTCTGGTCGAATTGCATGAATAGGTGCTTGCCGTAGGGCCAGACGCGCTCGCATACCATGCCGTCGAGGTGAACGGTGGCATAGCGCGGCACGCGCACGGAGCAGCCGGTGACTTCGCGGCCGGTCATGAACTGCAGTCGGTTGGATAGCTGCAGGACGGAATCGCCTTCGGGCATAACACCTCCTGTGGATCTTTAGCGACGGTACCCGCCGCGCGGGCGGAAACCACCATTATTGCGCGGAGCGGGCGGTGGGTCATCAAAACTGAGTTCTTCGATGGCCTCGCTGGCGCGGCGCCCAGCGCGTGGGGTGCGCGGAGCGGCTGCGCGAGCGGAGATGCGCACGCCCTTCGGCGTAATCCCGGCGCCGGCTTCGCGCAAGTGGGCCGCCGCATCGGTCTTATGGATGGGACTGCCATTGCACTTTTCGACGACCAACGGGGACAGCACTCCCCTTGCCACCATATCCGTGAGCGCGGAAACCAAGCGGGGATATACCTCGGCGGGGTCGATGCCATCGGGCAGCGATTCGATAAAGGTGGTGAGGGTTTTGCCGCCGCGGGTGAGGTGGGCGATGGGTAGGCCGTCGATAAGCACTACCAGCGCACCGGCCGAACGGGTGGGCCCGCCGGTGGCTTTGCCGTCGGCATCATCGCGCTGCGGCCACGGCAGGGCCGCACCGTAGGGATTGGCCGGGTCGCAGGCGGCGAGGACAAAGGTCTCGGGCTCGGTGGTACCAGACGGCCAACCGGTAACATCCGGGGAATCGGCCAGCCCACGCAGGCGGTCGATAATGGCGGGCGTGGAGAATTGCGCGGCGCCGAGCCCATCGATGACGTAGCCGCGCATGGCCTTGCCGGATTCCTCGAAGCCGGAGAGCACCTTATAGGCCAGCGCAAAGCCGCCGAGCACATCCTCGGCCACGACGGAGCCGCGGGTGAGCACGCCGTAGCGGTCGAGCCAGGCCTCGCCGTGGGCGACGGACCGGGAGGTGGCATCGGTAGCGGCGGAAACCGCGAGCGACCACCGGCCCATGACATCGGGCGGAGTCCCCGCGCCCGCGGCGTTCTGCACCTGTGCGAAGGAGGTGCGTCCCATGCGCAGGCGGGAGCGGGTGGGCCGCCGCTTTGAGCGATGCGCGGTGCGGCCTGAGCGCGAGCCGCCGGAAGACAGTCGGGTGCGAATAGGCGCGAAAGAATCGGGGCTTACCAGGCCCATCTCCACTAACCCCCAGAGGGCCTCGCGGGTCTCCTCGGTGGTACCGGGGGCCTCGGCGGCAATATCGGCAAAGAGGAAGCCACCGCCGCGGCTGAGGACATCGAGGATGGAGCGCTGCACCATGCTGACGCCCTCGGCATCCGTTTCCGGGGCGAGTTGAGCAGCATAGTCTGAGGGCAACAGCATGATCCAGGGGTCAGCCGTGCCGGCCTTGCCAGCACCCACAATGAGCACCTCGCCATTGGAGGTGAGCTCATCGAGCATGGTGGGTGAATAATCGCCCACCCGGCCGGGCAGGATGAGCGATTCCCACGCAGAGGCGGGCAGGCGCACCCCGGCGAGCTGCTCGATGACGGAAAAGACGCCATCGGCACCGCGCAGGGCCGGGCGCTTTCCAGCCGGTGCGATGCTATGCCACTCCGGCAAGAAACGGGCGAAGGTAGCACCCGAGACCGGCTCGGTAGCAGCCCGCGCGGCGGCGAGCGAGCGCGAGCGAATCGTCTTGAGCACCGCCGCGGCGCAATACTCCTGCTCCTCCACTCCCTGGCGGTAGCGGCCTTCTACTACCCCATCGAGCGCGCCGAGGACAGTGTGCGCGGCGGAGACGGATATGCCGAAGGCCGCGGTGAGATCGCGCAGAACAAACGGACCGCGGGTGCGCGCCCACCGCGAGACCAGCTGTGGCAGGGCATCGGAAATGGTGGCCACTTGGGCAGGGATGCCGGGAGGAATGGGGATGCCTAGGGCGTCGCGAAGCAGGGGTGCATCCTGGGCCTGGGCTAGGTGCTCGCGCCCGCCAATGCGCACGCGCATAATCCGCGTGCCCAGCTGGTCCAGGGCGGATAACGGGACGTCGGTATGCTCGCCCAGCTCGTCTACGGGAATCGGCCCCAGCACGCGCAGGAGGTCCACTACTTCTTCGGTGGTACGAGCCCGGCGCGAAGGATCGGTGCGCTGCAGCTGGGCATGGACCTCGGCGATGATCTCCGGATCGAGCAGCTCGCGCAGCTCTACCGTGCCGAGCAGCTTGGCTAAAAGCGCTGGGTCGAGGGCCAGAGCAGCCGCGCGCTTTTCCGCCAACGGGGAATCGCCCTCGTACATAAACGCGCCGGTGTAGTTAAAGAGCAGCGACGAGGCAAAGGGCGAAGGTTGCTCGGTGGTGACCTCCGCGATGCGGATGCGGCGATGGCCCAGCTCCCGCATGACCTCCGTAAGCGCCGGCACATCGTAGACGTCCTGGACACACTCGCGCACCGTCTCCAAGATGATGGGGAAGGACGGATACTTGCGGGCGACGTCCAAAAGCTGCTCGGCGCGCTGGCGCTGCTGCCACAACGGCGCGCGCTTGCCGGGATTGCGCCTGGGCAAAAGCAGCGCGCGGGCCGCGCACTCGCGGAACCGGGAGGCAAAGAGCGCGGAATTGCCCACTTGCTCTGCCACGATATCGGCAATCTCATCGGCATCGAAGGCAAAGATGGATCCATCGGGCTCGGATTCTGCCTCCGGCAGGCGCAGCACGATGCCGTCATCGCCGGCCACCGCCTGCGGGTCCATGCCGGTGCGCTCGCCTACCCGGGAGCCTACGGCAAGCGCCCACGCCGAGTTCACCGGCCGGCCAAACGGGGTATGCAGCACCACGCGCCAATCGCCCAGCTCATCGCGGAAGCGCTCGAGCACCAATGTCTTTTCATCCGGGATAACACCGGTGGCCTCGTTTTGCTCCTGCAGGTAGGCCACGATATTAGAGCGCGCATTATCATCAGCATCCGCAATAACTTCCGGCGAGCTAAAGACCTCGCGGCGGTACTCACCCAGGGCCTTGCCCAGCTCATAGGGGCGCCCCGCACCATCGCCATTCCAAAAGGGCAGGCGGCCGGTATGCCCCGGCGCGGGGGTGACCAGTACCTGGTCGCGCGTGATGTCCTCGATGCGCCAACTGGTCGCACCCAGGGTGAAGACATCGCCCACCCGGGACTCGTAGACCATCTCTTCATCCAACTCGCCTACCCGGCGCGGGGCGCCACCGGAGCTCTCACCGGCGCCGGTATAGAGGAATACGCCAAACATGCCCCTATCCGGAATCGTGCCGCCGCTGGTCACGGCCACGCGCTGGGCGCCAGGCCGCGCGGTCATCACGCCAGAAACACGGTCATAGACCACGCGGGGCTTGAGCTCGGCAAAGTCCGTGGACGGGTACACGCCGCTGACTAGGTCCAGCACGGAGTCATAGACCTCGCGCGCCAGATCGCGGTAGGGCCAGGCCCGGCGGACCATCTCGTACCACTCATCGGCATCGAGCCCATCGTCCCCAGCCGCGGCCACCGCCGCCACCGTCTGCTGCGCCAGCACGTCCAGCGGGTTGCGCGGAGTATGCATCTCCTCAATAAGCCCGGCGCGCATGCGCGCTACCGTCAGCGTGGACTGCACTAGATCTGCGCGGTGCTTGGGATAGAAGGAGCCATGCGAGACCGCCCCCACAAAGTGACCGGCGCGGCCCACTCGCTGCAGGCCGGAGGCTACCGATGGTGGAGATTCCACCTGTACTACCAGCTCCACCGCACCCATATCGATGCCCAGCTCCAGCGAGCTGGTGGCCACCACGGCCTTGAGCGTTCCTTCTTTCAGCATGGTCTCTGTCATCGCGCGCTCATCCTTAGACACCGAGCCATGGTGGGCGCGGGCGATGACGGCCGGGGCCTTGCCGGCGACGTCGACCTGCTTCATCAGCTGGGCCGGGTCGCGCCGAGTCTCTGGCGAGAGCGATGCCGGATCGTGCTCGGCCGCATAGAGCTCATTGAGCCGGCTGGTCAGCCGCTCGGCGGTGCGGCGGGAATTGACGAATACCAACGTGGAGCGGTGCGCCATGATCTCCGCATAGAGGTCATCTTCAATAAACGGCCAGATGGACTTGGCCGTGGGCAGCGCGGATTCCTCCACGGAGAGCGCGCTAATCCCGATGGCATCATCCACGGTCATCTCCCCGATGGTGGAGCCTTGCTCCGGCGTGGGGAGATCGGACATATCCTCCACGGGCACGTGCACATCCAGCTGCCACTTCTTTTCCGCGTCAGGAGCCACGATCTCCACCGGCCGGTTGCCGCCCAAGAAATTCGATACCGCAGACAGCGGCCGCACGGTGGCAGAAAGCCCGATGCGCTGGAAGTCCCCTGCCACCTGCTGCAGGCGCTCCAAGGTCAGCGCTAGGTGCACGCCGCGCTTGGTACCGGCCAGAGCATGGATCTCATCGATAATGACGGTATCCACCGATTTCAAAATCCCCGCCGCCTTGGAGGTCAGCATCAAATATGCCGACTCCGGGGTGGTAATCAAGATATCCGGCGGCTTGCGCACCTGCCGCGCACGCTCGGCAGACGGGGTATCGCCCGAGCGCACGCCTACCGATATATCCGGCACGTCCAGCCCTAGGTTCTCCGCGGTGCGCGCGATGCCGGTCAGCGGGGCGCGCAGGTTATTTTCCACGTCTACGCCCAGCGCCTTGAGCGGCGAGATATACAGCACCTTCACCCCGGCGGCGGAGCCAGCAGTCCCTGAACCCACCGGCAGCGCCAGCTGGCCTTCGCGCTCGACCAAATTATTCAGCGCCCACAAGAACGCAGCGAGCGTCTTACCGGAGCCGGTAGGGGCGACTACGAGGGCATGCTCACCGCGGGAAATCTTCTCCCAGGCCTGCGCCTGCACTGCGGTGGGGGCGGCAAATACATCCCGAAACCACTGCGCTACTTGGGGCCGGAAGCGGTCGAGGATGTTTTCTGGCATGCCCACACTCTAGTCCGCGTTGTAATGTGGGCACCATGACCGTCGAGATTTCTGATTCCCGCCTGACCAATTCCCTTGCCCAGGGCTGCGGTGAGATCCTGAAAGGCGTGCGCAACGGGGGCCTGCTACGGGGCCTTTCGCTTGGCGACGCCGGCGATGAAGCCGCCCAAGAATGGATCGCCCGCGTCCTCGAGCAGCACCGTCCCCAGGACGGCATGCTCTCTGAGGAGGCCGCCGATGACCTTAGCCGCTTGAAGAAGGACCGCGTGTGGATCGTGGACCCGCTCGATGGCACCAAGGAATTTGCCACCGGCCGCCAGGACTGGGCGGTGCACATTGCCCTCGTAGAAAACGGCATCCCCATCCACGCGGCGGTGGGCCTGCCGGATCTCGGCGTTACCTTTAAGTCCTCGGACGTTCGCGCGGTCACCGGCCCGCTGTCCAAGAAGTTCGTCATCTCCCGCAACCGCCCGCCCAAGGTAGCCGGATACATCGCGGAGAAGATGGGCTATGAGACCGTGGGCGTCGGCTCCGCGGGCGCGAAGGCCATGCACGTGCTGCTCGGTGATTATGACGGTTATATCCACGCCGGCGGCCAGTACGAGTGGGATCAGGCCGCTCCGGTGGGCGTCGCCCAAGCCTCCGGTCTGCACTGCTGCCGCCTCGATGGCTCCGAAATCCGCTTCAATAATGAAGACACTTTCATCCCGGATATCCTCATCTGCCGTCCTGAGCTTAAGGATGAAATCCTGGAGCATGCCCAGGCCTTTGCCGCGGAGCACGGCGGATTCTAAACTAGTGCGCATGATTGAGACCCCGTACGAGGATCTGCTGAAGAAGGTCCTAGAGACCGGCACCCCCAAAGGCGATCGCACCGGCACCGGCACGCGCTCCATATTTGGTGCGCAGCTGCGCTATAACTTGGCCGAGTCCTTCCCGCTGCTGACCACCAAGAAGGTTTACTTCCATGCGGTGTTGGGCGAGCTTTTGTGGTTCCTCAAAGGCGACTCCAATATTAAGTTCCTGCAGGACAATAAGGTCCGCATCTGGAATGAGTGGGCGGATGACAATGGCGAGCTGGGCCCGGTCTACGGCGTGCAGTGGCGCTCTTGGCCTACCCCGGACGGCCAGCACATTGATCAAATCCAGCAGGCGCTCGACACCCTGATGAATAACCCGGATTCCCGCCGCAATCTGGTCTCCGCGTGGAACGTCGCGGAGCTAGACAAGATGGCACTGATGCCCTGCCACCTGCTCTTCCAGCTCTACGTGGCCGATGGCACCTTGTCCATGCAGGTCTACCAGCGCTCGGCCGATATGTTCTTGGGCGTCCCCTTTAATATCGCCTCCTACGCGGCGCTGACCCACATGTTTGCCCAACAGGCCGGCCTCAAGGTGGGCGAGCTCATCTGGACCGGCGGCGATTGCCATATCTATAACGACCACGTGGAGCAGGTCAAAGAGCAGCTCTCCCGCGAGCCGCGCCCCTACCCGCAGCTCAACCTCCACAAGGCGGAAGACATGTTCTCCTATGACTTCACCGACTTTGAGATTGAAGGCTACGACCCCCACCCCACCATCAAGGCACAGGTATCCGTTTAATGTTGGGCGCAATCTGGGCACAGTCCCTCGATGGAATCATTGGCGATGGCAAGCAAATGCCCTGGCACGTGCCGGAAGACCTCAAGCACTTTAAGGACGTGACCATGGGCGCGCCGGTCATCATGGGCCGCAAGACGTGGGAGTCCCTCAACCCCAAGTTCCGCCCCCTTCCCGGACGCGAGAACTACGTGCTCTCCTCCCGCGCCCCCGGCCAGTGGTCCGCCGGTGCCCAGGTCATCACCGCTATGCCCCCGCTTTCCGACGCCTGGGTTACCGGCGGCGGCCAAATCTACACCGCCACCTTGGACCAGGTGGACCGCATTGAGGTCACCCTCATGGGCGTTAATATCGGAAGCACCTACGGCGAGAAGTCCATCTACGCCCCCGCCATCCCCGATGAGTTCGGCCTGGCCCACAGCACCGACTGGCTCACCTCCGCCAAGGGCCACCTGGCCCTGCCGGACCAAGAGGCCAGCGATCTCCCCATCAAGTACCGCTTTTTAACCTACGACCGAAAGGACGCAGCCTAATGTCTGTTACTACCCCAGAAACCAACTCCGACGTCACCATCTTCTACGCCGACTGGTGCCCGTTCTGTGCCAAGCTCATCAAGAACCTGGACCGCACCGAAACCCCGTACGAGCTTGTCGACGTCGAGGGCGACAACACCGACGACATCAACGCCTGGATCGAATCCGTCAATGACGGCAACCGCATCATCCCCACCGTCCTCTACTCCGACGGCACCCACGAGACCAACCCACCGGCCTCCTCCGTGCGCAATAAGCAGAAGGAATTGGCCGAAAGCTAACCCACACCCCAGCCATTTCGGGGCACTCCTGCCCCACTGCTATGATTAGCCAAGTTGCACACGCAACCCCGCCCCAGTAGCTCAGGGGATAGAGCACGGCTCTCCTAAAGCCGGTGTCGGTGGTTCGAATCCACTCTGGGGCACCATGTGAAGTCTCGAGACATCGTTCCGGTCGATGCCTCGAGATTTTTCGTTTTCAGTTGCCCTGTTGGGGGTCAAGTTCGTTGTCTTTCTTGTTGTAATAGATCTTTTCTTCGGCGAGTGTGTAGGCGGCGATTTGTGCCCCAGTGGTGGTTATTTTGATGCTTACGCGGTTGTCGATGCAGACCATGGTGATTGGTTCGCCGCCCCATCGGCGCCCGATGTAGAGGCGGCGTAGTTTGCCACCCCATCGCAGGGTTGTCTTGCCGTTGGTGCCTACTTTGTCAGTGCGTAGGCGGTAGTCGTGGTCTGGTTTGATGTCTGCTGGGAGAGCTTTGGGCTGAAGTGCCCCGAGTTTTGTTCCTAGGCATTTGCCTTGATTTCTATTATTTCTTGCGGCGGGTTCTGCTTCCAAAAATCGGTTTCCACTTCGACTGGGGTTCGGTATCCCAAGCTTTGGTGAAGCCTCATCTCGTTCCACCATGACACCCACTCGAACGTCGCGATTTCTACCTCGACAACATCATCCCACCTGCGAGTATGGATCAGCTCGTTCTTGTAGGAGCCGTTAACGTTTTCAGCCAGAGCATTGTCATAAGAATCCCCGACAGTTCCGGTGGAAGCGGCAATCCCATGCTGGGCAAGGCGCTCGTTGTAGACCACGCTGACGTACTGCGAGCCGTGATCCGAATGGTGAATGAGACCTGTTGTTTCCTCAGCACACACGATCGCCTGATTAAGAGCTTGCAGCGGCAACGCTTCGGTGCGCATCGAGTCTGATAACGCCCACCCAACGATCCGTCGAGAGTAAACGTCGGTGACAAACGCGGCATACACAAAGCCTTTCTTCGTGCGCACATACGTAATGTCAGCCACCCACAGCCTGTTCGGGCCCTGAGCTTTGAACTCACGCTCGACCAAGTCCGGGCGCAGATCAGGCACATTAGGCTTACGGGTTGTAAGAGGTGATCTGCCTTTGCCTTTGCCAGAAACACCGGCCAAGCGCATTAAACGGGCAGTTTGTTCACGACCGATATCAATTCCGTCACGGCGGAGAGCATGCCACATTTTCCGTACACCGTAGACACCGTAATTATCCCGATGAACAGTTCTAATGCGTTCGACCAGCACAGCATCACGAAGGCGACGAGCACTTAACCCACGGGCCTTGGACTGGCGATAGCCACGCGAGGTGATGAACCCACCAGCCCGGTTATTCTTCAACGTCTTACAGATGAACTCGACAGAGAAACGAACCCGGTATTCATCGATGAACCGGATCATTTCCGACGTTTTGGGTCGAGTTCCGACGCGAAAAAAGCTGAAGCGGCCTTCAGCAGCTCATTAGTGTCGCGTAGCTCTTGATTTTCACGACGCAGCCTCGCGTTTTCCGCGGCCAAATCTTCAGGCACAGGTTCTGGGATGTTTCCCGCACGACGGGCCTGTTGAGTCCATTGACGGGCCGTATGCCATGAAACCCCCAACTTAGGAGCTACTGCCTGGCACGCGGCTTGCATCGACATATTTTCCGCCAAGATGCGATCTTCCACGAGACGGACCACACGGTCCTTTGCATCCTGGTCAAATTTTCTTGGCATATTCCAGATTTTCCCATCTACTTAAACGGAACAAAACCTGGGACACTTCAGGGCAGTGCTGTGTAGGCTTCTGCGGGGGTGGTTCTGTTTAGGGCTCTATGGGGGCGTTTGTGGTTGTAGTATTCGATGATTTCTTTTAGCTGAGAGTTGAGTTCATCGAGACTTTGAGCT
>NZ_JAKRDT010000022.1:0-27441 GCF_022347385.1 Corynebacterium tuberculostearicum
CTGAGTATGGAATTGCTGCCTCTACCGGGACAGTAGGAGATTCCTATGACAATGCTTTGGCCGAAAACGTCAACGGTTCCTACAAAAATGAGCTGATTCATCGGCGGTCGTGGGACAGCGTAGTTGACGTGGAGATCGCGACGTTTGAATGGGTTAATTGGTGGAACGAGGTACGGCTTCACCAAAGTCTCGGCTATCGCACGCCAGCTGAGGTTGAGTCAGAGTTTTGGGAAACCAACCCGGCCCAAGAAATAATGGAAATCAAGGCAAATGCCTAGGAACAAAACCCGGGACACTTCATACCGCTGGAATACTCGACTGGCGGGGGCGTTACACTCTCAGCTGTCTTACTTTGAGGTTCTAACACGCAACGCTATGAACAACGCACTTCAAGACTGGAACGATAAGGAAAAAGGCTCCAGAGACTGGTCCCTTGAACACCAATCAGCACAGCTTTTATACGACATGTTCAAAGGGCCAATTGGACAGGCTAGAAAATGGGCTCGGAAAGAATCTCAGCGTCGCCGCAATGGACACGCGCGCAAGAACGCTCCGCTCAGCCATGATGATGTAATAGCTCAACTCACATTAGGTAATTGGTCGAATCTTCTCGGAGAAGCGTTGCCAGACCATCGTCCAAACGCAAAAATACTGTGGAAAGAGTGCTTACACCACGCCTTTCCCCGCGTTGACCTTAAGGACCAATCGAGGGAAAACATTGGGAAGAAAGTCGAAAGACTGACACGTTTACGCAACCGAGTATCACACCAAGAAAACCTCTTGGAAACCAACATCCGAGGACGACTCAACGATCTTCTGACAGTACTTAAAGCCATCGACGCTAGCTACCCTGCCTGGGCTATGACAGATTCTCAAGTGCGACGGGTAGCGCAAGAAGATCCTCGCAAAAGTTGGAGGTAAGGCGTCCCTGGATCCCCACAAGGTCTATCCTTGCAGTTGGGCAAAGATTCTTTCGTTAAAGTCATAGACGTATGGTCCCCACTTTTGTATTGCATTTAGCAATGCTTGGTCATCAAGTCCGACGGACGTATCGACCACGGCCCGCGTATAAAGCTCGACATGTTCTCCGGAGTCGAGGACAAATGCCGTGGGCGCTGGTTCAAAAACATGGAGCTGATTAATAGCCTGAGCCAGTGCCGTACTCAAAGCCGGATGCTGGTTATTGAGCGATGAACCAATGGTAAAGCGCAGTTCGTTTTCTGCCACTTCAATATCCAAGAATTGCCCGCCAATACTTGTTTCTACCACTTGAAAGTTGCCTGCCATACGAGTCTCCGGCATTACTCCGGTAAGACGTGCCATACACATTTCAACTCTCTCAACAGTAACGCTTTCACACTTTTGTGCATCGGGGGACGCAACATCGCTAAAGATATCCAGCACCTCGCCTTGTGGTTGAAGGCGTGCGGGTACAGAAGTTGTATTGCTGGAAGAGATAATTGAATAGGCGAGCGCTTGCGCATACCACTGCTCCACCTCGTCAAGGCTTCGACGCCACCATGCCTGCAGCCGCGCAGCTGTCAGGAATTCTCCGACTAGTAGAGATGCCTTTGCCTGTATTTGCCCCTCGCTGACAACAAAGCGGCATAAACCTGTCGAAGATTGTTGCAAGGCACTGATCAGTGCCAACGCGGTCATTTCATCTGAAACAAGACCAGGAATGAGAAAAGTTGCCTCTGTCGATTCATACTCATGATTGGCTCTGATAAAAGCCTGCAGTCCATCGATGGGGAGGTTTCTCGTGATCTGACCGGTCTCAGTACCGAGATACACGTGGTGGCCAAGATCTGCGAGGGCAACTGCGTATGCATTGATTGTTGTAGGAATGTTCATCTCTAACTCATCCTTGCTCTGAGACAGGGATCGATGACCAAGCTCGGATAGGCCCGTCATGAAGTCCCTGGAAGAACTGATACTTCTCTAGAGGGATACGCGCCGGCGGATCGTAGTCTTTCGCTTCTACCAATTGATCCTCATAAGTATCTGCAACCTGCGCCGGAGTTAAGCGCACTAGATAGCCTTCTGTCCCATAAAAGGAATCGTCATACGGGGACACACCCAGCGGCGCGAGGATGTCTTCGACCTGCTTTTCTCCAAACTGGGACCACATAATCCGCGCGTGCTCGTCGGTAAAAGACTCTTCCGGAAACTCAGTGACCTTTGGCAAGGAATCAAAATCAAAACCGTAGTCTTTAAACGGTTCGGTTTGATCAGAAAGAAACCTCATATATCGATACCACCGGCCATTGGAATTTTTAGCAGTTTCATTTGTCAGACAGCGGTATACATAGCAATCGAGGTAAGTTTCATAAGGTTTCGAAGGAATCGCACGCATTGAAAAACGAAGCATTCCATAGCTTGCTCGGCGGGAAAAATTTTCATCAGTGTTGTCTACCCATGGTTCATGCTCTATAGAAATGTAGTACGGGACCTGCGGCGTAATTTCTTGCTGGAGTGCAAGGTCGTAGGAAAACTCGGCAATTCCTGGGAGCTTAGTTGATTGTGGGAATGAGCATGGCCCGAATACAGCCGTCCACTCCGAGTTAGTAGGAACAAAAACAAACTGAAGAATATGATTCTGTGGCTTGATTAGTCCTGCTAGTTGGTTTCTGCCAGCCGCTACTTTTTTGACATGGACGTTGCACTCGACCTTGTGATTTTCCCTGTAAAGATAGGGTTTTGCATAAGGGCTATCGAAGCCTGAAGCCCACTTCTCAAATTCCTTGACGACAGTTTCAATTGGAAATCGAAGGAGTTTTACTTCGTACGATATAGGTGCGATGGACTCGGTGAAGAAAAACTTCTTCATTAACCTTCACTCCTTTCATGTTCTCGATCCCACGTGTGCTCTGGATAATCAAAAATTGCTGAAGATCCATAGGCTTGCGCAAGAGGGTAGCCTGCATTAATTAGCGTGGCACGTCCGGTGAGGAAATCTCTATTGAAAGGATCTAGCCCAAAAAGATGCGCGCAGTCAGCCAGATCCTGGGTAGTAAACCGTTTCCGTAAAGGTCCTTTCTTAGCTTTTAGTCTTTCCAACCCAGGGAAGTGAAATTCTTCCGCCTCTGGCCATTGTGTAAATGCTTGAAACCTTGACTCGCCTTCACCGATGCCTACGTCGAAGAATTGCTCGCCTCGATTTTCGGGTACTGGTTCTGAAAGTCCAATAGCGGCATGGATGTCATAGGAGTGGACCGTGAGGTTCTTAGTGCCAGTGCGTGAGCCGAGTGCGTCCTCTAGCTCTCGCTCGTCAGGATGGTCCTGGATAAGCACTTGGGTCATTCCCGGGACGAAAGGAATCGATCCAACAAGTCCAATGAAACTCAGAAACTGTTCGTATTCCATAGGCCTATCGCACAGGAACCATACCCATTCAGGATTCTTGGTTTCCAGGACTGCCGTCCAACGGCGAGGAATCTTCGGATCCCGTACCCCAAGGCGCAGCGCGTTGGGAAGGTCATCGACCGTCGTGTCAATCTCTACATATTGCTGTGACCAGTAACTGTTGGCAGCACCTTCAGGCGTGATGAAAATTCGCGAGCGTGAAGCCGCCTCTACGGCATAGTCGTAGGGAAGTTTTAGGAACAATTGGTCATAGGAATATGGCGCAAACAGATAATCAATATCTCGGCGAAGGTAAAGGGTCATTCTCATCCCATTCCAAGTTAAGGGTTGTAGCTATCTACTGCGTTTCGATTGGCCGTGATGACTTTCATGAGGTCGTCGGATTCGTCGATGTCGTCGAGTGTAAGAAGCCAGACGTCTGCATTCGGATTGGCATCCAATAGTTGGCGTGCATGGTGAAACGCTCGTGGTGCAGGAGGTCGATCAAACTCCGTCTTTATTGACCGGCCAGAGCTATCGACAATATTAACGTCAGGGCGTCCGCGACTAAGAGTCTTTAGAACCTTTTTGTCAAGTTTTTCATCGTAGACAAAATCAACATCACGCTGATTTAATCGTGCAGCCGATGCGCCTCGCTTCTGTGCGAATAATACTTGCATCTGGGCAAACTGGTTTTGCGCGGAGGTTTTCCCAACTGTTCGCTTATGCAGATCCAATGGTTTAGGAGCATTCCGCAAACCAATTTTATTTAGGATATGCGGTTGAGTTACTGGGACTTGAATTACTGAATTTGCAACCTTATCTTGGAGGCTCGAAATTGCCGCAATGACTTGCGTCTCCTTGGTCTTGTACCCAAAGGCCATGATTTCGGAAGCTTTAATATCGCTTAGCGGTGTTGTCCTGTCCCATTTCATGAACACGTTAAGTTCATCTGGGGTTAACGTGTGGATATCGAGCTGATGGACAGTAAATGTCCTGGGATATCCGCCGCAGCGCGAGATAGCAGGCTGAATATATGCTTTAGCCTTGTTGTGTGTTGGCCTGTGTATGGCGAAGGAATACGTCGGTTGTTGGCGAGATGCTGCTAGTGTGATCCCGCATTTTCCTGGTTTACTCAGCCCAGCAATAAGGCGGTCTGCTTTTTGTTGCTTGCGTACGCTTAGGAGTTTCTTGACATCTGGGAGCTTGGCTAAGAGTTTCCGGATAGCCGATGCCGCCTTTAATCCTTTGCCGAACTTAACAATGGCCCCACCTGGGATGAAACTTAATGCGGTCCAGAGGCAGCCTGAGATTTCTCCCTTGAAGCAATTGATTACGTCGGTAACGCCTATAAAATCAAGCAGGATGTTTAGTGCTTCTTTACCGATGGTTTCTTTAATGGCATCGAGAACGCTTGTCGGTGCGTTTTCACCTGCTCCAGCCATGGAAGCTTCTTGTAGTTCTGCTTCTTCTGCGAGTTGCTTTTGGATTGCTGCGTCGTAAGCTTCTTGAGCTGCTTGGCCTGCCCGCTGAGCGTCGTAGCCGGCTGCATTTGCTGATTGGCGTGCGGTTGCAGCAGAACTTGCAGCGTCATTTGCTGATTGGTGTGCTTGTAAGGCATAGCTAGTAGCCGCGTCGGCATTGGCGCCAGCTTGTCGCGCATCTGCTTCCGCTTGGTTAGCGGCAGTATGAGCTCGCTCTTTCTGGGCTAGAGCAAAGCGTAGGGAGTTTTCTGCGTTGCGCACATGGTCTTGTGCGATTCGGGCAGATTGAGCTGCCTTTCCTGCCCACTGCGAAGCTTGATTGGCGTAGTCTCTTGCTTTTACAGAATCGCCATAGGCGGCATAGTAGGACTGCTGGGCTTTAGCGGCGTTTTCGGATGCTTTTTGCGCTGCGGAAAAACCTTGTTGAAGTAGAGCGTTGATACTATCGTTGTAAACTGTGCGTTCGGCATCATCGCCAGACTTTCGAAAAGCTTCAACAGAGACAAACTCGTTGAGCATGGCTCGGTCGCCGAGCACAGCTGCTTCTGCAGAAGCTTTAAGTTCGGGTCCGCCGGTTCTTGCGAGTTCGTAGGCTTGACGTTGTTGGTCTTCATATCGAGCTTTTTCAAAGCCGCCTTCAACGACAAAATCGACAAGGTCATCGTAGGTTCCAGAAGAAATGGCTGCGTCAGCTTTTTCCTTAACGGTATTGCCGCCGGCGTCGCGAAGCTGCCAAGCTTGTCGAGTTAGTTCTGGGACTTTCATAGTGTGAACAGTCTCGTTAAGGAACGTGTCTAACTCTGCTGGAGGGTCTTCGATATGCTCGTCGGCAGCTTTGCGGATTTCTGGATTGGGATCTGCCTGCCACAAGAATTGGGCCTTGGTGACATTGTCTTGGTACTTAAGGGAGTCGAAAGACTTCACGAAGGCCAGAAGATCTTCTTGAGATCCGGTTTGGAGTGCGACTTGAGCGCCGCCCTGGACCATGGAATCGCCTACTTGTAAAGCAGAGACTGTAAGTTGCTGAACCTTTGCAGTGTCGATGCTCTCCTCAGGAACTTGCGCTAGAGAGGAAAGTTCTGTCAGATCTGCTTGCAGGCGTTGTTTTTCTTCTTTGTTATCGTGGACTACCTTATCTTGTGCATCTTCGAGTTCACGTGCATATACTGCTTGGTCTTTGAGGTATTGGGCTTCTTGTTCTTGGCGCTGGGTGGCAGCTTCTTGAGAAAGTTTGGCGATGTCATTGGCAAGGTTGATGGCCTCGATGGATTTTATCGCTGATTCTTGGGCTGATTGAGCATTAGCGCCGGCTCTTTGTGCGGCGGCAGAGGCATTGCCGGCTTCTCGTGCCGCGTCTTCTGCGGCTTGGGCGCTTTTATTTGCGTGGTCGGCGGCTTGTCGAGCTGCTGTACGGGCTTTTTGTACTAGTTCGGTGATCTGGTTGACGATTCCGTCGACTTCGTTAGAGGCTGCTCGTGCTCGAGAGGCTGCTGCGCGTGCTCGTGCGGCACCTGCTCGTGCTTCTGCAGCGGCTTGGTCACCGGCTCCTGCGGCGGCTGCTGCTTCGGATGCAGCGGCTGCTGCCGCATCAGCATTGTTTGCAGCGCTGGCTGCGGCGCCGCTGGCGGTGCGGGCAAAACCGGCGGCGGCGTCTGCGTGGACAAAAGATTGCGCGGCTTTGTCAGCAGCCCGTGCAGCATCACGAGCTTGTTCGGCTGCTTGGCGCGCTTGAGATGCCATGGAGGCGTCATAACCTGCCGCAGAAGCACGGGATGCTGCTTCTTGGGCTGCAATCCGTGCCCGAGAAGCAGCAGAGGCTGCACGAGCTAGAGCATCGGCAGTTTGGGCTAAGGCTTGTCGTGCTTCTGCTGCTGCAGCCACTGCGTTATCGGCTACTTGGGCAGACTGGTTAGCAAGCTTTCCTGCCGACGCTGCGGCATTGCCTGCCCTTACTTGTGCTGCATCGGCGGCTAGTGCCTCATCTTTTGCTTTTTGAGTAGCCTGTCGAGATGCCTCTGTTGCCCGTCTGGCTTGGTCAGCGTTTGTTGCAGCGAAGCTTGCGGCACGCTGGGCTTTATCGGACTCTTCGATAGCGGTATCGACCAGTTCGGTAATACTCATCTTCTCTGAGTCTTGGGCCGCATCAACAAACTGCCCATAGCGAAGATACGACTCAATTGCTGTATCTGTATCTGTCATCAGTGCTTCTGAAGCGCCTGCAGCAACTGATGGGAGTGGGGATCGGGAAAGTTCGTAGACTTCGCGTCGTTTATCATCCCAGCGAGCTTTATCTGCACCTGTTGCTGCAAACTCGCTTAGGGCTTCTTCAGTGTCTGTAGATAGTGCCTTTTCGGCTGCTGATTTAAGGACACTTCCTTCTGGCGCTTGGGTCGCTTTCCACGCGGTGGCACGATCATCTTCGGTTTGGGCTGTTTGCCACCCAGTATCGATAAAGTTGCTAAGACTGTCGATATCACCTGCATCAAGTGCCTGTTTGGCTGCGTTTTGAACGTTTTCTTCAGATAGTGAAGAGATTGTCACCACTATTTGGCGAAGGTCTTGAGTGCGGGCCTCATCCATGCCTGATTTCGCATAAGCAGATAATTCTTCTTGCCCGCCTCGAAGTACTTCTTCAGCAGCTGCCTGCGAGGCAGGGAAGTTGGTGCTCACCATTTCAATGGCATAGTTTCGCGCTTGCTGTTCATCAGCAATCTCAGCACCCAGGTCGCGTTGATCTACTTGGGCAAGCGCATGCGCTGACGAAAGGCTAAGCCCTACTGCAGCAGCGGTGATAACGGACATGATTTTTCGAGCGCAATGTGTCACTGTCTTCGCAGGGTGATGATGCTTGTAGCGCATGTGCGGGCTTTCTTATCTAAAGGTATGGGTTAATTGGGCGCTATGCGTTACAGCGAAAGCAGCCTGAAAAGGCATACACAGTGGCGGCCCTTTTATTACATGTTTTGTGTTTACTTCCCGGGTAGGGCAAGGCCCTGGTCGATAAACCACACCGATTCACTCGTGCGAGAAGTGGTGGTCGCAACCTTTTGCGTCCCACTTGCTGTGAGAACACGATTTTGATTTAGTGCCGAAGCAAGGCGAGTTCCTGTGGGAGTTTCTGCCACACTTGCAGGACACCACGTTGCACCTTTGGCGTTCGGGTTGCTTTGAACAGCTACCGATCCGTTAGAGTGCATGGTCAAGAAGACGCCTGGATATGCGGCTGCTTCCAAGGACAGGCACTGAGAACCATCGCGGGCTGGGACTACTTTAAAAGACGCGTCGAGGCGATCATTAAAGCCTGAGTTTCTATCTATGCTTGATAGTTCTACTCCGGCCCAAGACAATCGCAGTATTTTTCCGCCGGCATAT
This sequence comes from Corynebacterium tuberculostearicum, assembly GCF_022347385.1. GTDB lineage: Bacteria > Actinomycetota > Actinomycetes > Mycobacteriales > Mycobacteriaceae > Corynebacterium > Corynebacterium tuberculostearicum_M. Next base: position 8,202 of record NZ_JAKRDT010000022.1, read on the forward strand.
CGGCCAGCAGAACGCATACTGATCACGTGTGGGTTGGCTGTATCCACGCTAAGGTCGCCAGTGCCAGCACCGGTTGAGGTCGCTACCGGGGTGACCTGCATTTCAACAACGGTAGAACGATTATTGCCAACGTCGATGCTTTGGATTTTTCCTGGTTCCACTACTCGCTGCCAGTACACATCACCATCAGGCAACTTAAAGGCCACTGAAACCGGTACTTTTAAGCGATTGACAACTCCATACGATCCCGTAATGTTCACGGCCACCCAGCCTGTGGGCTTTGTAAGGAAAAAGCACGCTTTAGAATTTTCCAGCTCTGAAGAATCAATACGCACGTACTCCGCCCCAGTAGCACAGTCTTTTTGAACGAGACCACCGTCGCCTGCTGTGGTGTTCACAGGCGTTTCCGCTAGTGCGGGAGAGGTAGCAAGACCAGCAGAAACTATGCAGGTAAGTACTCCGATAGATAAGCGTTGGACAAAAGAATTCACAATAGGCTCCTTGAATCTAGGTACGCAGTTGAACACCGTGGTTACTTCGACAACGGGATATACGTCGTCGAAGAGGAATTAATGGTTGAACGCACAGTTCCGGCAAACTTGCTCCATACCTGTGAACCAATGTGATCGGAGCTAAAAGGACCTTGAACCTTTGAGGTCTGTGTCGGGCCAAAGGATTCGACTACGAGGCGAACCCATGTTTTGTCAGAGCCGGTGTAGGAATTTTCTACGCTGTCGTTGTCGAAGACAACATCGTCATCATCTGCATTGGGGGAAGCTACTTCATCGAATCGGATGTTTAGTGTTCTGCCGCCGCCTTCAGGATGATCACTAGCAGTAACCAGTGAAAACCCTTCATCAGAGATACGCTCTACGGTTACTTTGCTTTTAGCTCCGCCCACACCTGTAAAAGTGCATACGGAGCCCTCGGTAATTTCGTCAGGGCACCCTGAGAGAGGAAAGTACTTATCCATGTTTTGGATAACTTCACGATAAACCCCGGCTGCATGCCACCGCTTGAAGTCGGTGGTGTTAAACAGTGGATAAATCTGACGGTAACTCGAAATATTCTGATTGTCATAAGCCTCCAGGGCCTTGCCAGTAGGTTCAAAATACTGAATAGATCCGCCCTGGAAATCCTGCTTTATGCCTCCGCCTGCAGCGTATTTTTCCGATGTGGGAAACTTCAAAGAGCTACGCTCCCATCCCTGACTTCCCCAAAAATCCCGAATGGGGCCAGAAATACTATGGACCCCGCCAGCTTGTGACCAGTAGATAGATCCGCCTTGAAAATGGTTGTAGCGCCCAGTCTTTTCTGGGGTAAGCAACTCATCAGTGGTTGGGTATCCTAGCTCACCGGTCTCCCAGCCTTGCTGAGCCCATTTATCGCGAATTCCTCCCCACACTTGATGAGCATCAGTCTCTGGCGACCAGTAGATAGACCCGCCCTGGAAATGGTTAAACCGCCCCTTACCATCAGGGGTCTTCAACTCATCAGTAATGGGATATCCCAAGGCCGCGCCTTCCCAGCCAAGATCTCCCCACTTATTGCGAATACGCCCACCCACCTGGTGAGCAATTCCATTATCAACACCGGCATGCCAGTAAATGGAGGCATCCTTAGCAAACACCTGGAACCGACCATTATTTTTAGCTACACGCTCATCAGTTGTAGCGTCACCAAAAGTCTTCCACCCACCAAGCCGGTGATACGCCTCTTCAATACGACCACCAATCCAATGACCGTGAAAAAACCTTGGCACTTGAAACACCAGCACCAGCAAAAGTAACACTTGCACATACCGCAATAGTTGCAGTCAGCTTCTTAGCGAATTTCATCCGTAGCCCTTTCACACCACCGCATTTAAAAACAGCTGAACACCAGATAATTGACAGCCTGAGTTAGGGTATCGCTACGGTTGCACACAGTCCATAGATGTGTGTTTTGAAACCTTATCTAAAAACTAAATAATTCGTTAAAACGCCAGATGAGCACATGCGCAGACTCGATTTTCGCGTCTCGCGAAAGGTATTCAAAATAACCTATATGAGGGGTACATATAACTCTAATCTAAACATTTACACTGCACATTCAGGCTGGGCAGTGTACACATTGCATGTCAACGATGCGCTTTGGTGGGTGAAGCGGTGACGGACATTGTTCATGAAGCCCAGGACACGCACCTGTGCGCCTTGTTCATCGAAGCCCACGGGGGCGGTGGAGACTACGAGTACGCGCTAGACGCCGCCACGCTCGCCCGACTCGTGCGCGCAGCACAGAGGGCACTTTCTTAACAACGTCCCGCAGATAATCCAGACAAACTTCTAGGCTTAGCCACCAGCCTCAAAGGAAAGCTGTTGCGGAGACAAGTAACCGCCCCGGCAGGCAGCCCATGAGCTGCCATCCGGGGCGGTGCTGTGCGTTAGAGCCGCTTAGGCGTCGCGCTTTTGCAACAAGAGGACACCGAGGCCCCACAGGATAACGGCCCAGGCAACAAATACCAGGCAAAATCCCCAGTTTTCCTTCCACGGAGCATCAACAGGTTCCATCTCCAGCAGCCAGGACTGGAAAGACTTAAACGGCATGTAGTTCACCAGCTTGCTGCCGACCTTGGGGATGGTGGCTACGAGATTGTCCACGCCGAGGAAAAGGATGAGGCCAATTGCCACGGCACCAGCCGTCGAGCGCAGCAGCAGTCCTAGGCCTTGCGAGAAAAGGACGAGCAGCGCGGCAGCCAGCGGGTACTTCCACAGCTGCTTTTGGCCCATCTCGTCATCCCAAGGGTGAAATTCCGCGGCTACTTCATCGTGGGCAAAAAGCTCGGTAAGCAGGTAGGCGCCCGCCACGGCGATAAAGGTCAGCGCGGCCGCGATAACCGCGTACATGAGCAGCTTAACCAAGGCCACCGACCAGCGGCGCGGGGTAGCCATAAACGTAATGGTCTGCGTACCAAAGCGGTACTCGGTGGTCACGATCATGATGGCCTGGATCATGAGCACGGGCAGGCCGAGGAACAATAGGAAAGACACCGCGCCATCCGAGGTGATAACCCCCATGCCCATCGCTGCCTCTTCAGGATTTTCTGCCGGCTTAGTCAAACGAGCATTGAGGATGGCCCAACCCCAGGCAAAGAAAAGGAAGATGAAGGTGGTACACCAGAAGGAGCGGGTGGTGTGCAGCTTGGTCCATTCGGACTTCAAGGTATTCAGCATGGCGAATTAAACCTCCTGCTGGGTGGGTCGAGCGAACGGAGTGGCGGCGCCAGCGGTGCCCGGGTTGGGGGCGCCGCTGGAGCCGTGGTACTGGACGGCGTCGCCAGTAAGCTCCATGAAGGCATCCTCCAAGGAGGCGCGCTTGAGGCTGAGCTCATTAAGCGGCACCCCGGTGGAGTAGGCCAGCTGGCCCACGAAGTCGGTGGTCTGGTTGGAAATCACCAGGCGGGGGCGGCCTTCCTCGTCGGTGGACTCAGTAAAGGCGATTCCCTCGGCACGCAGCGCGGAGCTAAAGGCATCGAGATGGTCGGAGCGCACCAGCACGGAGGACTGCGAGTGGTCCTTCACAAAGTCATAGGTGGGCTGGTCCGCCACCAAGCGGCCCTTACCAATGACCACGAGGTGATCGGCGGTCTGAGACATCTCCGAGAGCAGGTGGGAGGAAATCAAAATGGTACGGCCCTCATCGGCCAGGGCGCGCACGAGCTGGCGGACCCAGCGAATGCCTTCTGGGTCGAGGCCGTTGACCGGCTCATCCAGGATGAGGATGCCGGGGTCACCGAGCAGCGCGCCGGCTAGGCCCAGACGCTGGCCCATGCCGAGGGAGAAGCCGCCGACCTTCTTACCGGCGACGTCGGAAAGCCCTACCAGCCCCAAGACCTCGTCAACGCGGGAAGTAGAAATGCCGTTGGACTGCGCAATCCATTTCAGATGGTTGGCGGCGCTGCGGTTGCGGTGCACCGCTTTGGCATCGAGCAAGGCGCCTACCTCACGCAGGGGATCCTTCAGCTCGTGGTAGCGCTTGCCATTGATGCGCGCCCTACCGCCTGTGGGAGTATCCAAGCCCAGGATCATGCGCATGGTGGTGGATTTGCCCGCGCCATTGGGGCCCAGGAACCCGGTGACCATGCCGGGTTTTACCTGAAAGGTGAGATCATCAACGGCGCGGACAGACTTATATTGTTTAGTCAGTCCTTCTACTTCGATCATGGCACTAGCGTGCCATAAATCCGGCAACTTTACCTGTTTAATGCCTCCACGCTCTCCCGCAGGATGGGAAAGGCGTGGCGGAAGGCGGCCAGGAGGGGGAGGCTTTCTACCTCCTCAAAAGGCACCCAGCGCAGCTCATAGGACTCTTCATTAGCTGTAGTAGGAAGCGGGGCGCCGGTGCGCGTGCGTGCTAGGACGGTGGTGTAGGTCCACTCCCCCGGCAGATCCCCCGCCGCGGGATAGGGCCCGGCCGTTACTCGCGCATCGAGCACCTCTACGTCCTGGGGTGCAATCGCACATTCTTCATGGGTTTCACGCAGCGCGGCCTGGGTGGGAGTCTCCGTAAAATCGCGGGCGCCACCCGGAATCCCCCAGGTATCGCCGTGATTGGTCCACGCGGCGCGGTGTTGGAGGAGCACCTTGCGCCCGGCGACGAGGAACAGGCCGGCGGCACCAAATTTTCCCCAGACGCGAATGCCGCCGGGGCCTGCCGCCCAGCCGTCTCCACTGTGAGGGTTATGCATGCTGCCTATCCTAGCCACACACGCGGGTATATGGTGGCGCCCAGCACACTGCGGGCGCTATTCTAAGTGAATGACCGAGCAGGCAGTCCGGGCAGAAAGCGTGCACGACGAGCACGCTCACCCGAGCGATCACTGGCTCGATGAGGTCACCGCGCCCACCGGCCCGGCCTTCAGCGGGCTCAGCAGCCGCGCCATGGAATGGTTCGCGGGCCCGGCGCGCCTGCTGCGCCGCTTCTACTACTTCGCCTCCACCACCCCAGGCAAGCTTTTTACGGTCACGCTCATTCTCACCGTTGCCCTAGGCGCCGCCGGCTTATCGATGTCCCAATCTTCCGCCGCCCGCCACTCCGACCTAGACGAGCTGCTGACCACCACCGAGCCGATGTCAAACGCGGCACACCACCTTTATAGTTCGCTCTCAGTGGCCGATACCGTGGCCACCACCGGCTTCGTACAGGCCGGCGTGGAATCGGAGCGCAACCGCGATAGCTATAACGAGGCCATCGATGCCGCCTCAGTGGCGGCTACCGAATCCGTGCTGGGCACCACCAAAGAGGATGGCCGGGTGCGCGAGCTGGTGACCTTTATCCAACGCGAGCTGCCCGTCTATACCGCAATGGTGGAAAAGGCCCGCGCCAATCACCGGGCGGGCAATGCGGTGGCCAATTCCTATATGTCCAATGCCTCGGCGCTCATGCGCGAGCGTATTCTGCCGGCTGCCTCCGAGCTATTCCAGCTGACCACCGCCAAGGTAAACCAGCAGCAGCAAGAGCTCACCTCGCCGCAGTGGGTGCCGCTCTCCGGCCTCTTGGCGGCGCTCTTCTTCCTCGCCGTGGCCCAATGGTGGCTGTGGCGCCAGACCCGCCGGCGTTTTAACCGCGGCTTCTTAACTGCCAGCGTGCTGCTTTTCTTGGCCATCTCCTGGGTGGCGCTATCCAACCTCGCCACCTGGTCCACCGGCCACCAGGGCTTCGAGACGGCCTCACGCCCGTGGGATTCGCTCACGGCCTCACGAATTGAGGCGCAGCAGGCGCGCACCTCCGAGACCCTCGCGCTGGTGCTGCGCTCCTCCGAGGAGGATTCAATGGTGCGTTTTTCCAGCTCCATCAACTCCATCGAAGGGGCCCTCGAGGATTATGAAGAAGCGCTCAATGATGAGGATGTGGAGGTCACCGACCCAGAACTCATCCACAGCGCCCGGGCGGCCGCCGAGCAGTGGCGCGGCACTCACGACAAACTCATGGGTGCGCTCAAGGACGGCGACTATGACGAGGCCATCTACCAGGCCACGGCCACCGAGCCCAAGGACGGAGAGATGACCGCGGCGCGTTCCTATGATGAGCTCGACGCGGAGCTCTCGGATCTCATCGGCCAGGCGCGCATCGCCATGCGCAGCTACTTAGAGCGCGGACTGACCGCTATGACAGCGGTGTCCTCGGCCGTGTTCCTGCTGACCTTGTGCGCCATTATTGCCGTGTGGCTGGGCATCCGCCCCCGACTGCAGGAGTACCTCTAATGCGCCGCACACGCCTCGTCCTCGCCGCGCTCACCTGCGCCTGCGCCGCGCTACCGCTCGCCTCCTGCGATGTTCGCTCCACCCCGCCGCTGGAGGCGCCCGCCGAGCGCCCCCTCGACTCCCGGCCGGGCCCGCCGCTGCCGGAAGGGGCGAAGGTTGAAAAGGCCGGCTCCACCGCCGCGCAGCGCGCCTCTGAGGAAGAGATTAAGGGCAGCTACCGCCCGGACGATAAGAAGGCGAAGGAGCGGGTGCCGGACATCGTCAAGCGCGGTCGGCTCATCGTCGGCGTGGATCGTTCCAATAACTTGATGAGTTACCGCGATGCCGCCACCGGCGACGTGCGCGGCTTCGAGGTGGATATCGCCCGCGAGATTGCCCGCGATATCTTCGGCGATCCCAATAAGGTGGACTTCCGCTTCATAGAATCCTCCGACCGCGTTAATGCCCTCAATACCGGCGCGGTGGACATGATCGTGCGCACCATGACCATCAGCCCGGAGCGCGAGCACGACGTGGCCTTTTCCATTCCCTATATGAACACTCAAACCCGCATGCTGGTGCTCACCAATTCCGGTATTAAGTCCGTCAAGGACGCCGCCGGCAAGACCCTATGCGGTGTGGGCGCGTCCACCGCACTGGAAACCATCCGCGAACACGCCCCCAAGTCCGATATCTTGGTTACCCGTTCCTGGGGCGATTGCCTGATGGCCCTGCAGCTTAACCAGGCCGATGGCATCGTCGTCGATGATGCCTTGCTCTCCGGCATGGCCGCCCAAGACTCCTATACCTCCATCGTGGGCGAGCCGCTAGAGACCGAGAATTACGGCGTGGCCGTGCGCCGCCCCAGCAAGCAGCATGACACCCGCCCGCTGCTGCGCCAAGTAAATTCCACGCTCGAGCGCATCCGCCGCGACGGCACTTGGTCTTCCATTTTTGAGGAGTGGCTCGGCGCCTACCTGGAGGAGCCCACCCTGCCGGCCGGAAAGTACATCGAGGAGGACGCTAAGCCATGAGCCATAACCCGAATTTCAGCGATGACGAGCTCGAATACATCGAGCCGGAGAACCTCGATACCCAGCGCGCCTTCCGCCAGCCCACCAATGCCGCCAACTCCGCGCAGGAGCCGGATGCGCTAGACGATGCCCCCTTAGACGACGGCCCAGCTACCGCCGCCGTGGCTTTCGACCCCTTTGCGGACGAGGACGACGAGGGCACTGCGGCCGTGGCCTTCGACCCCTTCGCCGATGAGGATGAGCCCGGCGAAGACGCCGGGACCTCCGCGGTTGCCTTCGATCCCTTCGCGGACGAAGACGAGGACGCCGATGGTTCCATCGACCCAGACCACATTTCCACCCTGTTAGCAGACCTAGACAATATCCGCGCCCAACGCGAACAGCAGCGCGCCCAAAAATCCCAAGAGGACTCCTCGCAACGCTCACGCCGCCGCGCGCTCGACACCTTCCGCGAGCGCCGCGGCACCCACCGCTCCGAGCGCCGCGTGGCCGATGGCATGGTGCGCCTGCCGTTTATCACCCCGGCCGAGCCGACCGATGCCCTCATTGACCCCACCGAGGAATCCTCCGGCAAGAAGATTCCGCCGCCACAGCTACAGCCCGGTGACATGGTGGCCGGCCAGTACGAAATCTTGGGCGTTATCGCCCACGGCGGCATGGGCTGGATTTACCTGGCCAATGATCACTTTGTCTCCGGAAGAGTGGTGGTTCTCAAAGGTATGCAGGCCCAAAAATCGGCCGATGAAACCGCCGCTGCGGTGGCAGAACGCGAATTTCTCGCCGATATTACCCACCCTGGCATCGTCAAGATTTTCAATTTCATCGATGACGCTCGGGTGCCCGGCGGCTTTATTGTCATGGAGTATGTCGGCGGGCCGTCGCTAAGAAGCAGGCGCAAAAAGCAGCCGGATAAGCTCCTGCCGGTCGATATCGCCATCGCCTATATCCTAGAAATCCTGCCGGCCCTGGAGTACCTGCATTCGCGCGGGGTGGTCTATAACGACTTAAAGCCGGATAACATCATCGTCACCGAGGACCAGGTCAAGCTCATTGACCTAGGCGCGGTCTCCGGCATTGGCGCGTTTGGCTATATCTACGGCACCAAGGGCTACCAGGCCCCGGAAGTGGCCACCGAGGGCCCGTCCATCGCCAGCGATATCTACACCATCGGCCGTACCCTGGCCTCGCTGTGCCTCAAGCTGCCTACCGAGGACGGCGTCTACCTGCCCGGCATCCCCACCCCAACCGAGGAGCCGGAGCTGCGTCGCTTCCTGTCGCTCTACCGCCTTCTGCAGCGCGCCACCGACCCGGATCCGGAGCGCCGCTTTACCTCCATCAAGGAGCTGCGCACCCAGCTCTACGGCGTGCTGCGCGAGGTCATTGCCATCCGCGACGGCCTGCAGTACCCCTCTCAGCATTCGCTGTTCTCGCCGCAACGTACCACTTTTGGCACCAAGCACCTGGTTTTCCGCACGGATCAGCTTATCGACGGCATCGATCGCACCGTCCAGATCACCGCCCCCGAGGTCGTCTCCGCCCTGCCTACCCCGCTGCTGGACCGCGATGACGTGGGCGCCGGCCTGCTGCAGGGCGCTTCCTATGCGGAGCCACAGGAGGCCCTGGAGACCCTCCGCCAGGCCATGCAGACCCCCGAGTACGAGCACTCGGCCGAAATCCCGCTGGGCGTGGTGCGCTCCATGATCGACCTGGGCTATACCGGCCAAGCCCGCCAGTGGCTGAGCTCCATCGAGGATCGCCTCGGCCGGGACTGGCGCTTCCAGTGGTACGCCGGCATTACCGAGCTGCTTCACGACGACTACCGTGACGCTCAAAAATACTTCTCCACCGTCCTCGACCTCCTGCCGGGCGAGGCGGCCCCCAAGCTCGCCATTGCCGCCATCAACGAGCTCATCCTGCAGCAGCTGGACTATAGCGATACCGCGCTTATTGACCCCACCGTGGCGCGGGCCTGCTCCAATATGCATTCCACGCTGGCCGATCTCCCTAACTCCGCCTTCGAGGGCCAGCCGGAAATCTGGAACCACGTCACCCAGGATCCGGCCGCGCTACGCTTTAACTCCATGCGCCTCTACGGCATTGTGTGGTCCACCAACCCCACCACCGTCTCCTCCTCCTTTGGCCTCGCCCGACAGCTACGCTCCGAAGGCCAGGTGGAGGTAGCCGTCGTGGTCCTCGACAAGGTCCCCAATGCCTCGCGCCACTATCGCATGGCCCGCTTGACGACGATCCTGCAGCTCATCGTCCACGATCTCTCCGAGTCCCGCATCCGCCGCGCTGCCCGACGCCTCGAAGAGGTCCCCACCAACGAGCCGCGCTTCCTCCAGATCAAGATTGCCGTCATCTCCGCCGGCCTGAATTTCCTGCGCAATGCCGATCTCTCGCGCGCCGCCTCCCCCAACGACCTTTTCGAATACGCCTTTACCCAGCGTGGCCTGCGCACCGGTCTCTCCGAGACACTCCGCGCCCTCGCGCGCCAGGCACCGTTTAGCCGCCACCGCTACGCGCTCGTTGACCTAGCCAACCAGGTCCGCCCCGTCACTACCTTCTAATCGCTACACAGGCTCGTACAGCCGCCCCACAAGCGGCACATCTTCTAGGCCATCCTGCGCTGCATAAATCAGACGACACGTTTGAAAATTTAAGAACGAAGCATTTCAACTGCCCTCGGTGTTCCCGATAACGCTAATGCCGTTAGGACCTCGTCCACACTTCGCGGTGGCTTTTTAAAAGCGGCAGCCGCGTCCTCAATCGAATGCTGCACAATCGCGGGCGAAGAAGCGATCAATTCGCACAAAAACTCATCTGCGCTCTGCCGTCTAATGCCAAAACCATCAAGAATGGAACAAGGAAAGTCTTTTACATTTTCAGTAATGATACTTTGAGCACCACAACTAATTGCTGCCGCTAGGACATGCCTGTCATTCGGATCTGGTAGCCATAGATCATCAATTAATTCCTCGTATCCAGTCACAAGACAATCCTCGACCGCTAAACACATCAATCTACGGGTGCGGGATAACTTCTTAGGGTCTAAATCAGGACGATTGCGCTGCAAGTTAAAGAAGACTTCATCTAGGATTCTCTCCGTCCATCGGGCACGGAATACACCGCTACCAGCCACCCTTATCAGGACATCACGAAGCAAGCTCGGGTAGAGCACATTGGCGTCATAAACAACCGTCAACCGCCCCACTAATAAAGCTCCAGGTCCTCCGATAAGGCTGTCAATTCAGCTACGGCACGGCGCTGACTGGCATCTCTTTCATTCTTGTATTTCTGCAGATCCGCAAGACTCACGCGGCGATGGGACCCAACTTTGTAGCCGGGAAGGCTCCCTTCATCAATAAGCTTTACAACGTGTGGCCGCGAAACATTGAGAAAGTCTGCTGCCTGTTGCGTGGTGAATTCGGATTCCTCGGGCACTACGCGGACCGATTTCCCTGCCGCTTCGATGGCGAGAACTTTTTGCAGGGTTTCGGCGATCTCTCGTGGAATTGCGATTGTTTGCTCGGTTCCTTGCACGAATATATCCACTGGTGCCGGTGAATCTTCTGCCTCCAACACAGAATTGAGCCTTAATAAAGCTTCTTCCGCTGGGCTGGTACCCCGAGTTGTCCCGCCATTTTGTAAGTCCTTCATACCCCCACCCTACAGAATAAACAAAATAAACGAAACGCTTGCTGTACTAGGTTCAGAGATAAAAAAGAGGCGCGCGATCCCTTATGGATCGCACGCCTCTCGTTCACATTCCAGCTTCTAACTGGATGTAAGAGCCTTTACTTGTAGAGGCCAGCCTCACGCGCCATTGCGGCGATTTCGGCGGACTTCTGAGCGATAGCCAGCTCCTCGTTGGTCGGAACGACAAAGACCTTAACCGGGGAATCCTCGGTGGAGATCATGCGCGGCCGGTCGGAACGGACCAGGTTGCGCTCCTTATCAAAGTGGATGCCGTACATATCCAGGTTGTACAGGGAGTCCTGGCGAACCTCGGTATCGTTCTCGCCCACACCGGCGGTAAAGGTGATGGCGTCCACGCGGCCCAGGGCAATCATGTAGGAACCGATGAAGCGGCGCAGCTGGTGGATGTAGATGTTATAAGCCAGCCAAGCGTCCTGGTCCTCGTTATCGATGCGCTCGCGCAGCGTACGGAAGTCGTTAACGCCAGAGATGCCCTTGACACCGGACTGCTTGTTGAGCAGGTTATCAATCTCATCCACGCTCATGCCCGCCTGGCGGACGAGGTGGAAGATGATGCCCGGGTCAATGTCACCGGAACGGGTACCCATAGCCAGACCAGCCAGCGGGGTCAGGCCCATCGAGGTATCGATGGCGCGGCCATTGCGGATGGCTGCAGCGGACGCACCATTGCCCAGGTGGAGGGTGATCTGGTGGGTGTGCATCGGGTCGCGGCCCAAAAGGCCCGGTACCTGCTGGGAGACGAACTCGTGAGAGGTGCCGTGGAAGCCGTAGCGACGGATATCGTACTTGGATGCCACCTCATTGTTGATGGCATACAGCGCCGCTGCCGGCGGCAGGGTGTTGAAGAACGCGGTATCGAAGACGGCAACGTGCGGAATATCCGGCAGCATCTTGCGGGCCACGCGGATGCCGTCCAGGTTGGCCGGGTTGTGCAGCGGGGCCAGCGGGATGAGGTCCTCAATCATGGACTCAATCTGGTCCACGATGAGCTGCGGCTCGGAGAAGAGGCGGCCGCCGTGAACAACACGGTGACCAACGGCGATAACATCCACGTCGGTCGGGCCAACGTTGTGCTCGCTCATGATGGCAAAAGCGCGCTCAAGGCCGAAGGAGTGAGTAGGGATTTCCAGCTCTTCCTTGTACTTCTCGCCACCGGTCTTGACGGTGACGGCACCGAGGGGCTCGCCAACCTGCTCGACTAGGCCAGAGACCAGCGGGGTATCCGTGGCGCTGGACTCGGGATCGACCAGCTGGAATTTAACGGAGGAAGAACCTGAGTTAAGGACCAGAACGTATGACATTTATTTCTCTCCAGCCTGAATAGCGGTGATTGCAACGGTGTTGATGATGTCCGGAACGGTCGCGCCACGCGACAGGTCGTTTACCGGCTTGTTCAGGCCCTGCAGGATCGGGCCCACGGCGAGCGCGCCGCCGGTGCGCTGTGCCGTCTTGTAGCCGATATTGCCGGCCTCCAAGTCCGGGAAGACGAAGACGTTGGCCTGACCGGCAACGTCAGAATTCGGCATCTTCTTAGCCGCAACGCCTGGGTCGCAGGCGGCGTCGAACTGCAGCGGACCATCCACCTTGACGGAAGAATCCAGCTTCTTGGCGGCTTCGACGGCGGCCACTGCACGGTCAACGTCCGGGCCGGAGCCGGAAGTGCCGGAGGAGTAGGACAGCATGGCCACGCGTGGGTCGATGCCGAACTGGGAGGCGGTCTGTGCGGAAACGATGGCGATTTCGCCCAGCTGCTCGGCAGTGGGGTTCGGGTTGACGGCGCAGTCACCGAAGGCCCACAGGCGGCCACGCATGACCATCAGGAAGATGGAGGAGACCACGGAAGCGTTCGGCTTGGTCTTAATGATCTGGAAGGAAGGCTTGATGGTGTGGGCGGTGGTGTGAGCAGCGCCGGAGACCATGCCATCGGCCAAGCCCTTGTGCACCATCATGGTGGCGAAGTAGGAAATATCCTTCATCGTCTCGCGAGCCTGCTCGAGGGTTACGCCCTTCTTCTTGCGCAGCTCGGCAAAGTCGGCGGCGAATTCCTCTGCCAGCGGGGACTCGAGGTGGTTGATGATCTCGGCACCAGCCAGGTCGAGCTTCAGCTCTTCGGCGCGGGCCTTGATATCGGCCTCGTTGCCCAGGATGGTCAGCTTGGCAACCTTATCGCGCAGTACCACGTGGGCGGCCTCGAGGATGCGGTCATCGTCGCCCTCTGGCAGGACGATGTGGGAACCGGCGGCGCGGGCCTGGTCAATGAGCTGCTTCTGGAAGAGGTCTGCGGACATGACCGGGGAGACGTCGCCAAGCGCAGCAAGTGCGCCCGGAACCGCTTCCAGGTCGGTGAAGATGCCAGCGACGGTAGCCCCCAGGGATTCCGCATTGTGCTGGGCAAGCTCGCCGGTGCGCTGCGGGGCGCCGGAAATGATGGCCAGCGGCAGGCCAAGGGCGGCAGCTACTTCAGCATCGAAGGCGATATCGCCGGTGCCCTGCGCCACGATGTTCTCAGCGGCGGGAGCCTCAGCCAGGACGGCGGCGACGGTGGCATCGAAGTCTTCGAGGCGGATGAGCTCCGCGCCCAGGTCTTGAGCCAGGGCGGGCACATCGAGGCCATCGAAGCCACGGCCGATAGCGCTAATAACTGCGGAATGCGATGCAGACATGCAACTTACCTTTCATTCACGGTCACTTGAACACAATTAACGCGCCTCATAACTTCATGTCAGTCATCACAGTTATCAGCGCGCGGTGACTACTCCACTGTACGCGATTTACCCCCTCCTATGCCCCATCGTGACCTCCCTAAACTGGGGTTAGTAATGCTGTGGTTTTTATCGCATAGTGACCGCGTAGAATATGCAGCACAACGAAAGAAAGGACACCCTAAGCACATGACTACCCCAGTGCGCGTCGCCGTGGTCGGCTCCGGCCCGGCAGGCATTTACGCCTCTGACCTTCTAGTGAAATCCGACCTCGATGTGCAGATCGATCTTTTTGAAAAGATGCCGACGCCGTTCGGTTTGATCCGCTACGGCGTGGCACCGGATCACCCGCGTATTAAGGGCATCGTGCAGTCCCTGCACAACGTTATGGAAAAGGAAGAGATCCGCTTCCTGGGCAATATCGAGGTGGGCAAGGACATCACCGTCGAGGAGATGCGCGAGTATTATGACGCCATCATCTTCGCCACCGGTGCCACCGCCGATAAGCGCATGGGCATCCCGGGCGAGGATCTCAAGGGCAACCATGGCGCCGGCGAATTCGTGGGCTTTTATGACGGCAACCCCAACTTCGAACGCGATTGGGATCTCTCCGCAGAGTCCGTCGCCGTCGTCGGTGTGGGCAATGTCTCCCTCGACGTCTCCCGTATCCTGGCCAAGACCGCCGACGAGCTGCTGGTTACCGAAATCCCGGATAACGTCTACGCAGCACTGAAGAAAAACCGCGCCAAGGAGGTCCACGTCTTCGGCCGCCGCGGCCCAGCACAGGCTAAGTACACGCCGAAGGAGCTCAAGGAGCTAGACGAATCCCCGACCATCGAGGTCATCGTCAACCCCGAGGACATCGAGTATGACGCCGCCTCTGAAGAGGCACGCCGCGCCGCCAAATCCACCGACCTGGTGTGCCAGACGCTGGAGTCCTACGCCATGCGCGAGCCAGGCGATGCCCCGCACAAGCTCTACATCCACTTCTTCGAGTCCCCAGTAGAAGTATTGGGCGAGGACGGCCACGTCACCGCCATTAAGACCGAACGCACCGAGCTCAACGGCGATGGCACTGTAACCGGTACTGGCAAGTTCACCGAGTGGCCGGTGCAGGCGGTCTACCGCGCAGTGGGCTACCACCCGCAGTCCGTCGACGGCGTACCTTTCGACGAGACCCAGGCCACCATGCCTAACGACGGCGGCCACGTGCTGGCCAATGTCGACGGCGAAAAGCTCCCCGGCCTCTACACCACCGGCTGGATTAAGCGCGGTCCGGTGGGCCTGATTGGCAATACCAAGTCCGATGCCAAGGACACCACCACCATGCTCATCGCCGATTACAAGGCAGGCGACTTGGAGCCGGCCACCAAGCGCGATCCGCAGGATATCCTGGACTTCCTGGCTTCCCGCGATATCGCCGTGACCACCTGGGAAGGCTGGCACCGCCTGGATGCCGCCGAGCGCGCTGCTGGCGAGCCGCACGGCCGCGAGCGCATCAAGATCGTCGAGTGGGACGAGATGGTCAAGCACGCCGGCCCACAGGCCTAACCCGTGCCGCACACCATTACCGCCGCGCCCCTGGGGCAGCTGGCGGCCTTGGACGTCCACCAGCTCTACAAGCTGCGGGTGGACGTCTTTGTGCACGAGCAGCGCTGCCCGTACGCCGAGATTGACGCCACCGACGCCGATCCCCAGACCGTGCACCTGCTGGCCTGGGACGCGGACACCCACGAGTTGCTGGGCACGGCCCGCGTCTTTCCAGCCGCGCCTACTGACGCCACGCTTGCCGACGCCACCACCGGCGCCCAGATCGGCCGCTTCGCGCTCGCGCCCGCCGCGCGCGGCACGGGCCTCGGCCGCGAACTCTTCCAGGCGGCCGTCGACCTAGGCGAGCGCATGCACCCAGGCCAGCCGCTTTACCTGGAGGCGCAGGCCGGCCTCGTGGACTATTACGCCAGCTTTGGCTTTACTCCGGTAGGCGAGCTATTCGACGACGAGGGAGTCCCCCACCAGCCGATGCTGCGCCCCGCGCCCTAGTCGGCGTCGTCCACGCCGGAGGCAAGCTTTGGGTCGAGCTCCACGCCGCCCTCGTACTCCACGACCTCGATATCGGGGACGTTATCCGCCTCCGGCTGGATGCCGCGCGCACCGCCCTGGGCCAAAAGGCCCGGCGTGGAGGTCACCTCGATCTTGTGCGCGGCTAGTGCTGCGCGGTCGCGCGCCTCCTCCGCGCTTTCCGCGGTGGCAGACACCAAGCCCATGCGACGGCCCTTGTAGGCCCCGGGCTTGCCAAAGAGCTTCACGTCCGTCTCTGCGTAGTTGAGGGCCGCGGCGATGCCGGTATAGGCCACCTCATTCAGCTCCTCATCCGCGTGGATGACCACGCTGGCACCCGGAGTGACCAGGGTGGCGTCGATGGGGTAGCCCAAAATCGCGCGCGCATGCAGGTCAAAGACGGAAAAACGCTGCGTATAGCAGGTCAGCATCGCCGTATCCGAGGGCCGCGGGGACACGGAAGAAAAGTACACGTCATCGCCCGCAACGAAGAGCTCCACGCAGTACACGCCGCGCCCGCCCAACTCATTAGAGATGCGCGCGGCCACCGAGCGCGCGTTTTCCAGCGCAATCTCGCTCATGCCGGTAGGCTGCCACTCCTCCACGAGGTCGCCGCGCTCATGGCGGTGGCCGATAGGCTCGCTAAACCACGTGGCCAACTTGCCCGTCGCCGGATCGATGGAACGGATGGCCAGCAGGGTGACCTCGAGGTCAAAGTCCACAAAGCGCTCGGCCACCACGCGCTGCGAATCCGAGGACACGCGCCGCACGGTCTCCCACGCGGTGCGCACATCCTCTTCATCGCGAGCAATCATGTGTCCCTTGCCGGAGGTGGACACGTCCGGCTTAATGATGCACGGAAAGCCCAGCTCCCCTACCGCTTCTTCCAGCTCCTCCACGGAGCTAGCAAAGCGATACGCGGAA
Organism: Corynebacterium tuberculostearicum; assembly: GCF_022347385.1. GTDB lineage: Bacteria > Actinomycetota > Actinomycetes > Mycobacteriales > Mycobacteriaceae > Corynebacterium > Corynebacterium tuberculostearicum_M. The sequence continues at coordinate 24,861 of NZ_JAKRDT010000022.1, forward strand.
ACCGGCAGCCCGATATTCTCCGCCACCTCGCGCACGCACTGGCGGTCCTGCGTCATGGCGCAGGCGCGGGCGGAGGGGACCACGATGGCGTCGCTATGCGCCTCCATCTCCTCCAGCGCTTCTACCGCAACGGTTTCTACCTCTGGAACCACAAAATGCGGCTGAATCTCTTGAGCCAGCTGCAGGATGCGCCCGGCGTCCTTGATATCGGCGACGTAGCTATACTGCGCCACCTGGTGCGCCGGCGCGCCCGCATACGAGTCCACCGCGTGGACCTCCAAGCCCAGGTTTTGGAAGGACATGGCCAGCTGCTTGCCCAGCTCGCCCGAGCCCAACAGCAATACCTTGGTGGCATTGCTGGTCAGCGGCGTGCCAATATGACCGGCGATCTCGCCTGGATTATCCATGAAAATGCTCCTTCTAAGCCGCAGGCAGCGGCGGTTACTGCCTTAAATTATTTCATATTTAGGCCCCAACCCCACTACCCACATGCCAGGTGCCGCGCATAAGCAAAGGCGCCCTGTGGGCAATTCCACAGGGCGCCTGAAACATTTCTGCCTAGGCTGCAGGGGCCTCAGCCGGTGCCTCGGCTGGGGCTTCAGCCGGGGCCTCCCCCGCCGGTTGCTCGGCGGGCTGCTCTGGCTCGCCTACCGGCTCCGCTACGGTAATGATGTTGTCCTCATACCCCAGCGCGCCGCCAACGAACTGGCCGCCGCAGGTAATAAGAACCAGGCGGTTCTCGCCTTCCTTATCGTTGACCACGTCCGGGAAACCGGAACCCTTGGGCAGGCGGTACGGCGCCTCGGTCACGCGGAAGGTGCGCTCTTGGCCGTCGATGACCACGGTAAATTCCTGGTCCTTCTTTAGCTTGGTGAACTTCTCCGCATAGCCGGTGCCTTGGCCCTGGTAGTTAATGTGGCCGGTAATCACGCTCGAGCCCACATTGCCGGGCTCACCCGGCACAGCGGAGGCGGAGTACCAGCCCACGCGGGTGACGTCGTGTGGCGGCAGCAGCACGCCCTGGTCCGTGACCTGTACGGGGTCTACAGCCGCGTACTCGCCGTCGATGCCTACCGACATGCCCTCAAAGCCCTTGAACTCACCAGGGGCGGCCTCGTACTCGTGCTCCTGCTGGCCTGAATCATCCACGAAAGCATCGGACTTCGGTGCAGAATCCTGTGCGCTCTCGCTGGCCACCGTCTCCGGTGCCGAGCCGGCCTCATCCTCATCATCGCCCGCCAAATACAGCACTACCTGCAACAACACCAGTGCGACGACGACTATGGCCGCGATAATAGCAATCAGCTTGCCACGACCCATGCCCTGCTTGCCGACGCCCCCTTCTTCCCCACTCGCCGGGTACTGCGAAGCGCCGTTGTCCTCCGGCTGCTCTGGTTCCCTGTGCATTCCCATAGCTAGCTTCCTCCACTTCCTCGATTTGTCTACCCTGTGCAGGTTATATGCAAATCCCCTCCAGCGTGTGCAATCACACCCTGGAGGGGATTTTTGGTGTTTAAGTCTCGGCCCCGGTGGGGCGGCCCGTGGGCCACCTCACCGACACTTAGGGATTACTTGATGTAATCCTGCATACCCGACTCAAGCTCGGTTGCGCCGGACGGTACGGACTTAATCTCAACGCGGTCAGCGTTGGATGGCAGTGCGTTACCAGTCTCTTCAGGTTGCTGACCCTGGCGTCCGGCATCGCGGCCGTGTCCATTGTCAGAGTTGCCGCCCTGAGGAGCATCCTGGCCCTTGCCCTCGTGACCATTGCCGCCCTGAGGAGCATCCTGGCCCTTGCCCTCGTGACCATTGCCGCCCTGAGGAGCATCCTGGCCCTTGCCCTCGTGACCATTGCCGCCATTGTGGTTGCCGGTGTTGTCACCGTGGCCACCGTTGTGGCTGCCGTGGTCGTTGTGGTCGTGGCGATCCTTGATGATCTTACCCAAGCCGATGCCCGGAATCAGGATGAGCCACCACGGAATCTTGCCCTTGGAGGAACCATTCGAGGAACCGCCTGGGTTGTCCGGATCATCGACCTCGTCAGAGGTCACAGTCTGATCCTTATCGTTGATGTCCTTGTGCTCAGCGATGTGGTTCGGCTTCTCCGAAGTAGCATCCGGAGTCTCCTTGCCATTCTTATCAACCTCGACAGAGGTCAACTCCTCAAAGGCAACCGCAGCCTCAACCGGCTCAGTCACATCATCATTAACAGTGATCTCAACCTCAACCTTGCCGTTGGAGGCCTCTGGCTTGAAGGTCTTCTCACCGGTACCCAGAACAGACTTGCCGTCCTCCTTGCTAATCAGCTCAGCCTTCAGGGTGTATTCCTTACCCGGAACCAGACCCTCATAGGAAACCTCATCAACAACCTTGGCACCAGCAACAACCTCACGCAGGTCACCCTCAAAGTCAGCATTAGTGGAAATCTTCGGGGTCTTCTCAGAACCCTCAGAGGTCACAGTCTGATCCTTATCGTTGATGTCCTTGTGCTCAGCGATGTGGTTCGGCTTCTCCGAAGTAGCATCCGGAGTCTCCTTGCCATTCTTATCAACCTCGACAGAGGTCAACTCCTCAAAGGCAA
>NZ_JAKRDT010000023.1:0-26607 GCF_022347385.1 Corynebacterium tuberculostearicum
GTCGCGGCCGGGCAAATTTAACTTCAGAGTTTTCTACCGGATCGATGTAATGAGACATTAGTGCTGGTTAGACCGGAACTATCTCATAAGACATGCGGAACGATGTCTCCGAACCAGACACACTCTGGGGCACCATGTCATGAGTCGCGACATGTTTGACAGATGAGTCGCGACATCGTTGACAAACCGGCATCTCAGTTGCTTTTTGTTCTGGGGTGCCGGTTTCTTTTATTTTGTGGCTTGTAGCGGGTCTCCTTGTTTCCAGTAGGGCCTTTGATAGTCGCGGGCTGTGTCGATGTAGTGCTCGGTGATTACTTCGCCGGTTTCGGCTAGTGACGTGATGACGTGATTGTCGGCTATGACCATGAGGACTTTTTGTCGTTTAAAGGCTCTACCAATGCCTAGGTGAAAAAGCTTGCCAGCGTAGCGCACAGTGACTTTGCCGTTGTCCCAGACAACGTCGTTTCTGGTGCGCCATTCTTGCTTTGGATTGTCACTTGGGCTGGCTTTGGGTCCTGTCGTGTAGCTGTGGTGCGGGCTGCGTCTGCCAAGCGCTCGGTGAGGGCGGTGAATGTTGTAGTAGTCGCGAAATTCATCTAGTTGTTCTTGCAGCTCACCTATAGTTTTCGCGGGTGGTCTGGCCGTGATCCATTTTTTGAGTGTTTGGTGAAATCTCTCAATTTTCCCTTGCGTTTGTGGGTGGCCTGGGCGGCCGTTTTTCTGCTGAATTTTGTACGTACTCAAGACCTTTTCAAAAGCATTTCGCCCGCCTTTACGCCCAGCTAAGCGGACAGTAAAGACTAACCCGTTATCTGTAAGCGTCGATGCTGGCGGACCATAGGTTGTTATCAACCGAGTAAGCTCAGCAGCTACTTGTGGGCCTGTAAAAGAACTGGCAGCGGTAATCGACAAGAGGTAGCGCGAGTGGTCGTCGAGGAAATCTAGGACGTCTGCTCTGGTGCCATCAGCTAGGAAGATATGGGTGATGTCTGCCTGCCAGCATTCATTAGGCATGGCTGCTTCAAAGCGGATAAATGAACTTTTGGGCTTCTTTTCGGCTCCGGGCTGATAAGTCCCTCTTTGGCCAGGATGCGTCGAATCGTGGACGTAGATGGGCTGCGTTTTCCGTCTCTTTCAAGGTGAAAGGCAATAGTTTCCGGTCCTGCATCAAGCCCATGACGCGTTAGTTGACGACGGATAGTAACAATTTCTGCCCGCAACCTATCTGGCACGGCCTGTGGATGGGTGTGTGGGGCACGTGATTTCGGCGCGATGGCTTGCGCGCCACCGGCGTCGGAAGCGTTAAGGATTTGATAGACGCGCTGCCGGGAAATACCAAAGTGTTTAGCTACCTTTGACGGGCTGCGGCCTTGATGGCGTACAGCTTTAACGATGGCCATATTGCGGTTAGGACTGTTCATAGTGTCAAACATGTCCCGACTCACCAGTCAAGCATCACCCGACACGGTAAGGTAGCCCTAAGCGTCAAATATGTCGCGGCTCACCTGTCAAGCATCACGACGATTCCCTCAGGCACAGACTGTCAAATATGTCATGAACTCAGACACACTCTGGGGCACCAAACTGGGGCACTCTGTGAAGTCTCGAGACACCGACCGGAACGATGTCTCGAGACTTCACACTTTGCCCGAAGATCGTGTTGCAGAGGTGGCCAAGCTGCGTCGTGAAAACCAAGCGCTTCGAGGCACCAATGAATTGCTGAAAGAAGCTTCGGCTTTTCGCGTCAGAACTCGACCCACAACGTTAAAGAATGATCCGATTCATTGATGAGTATCCGAATCGATTCTCACTCAAGTTAATGTGTGCGACGTTGAAGAACAATCGCAAATGGGGCTTCATTACGTCGCTTGGTTACCGCCAACCCAAAGCTCGTGGCATGAGTGCCCGCAGACTTCATGACGCTGCTTTTTGAGCACCTTCGCCACACTCACGCTGATACCTATGGTGTGCGGAAGATACGGCACGCGCTTGTCCGTGAAGGAATCGCTATCGACCGAGAGCAGACTGCTAGATTGCTGCGTACGGCCGGACTGTCTGGCAAAGGCAAAGGCGGGGCACCTGTAACCACCTGCATACCCAAGGGGCCAGACCTACGCCCAGCTCTAGTTGGTCGAGAGTTCAAAGCCGCTGGGCCTATCCGGCTGAGGGGGCCAGACATTACCTACGTACAAACACGAAAAGGACTCGTGTACACCGCATTCGTGACCGACGTATACTCCCGAAGGATTGTCGATTAAACACTGACTGATTCGGTGCGCACTTCAAGCGCTGCCGCTACCGGCGCTCAACCAGGTGATTAGCAGTGCCAAAGAAACTGCAGGTTTGGTTCACCATTCTGACCACGCCTCACAGTATGTGAGCATCGTCTATACCAAACATCCTGCCGAGCTTGGAATCGCAGCGTCCACTGGATCAGTAGGCGACTCTTATGACAATGCGCTAGCTGAGAACATCAATAGCTCCTACAAGCACGAGCTCATCCATACCCCCACTTGGAGCGATGTCGTCGCCGTAGAAATTGCAATCTTCGAGTGGAGAATTGATGGAACGATGCAAGACTTCATCACAGCCTTGGCTACCGCACACCAATAGACATTGAACCGGAGGTTTGGAGCCATCAACCGGCCCGAGAAATAATGGAAGATACGGCAGATACCCAGGAACAAAACCCGGGGTACTTCAAGACAGTTTCTATTCGACAAGTGATTGGGAATAAAACTTGGAAAAACTGAGCGACCCTCCTATCGGGGGCCTGCGCCAGAACGTTGACTTCATACTCAAGCTGGTTGCTGGAACTTTGTCACCGTTCGGAAGTATCTTGGCGGCTCCTCAAATTACGACCTTGGTAACTTCGCAGAGTGCCGTCAACTGGTGCCTCCTCGTTTCGGGAGTCGTGTTGATGGTTGCAGGTCTCTTAGTTATCCCCCTGTGGCTTGCTAAAAGGAAGAAGAACCGTGTCGAAGAAGGAACAACTGGTCGTTTTGTTAAGCGCGTGGACGAATGTGTCCGCGCCATGAACGACTACAGCAGGTCAAATAAATCAAGTTCCGACAAGGCGACCTTGTATCAAAAGCTGACGACAGAGGCTACGTACATTATTGGTAATCGAGCCAGAGTCTGCCTCTATTGGAAGTCTGCTCCCGAAGGTAGGAGCGAGGTCAGATACGAACTTGTCCGCGAAAACGCTGGTGAACGAAACCCGCGAGCCCAAGCACGTGAGCACTTTTGCGCAAACGGGGGAGACGATCATTTAAGTTTCATCAATGCCCTAGATGGTCGCTCGGAGAGGATTGTCGTTCAAGATATCAAGAAACCACCATCGGGCTTTTTTGTCTCAGCCAATGACGCGAATGAATACCATTCATTTATATTGGTACCGATTAGGGCGAACGAGGGACGAACTAGCTATCGAAAGACTGTCGGGGTACTGACCGTCGATTTCCCAGGAAAGAATATCATCACTGCTGAGCTCGAGCTTGTGACATCCGCAATTGCTGAGATGTTTAGTGACACTTTGCAAATAGCACAAAACGAACCATTCAAAGAGGACAAAGTTTCTTACAGGAATAGCTATGGTGAAGGCATTGTTGGAATGGTTGAAAGGCAAGGAGAGAACTGACATGGCAACCGCTGCAACGGTATCCAACTACATCATCTCGTTGCTTGCCCCGGGACGAGAATTAGAAACAGTCAAGTTGCACAAACTCCTCTATTTCTGCCAGGGGTGGTGCTTCGCACTTCGCCAAAAGCAGCTGTTCGACGAGAATTTTGAAGCCTGGAAACTCGGACCTGTGGTGCGGGACATCTACCCTGAACACGCGAGAATGGTCCGCATTCCTCCAACTTTCAGGTTCGAAGACAGCGAAAAACTCGCCGTCGGAAACCCAGCACCGAATGTTGGTCTTGACAAGGAAGATGAACATCTGATCCGATCGGTCGTGAGAGATTACGGTTCTCTCAACGCATTTAGGCTGGTTGATCTGACCCATTTGCCAGGCACTCCGTGGAGCCAAGTTCATCAAGAAGATGGAGACGCACAAATAATCCCAAAGCAGATGATTCAAGACTATTTCCTGAAGGAAATGGACCGCGTCAAGGCCACTGGGGAGCTCATTCCAGCCTAGCTGCGTACCGCGGAATGCTATCTGTTCGAATGAACCAGCAGCCGCATCTAGCCCCTCGCCTTGGCGGACTTGCTAGAGTCAACCGAAATGTAAGACGTGTTTCACCGCCTCCTAGAATTCGCCGTCTTAGTTAAACCACACGGCGAGGAACACTGTTACCCCAATACTCGCTAGGGTAGCCACCAGCGTTAACGCTCCAATCGCCAGTCCCCATTTTGTCGCAGTTTTTTGCCACTTCTCGCCCATTTCCTGCCCCTCACGCATCTTCGCTATTTCATCGCGCTGATCGACCGCATTTGTGCTCAGGGTGAGCAAGATATCCCGCAGCTCCTCGTGCCGTTGGGCATCGCGCTTCTCTCGCTCAAGCCGGGCGGCTACCGTAGCTTCCTGAGCCTTTTCAATACGCCCCATAAGCGTGTCGCCGTAATCAAAGTCAGACATGTGGTCCTGAGTGAGGAAACTTGTGTCCACCTGCAAAGTCTGTGGCTTAAACAGGTCATCGAGTGACTCAACGGGCAGTTTCACCAGCTTTTGCGCCTCGTCCATGATTCGCTTGTGTTCTGTCCCCAACCACTCACTCGACATCATCTTTGTAATCGCCTCACTCGTTGTCTGAGCTGACTTCTTCATAGTCTCCTCCGCCTGCACGTACGCCTCGTGGCGCGGATTATCAGGGTCGTGGAGCGGGTGCTGCGGATCTTTGCTAGCATCGCGATATTCGGCGTAGGTAATGCCTTCTGGCAGATGCTTGGCGATCAATTCGTCAAGGTTGATGGGCTTTGGCTTGTGCGGCTCTTTGGTCAACGGAATCCCCCTCGTCGGTCAAACAATTAATACACGCCCAGTAAAGCATCCGGGACGGACAACAAGCGGTTGCTCATGGAACTTGCGTTCTCGTTCGGGCCGGTTGATCCACCACCCTTCACGCCCCTACTGACTAGTGCAGTAGACAAAAGATATCAGCAAAAGTTTTCCCGCTGAGCTTATCGCCCGAAACGTTACATGACGTTTTGGAACAAGCGAAGAGATCCCCGAAGATCTGCTGACTGTATACAAGAAGGTGTGGTTGAAGAGGCAGTCGCTCGCCCAGGAGATTGATCACTATATCGAGCGGGGCCGGGCGAGCACGCAAAGAGACTTCGCGGTGCGCTCGGGTATCGGGCATACAATCCTTTGCCGGTGGCTTGCTGGCACGTCGTGGCAGAGCGCTGAGACGGTGGCAAGTTCGGAGTCGGCGTTGGAGCTTTCGTTGGGCCGCACTAGGTCGCACGAAAGCCTCACCTGCGATCCTAGAGCGGTTACGAATACCCAGGGCAGTGCATTCTATGCCCCTAACGCAACGGTAGAGGTATCATACGAGCGAAGCTCGGTACCCCCCGCCGGCCTTACAGTCTCGACGTGATGGTGCACAAGCAGGCAGCAACTCAGGCAAGGAGCATCAATTTGCGTCGTGAGAGGAACCGCTACCCGAGTGTTGAAGGGGTTGCCGAAAACCGGGCGCGGCCTCGACTATCTCCGACATCCTCAATGGAAACACTTGGCCATCGCTGGAGACAGCGGCCGAACTTGAAGTTGACCTCGTCATTAGTCTGTGGCCGGCGGTAAAGATCACCCGACGGGATACGTAGTTCGTTTTACATACCCCCACCGTGTCGCGGGAGAATCTGGTTTGATTGTTCGAACACCCCTCAACACACCAAACGCTTCTCCTTTAAAAAATAGTTGAGGCGTTTTGCGTTGTGCGGGGACTGCCATCAGAGACCACCTGTGGCCGGAAATGCGACTAGAAATCGCTACCTTCTAAGGCATCCAACCGCTGCTCATTTCAAATCAGAAGCCATTCATTGGCTTATGTTCTCGGAGGCAAGCCGCGCGTAAACGAGGGTATCGGTCCATTCACCCTTGCTAAACCAGTCCTGGACGTGACGCGCTTCGAGCCGGAGCCCAACGCGGTTAGCAAGTGCTGCGGAGGCACTGTTTCAGGCGTCCATCTGTGCGGTAATGCGGTGGAGATGGTAATGGTCAAACCCGAGGGCAAGTACCGCGCGAACGGCTTCACTGGCGAAGCCTTGTCCACCGTGCGCCGGGTTCAGCACCCACCCGATCTCGCCCTGGCGGTGCTCCTTATCTGTGAGCCATAGTGCGACGTCTCCGATCGCGATGCCTTCATGTTCGATAACCAGCGCGAGCGCAGCAGCCTCACCATCGAGGCCAGTTTTTGATAACCGCTCCGTGAGCTTGTCGCGAGTGACTTCCACAGTCCATGGCTCGTCCAACAGGAAACGAGCAACGTCAGGTTGCGAGTACAGCTTGTGAAGCCATGCGACATCGTCTGTCTCATGCAGACGGAGTCGAAGTCGTTCTGTCACCAACGGTTACTGGGCGGCGGTCACGAGATCGCGCTGGTAGTGGAACAATTCCTCGCGCTGTCCTGCGGGCGTGATCCCTACGCCTCGTCCGGTCTCGCGGAATCCCGCCGTCGTCAAGCAGTGCTGGGAGGCCTTGTTTTTCGGAAGCGTGCGTGCTGTCAAGGTTCTAAGTCCACTGTTGCGCGCGAAACGTGATGCCAGCTCCAAGCCCCGATGGGCATGGCCTTCCCCTCGCGCACCGGGATGAATCCAGAACCCGACCTCGGCAGCCTCGGAGCAAACGTCAAAGAGAACCACGGAACCCACGAACCGGTCGGTCTCGGCGTCGGCAAGTGCGAGGACTGCCAACGTGCCGGACGAGAGGCCCGTCGCAACCTCGTCACAGATCATCCGTCGCACGGACTCGGGGGTGTAATCAGGTTCAGGCAGATGAGCAAAGCGCCGCACAGCTTCGTCTTTTGTGCCTGCTGCATACGCGTCTGCGTCCAGTTCGGAGAGAAGGCGTAGGCGAGTGTTCTCAAGAGCGATCGGAAGGTTGGTAGCATCCAGCATGTGCTAAAACTAACATAGTTTGGATAGGTGGTTCAAGCATGTTTGGTTAGGCTGGTGGGGTGAGCTACTGGGAACATCGGAAACCTGTGCAACGCCATCGCACCGTGGATATTGCGGAAGTTGCAAGAGCATCGGGCAGACTGTTGGACGAAGGTGGTTTGAAGGCACTCACCATGAGGGCTGTGGCGCAACAGGTGGGCGTCGCCCCAGCTAGCCTGTACTCCCGTGTGGAGTCGGTAGACGACTTGTTCGACCTTGCTCTCGATGTAGTGCTTGCAGACGATCCCGTGATGTCCGAGTCGATCAACAACGCCGACCTACCCGCCCTGATGCAAGCTTTCTTCACGCACCTCACGACCCACCGGTGGGCCGGTCAGGTCATCGGCATGCGTGCCCCCAGAGGCCCTGCTTACCTGGCCCTTTCTGAGCGTATGTGCGTGCTGCTTGAACGAGAGGGAGTCCCAGATCCGTTGGGAACTGCCTACCGGTTATCAAACCTAGTGATCGGCGCCGCCCTGACCGCGCCCATGGCGCCCGACGAAAAGCGTATTGCCATCAACCCCGAACAAGCACCGACTTATGCGCGCCTCCACGCGGCGCACCACATTAGCCCACAAGAGATCCTCTCCGAGGGCATCAAGAAACTTTTGTCTTGACGGAACCATCCCATTTCGGGCAGCGGCAGTGTGAGGAATACTCGGAAATGGCGAGAGGAAGCTCAGCTGGGCCAGTAGTGGAGTAGCCGGGCTAGGGATTACTCGACTGCACCCATGTGAAGTCTCGAGACATCGTTCCGGTTGGTGTCTTGAGACTTTTGCTTTTCGAATGGTCGGAGTGGCAAGAATTTCGTAATCTAGGCCCATGAAACTTCTTCTCGCTTCATTCCTGCACCCAAACATCGGCGACTACGTTTCGGGACGAGTGCTATATATCGATGATGCCGCTTCAGAGATGCGCAGGGCACCATTTGCACAGGCAGAACTGAAGGCAATTGGTGAGGCAGCAGAAACCTTAGTCCCCCTCACCCTATCGCAATCAAAATCAAGCGATCTTCAAAATGAAATTGCATCAGCCAACTGCATTTATGTCGCAAGCGGCGACGTGTTCCGCCTACTTGACGTACTGAAGAAAACGGGTGCCGACCATGCACTGACTGAGGCAGTAAAGCAGGGCAAATTTTACGCTGGAAGTTCTGCAGGAGCAGTTGTTGCCGGCCCATCAATTGAGCCGGCATCAATCATGGACGATTCCAAAACGGCACCGCAGCTCACCGAATATACAGGGCTAAACTTCACTCCTTATGTCATTGTTCCTCATGCACAAGGAACCACTGGGCCCTATTCAATAGAGGTCATCAGTAAGACTGTCGAGACCTACGGCCGAGAATGGAACCTGCTGCTTTTGAGAGATGGGCAAGCCCTCCTTGTGGATGACGAAAAGTCCATTCTCATCTAATCTGCGATGACAAACACGCCAAGCAGACCAGGAAAGTTCATTTTTCTCCTCAACCACCAGCACTTTCCTTGTGGCCGACCAGTTCCCTTAAAAATACTGGTAGGGGCCATGAGGGTCATTTGTTTTGGTGAGCTCCCATCTCGCGGAGCCAACGTTGTGGCGCTTTGAGACAGCCTCACTCGTTGTTATTCACCTGCTGCCTGGGACTTAGTTTCTTGGGACTCACCGATGGCATTACCAAGCGCTGCGATGAATGCAATTAGGCCCACCGTAATAAGGATGTGTCCAAGTCCAGCGATACCAGAGATCATTGCAGAGGACTCCTCCCCCAGTACGGTCAGGCATCCGTGCCAGATCATGGCGCCAACAGTGACGACCACGCCGACGTTATAGAGCCAGAAGAACGCATTGAACTGACCGCGGCTGCGCGACAGGCCAAAGACTTTCTCCAATACCAAGAAGATAAGGCTCATCATGAAACCGAGGGCTAGCAAGTGAGTGTGCGCCACGCTTAGCTGAGTGAACTCGCCCGTGGGGAAATCATTAGCCCGCGTGAATTCCCGGTAGAACACGCCAGCGCCCAAGCCCAACACGAGGTAGAAAATGGATGCCCAATACAAAGCTTTCATTGTCATTCTCCTTCCCAACCGCTGTCACGGCCGGAGTAGCGATGAATAAAATCCTCTAAGGACTTATCCTTCTACATTCGTCATCGTTTTGAATCACAGGGCTAGTTGAAACTGCAATCAACCAGTTGGTTGACTATGAGTTCCGGTAGCTTAAAATTCATAGTCCTGCCGCGGGAAATAAAAGCGCTGACTGTTGGGCACCTTTGTTTTAGCAAAGACCCGAATCGTTGAAGCAGTTTCGGGTAACTCCAGCTAGTTTGAACAGGCCCACGCCTGAACCTTGTTCATATGTTCAACGAAGGCCGCTTCTGTTCTTTGCTCATGCAATTGAAGCCAAGCGTCCACGACATCATCTGGGTAGACGCCCGCCGCGCGCAATACCGCCGCGGTGAATGACACTGGAGCCAAACCAGATGCCGTAATCACTCCGCCATCAGAAACTGCGTCTTCTTCTTTGTAGCCGTCGATATTGGCGTAGTTGGTTGAGGCAAGGAAGCCTTGCGCGTTTGAAGTGTGTTTGCAGTGGTCAAGCACCCCAGCACGAGCAAAGGCCAAAGTTCCACCACAGATTGCTGCCAAGAGCACTCCTTTCTGATGTAGGTCTTTTACCGTCTCCAGTAGGTGTCCGTGCCCATCAAAGTAAGTATCTGCCCCTGGCACCACGAAAGCCGCAATATCAGTTCGGTTCTGGATATCTTCCAAGGTCAAGCTTGGGACCACTTCGATCCCACCCTTGGAGCGGACAGCTTGTAATGATTCGCCAACAAACAAAACCTTGAAGCGGTCCGGCACTTGGGCCTCAGCTTCAGCTACCTGGGTTGTGAGGTAGGCATACTCCCAATCAGACATGGTTTCCGTCGCGTAAATAGCAATGACCTTCATGGAACTCACAATACGCGGGCCTTCTGAATCACCACTAGACAAGCGGACATCTCGATCAGCGTGTCTCTTGCCTACTCTAACCGACCTGATCCCTCGCCTTAAACTGGCCTCATGTCTGAAGTAACAAAGCACTACGCCGTAGACCTCACCCGCATCGACACCGCCCAATACCGAGCTACCAATTCAGCGGGCGCCAGCGTTGAATTTGGCAGTGGTGAGGGGCTCCTCTCCCCTGTTGAGCTTTTGCTCGCTGCGGTCGCGGGATGTTCCGCGGTGGATGTAGACGTTGTGACGTCCCGACGCGCGGAAGCGGAATCTTTTGATGTACACGTAGAGGGAGACCGCGTAAGCGAGGATGGGGCATCGCGCCTGTCGGAGGTGCGTGTGGGCTTCGATCTATCGTTCCCGGATACGCCGGAGGGCAACCAAGCGCGCAAGCTGGTGGACAACCTGATTCGCATCTCCCACGAGAAGGACTGCACGGTCTCGCGCACGGTTGAGAACCCCACGAGGGTGAAGTTCAGCAACGTCTCGAAATAGCTCTCCTGCATAAATGCGCGACATGCGGTTTCGCTCCAGGGATAATTCCAGACCCCTTGCTATGGTGCAATTGTTCACTACTGTGACAAATGTGATTACTGCAGGAGCTCAACATGTCACCATCTTTCTCCCGTCGCGGCCTTTTTAAGGCTGGGGCTCTCGCCCTGACCGCAGGCGCTATCGGCGCTGCCGCACCGAGTGCAGCGGCGCTCGGACCGGTGCGCGGCACCATCATTGATTTCTCCGCCGGCGTACCTTCCCCGCAGGCAATTAAGAATGCTGGCCACATGGGCGCGATTCGCTACGTCTCCGACAAGCGCCCCGGCGCTGCGTGGATGACCGGCAAGCCGGTAACCCTCAAAGAGACTAAGGCCAATGCGGCAGTAGGCCTGCCCACTGCGTCGGTCTACCAATTCGGCCGTGCGGAAACCGCCGATTGGAAGCAAGGCGCAGCAGGTGCAGCAGTACACGCACCGAAGGCGATTGCCCTACACAAGAAGGCAGGCGGCCCCACCAACCGTCCGATCTACATCGCGATCGACGATAACCCCACCCGCGAGCAGTACACCCGCCAGATCCGCCCCTACCTGCAGGCGTTTTCCAAGACGCTGGAGCTGGCCGGCTACCAGACGGGCATCTACGGCAACTACAACACCATTGAGTGGGCGATCCAGGATGGCATCGGCAAGTACTTCTGGATGCATGACTGGGGTTCCAACGGCAAGATTCACCCGCGCACCACAATCCACCAGCTGCCGCACGGCAAGCAGCAGACCATCGGCGGCGTCATCGTTGACGTCAATGAGGTCTACGCCGAAGACTGGGGCCAGTGGACGCCAGGCAAGTCCGCGGCTCCTGCACCGGCAAAGAAGCCGACCGCCAATAAGCCACAGCCAAAGCCCGAGCCGCAGACTAAGGCCCCGAGCAATGGTTCGTCGGACCTGGTCAATCAGCTGAGCTCGCAGCTGCAGAGAACGCACCCGGAGCTACCGGAACTTCCGCAGGTCACCGCCGACGGCGTGACCTTTAATGGCAAGACGCTGAGCAACGATCAGATTCGCCAGCTAGCGAAGATCGTCGCAGAAACGGTTGCGAAGGCGCGGTAGTACTACTTCTTGGAAGGCTCGGAGGTTTTCTCCGAGCCCTTCTTTTTGTCTGCGGACTTCTTTTTGGACGTGGTGGATTCGCTAGTGGGCTCCTTGGACGTGGACTTTTCCTTCTTACCCTTGCCGGATTTCTCGTCCTTGTCCTTCTTGCTCGAGGGGGTAGTAGAGGTCTCCGAGGTGGAGGTCTCGATCGGCGGGACGTCCTCGCCGTCTTTGTACTTGAGGAAGCGCTCGGTGGCCTTGCCCAGATTCTTGCCGGTCACCTCGTCCTTGACGTAGTCGGTGAGGTCATCGGAGGAGCCGGTGATAGAGGCGGCGGCGACGAAGTTCTCGCCAAAGGAGACCGAGGAGTTAATGGACTTGTCATTGGACCAGCCCCACTTGCTGCCCACCACGTTGGAGAGCTTGGCGGTGCCATAATCCTGGCGGTAGCCGTCCTCTGAGATGGGATCGGCATGCGCCATGGCTACAAGCACCGGGTGGGTTTCATCGCGGTCGATGAGCTGCGAGATGAAGCTGGCGACGTCATAGGTAGAAGTCTGCGAATAGCCCCACTGCTCGCCGGCCTTGGTGGATTCGAGATTGAATTCATCGGCAATCGCGTCGATGGAATCCGGGTATTTGTCAAAGAGGTCTTCGGCGGACTTATCAGAGGAGCTAGCGATCATATCCAGCGCCTCATATTTGTCCTCGTACTCGCCCTTTTCCATCACGTAGGTGGCGATATAGAGCTTGATGAGGCTTAGCGCCGGGCGGGCCTCGTGCTCCGAGGCAGAGCCCATGTGCATGCCATCGTGCAGGCGGATATAGGTAATTGAATGACCCTCATCGCCCTCCAAGAACTCATTGGTTTCCGGTGGGACGTCGCGGTTGGTGTCTGTTGCTTTTAAGGGGGCGTCGGCAAGCGCATCGCTTTCGCGCTCGCTATTGCTGCACGCGGTGGTGGTCAAGGCGAGCATGCATACGGCCAAAGCGGCACCAGCCTTAACTGATGCCGCCTTGCGGGTCACGGACGTTCTAAGCACGTCCAACCACATTACCGGGTGTGTGCACTTTTCAAGCAATTAATGCTGCACGGGTGCCTCCACGCCCACGCCGGTAAGGGAGCGCACTTCCATCTCTGCGGAAAGCTCCTCAAAGTTGTCCGGCTTGGTCATGATGGACACCAACCAGCCGACGAAGAAGGACAGCGGAATGGAGACCAAGCCCGGCGAGGAAAGCGGGAAGATAGCCCAGTCCGCACCTGGGAACATGGAGCTCTCAGAACCGGAGACTGCCGGGGAGAAAAAGATGAGCACCAGGCAGGACACCACGCCGGTATACATGGAAGCCACCGCGCCCGCGGTGTTGAAACGGCGCCAGTACAGGGAGTACAGGATGGTCGGCAGGTTGGCGGAGGCCGCCACCGCAAACGCCAGGGAGACTAGGAAGGCCACGTTCTGGGTCATGGCCAGGATGCCCAAGATAATGGAGACGATGCCAAGGATCACCACGGTGGCCTGGGAGACGCGGACCTGCTCGGCCTCGGTGGACTCACCGTTGCGGATAACCGCGTGGTAGATATCGTGTGCAATGGACGCAGAGGCGGTAATGGCCAAGCCAGCAACCACGGCGAGCACGGTAGCGAAGGCCACGGCGGAAATAATCGCCATGAAGATGGAGCCGCCAATCTCCAGTGCGAGCAGCGGTGCCGCAGCATTGGCCCCGCCCGGCGCGGCCAGGATACGGTCCGGCCCCACCAGCGCAGCTGCGCCGTAGCCCAGAACCAGGGTCATAAGGTAGAAGGCACCGATGATGACGATCGCCCAGGTAACGGAGCGGCGCGCCTCGGTAGCGGTGGGCACGGTGTAGAAGCGCATCAGCACGTGCGGCAGGCCACCCACGCCGAGCACCAGGGAAATGCCCAAGGAGATAAAGTCCAGCTTGGTGGCGGTGGTGGCGCCGTACTTCAGGCCCGGAGCCATGATGTCCTTGGCCTCGTATCCCTTCTCCTTAATCTGCTCGGAGGCGGCGTGCATGTCGATAGCGTTATTAAACAAGGTGCTAAATCCGCCGCGCAGGGCAATGAAGACCAAGAAACACATGATGACCACGCCGGCCACCAAGAGCACGGCCTTGATCATTTGCACGTAGGTGGTTCCCTTCATGCCGCCGACCAGGACGTAGACAATCATGAGCACGCCCACAACGCCCACGACGAGGGCCTGCCACTTGAAGTCATGGATATCCAGCAGCACGGCCACCAGCGAGCCGGCGCCGGCCATCTGTGCGATGAGGTAGAAAAGCGTGACGAAGAGGGTGGCGATGGACGCCGCCACGCGCACGGGCTTTTGCTTCAGGCGGAAGGATAGGACGTCCGCCATGGTGAAGCGGCCGACGTTACGCATGGGCTCGGCGACGAGCATGAGTGCTACCAGCCAGGCGACGAAGAAGCCCACCGAGTACAAGAAGCCGTCATAGCCGTTGAGCGCCACCGCGCCGACGATGCCTAGGAAGGATGCGGCGGAGAGGTAGTCACCGGAGATGGCCAGACCGTTCTGGCGTCCGGAGAAGCTGCCGCCACCGGTGTAGAAGTCCGAGGCTTCCTTGGTGGTTTTACCGGCGCGCAGCACCACCGCCATGGTGACGATAAGGAAGATGGCGAAGATGGAAATATTCAGGATGGGGTTGCCGGCGGAAGTCTCGGCGGCAAGGGTGGTGGTAGTCATTAGTTGCCCTCCAATTCTTCACGGATGGCTGCCGACTTCGGCTCGATATTCTTATTGGCGTACTTCACGTAAATCCACGTGATGATGAAGGTGGTCAGGAACTGGGCAAGGCCGAAGACTAGGCCGATGTTCCAGCCGCCGCCGAGCTCGGTTGCCATGAAGCCAGGGGCGAACACGGCGGCAAGAACGTAAACCACGTACCACACGAAGAAGGCCACGGTCATAGGGAAGGTAAAACTCCGGTAGGTGCGGCGCAGCTCGCCGAACTGGGCGGAGTCGCGCATCGCGATGAACTCGCTACCGGTGGGTTCGCGGCGCGAGACAGGAGTTGCAGCTACGTCACCCATAGAGCATCGTCTCCTTGGGTGAGAGGAACTTAGGTCACACGAGATAGTGTGTCACTGCTCACTATCCACGCTGACTTGTAACTTACAGAACATTTTCTGCAAGGTTGTAAACTCTGCCAAGAAAACCTTCCACTCCCCCACCCTTTCAACCCCATAGGCTTCGCTGAACTGGAATAACATCTTTAACAAACTACCCCCGAGCCAAGAATTTTTTACCCCTTGTAAAGATTGTTAACAGCCGCTTGGCAAAAGAAAAAGCCCCCGTGAGGGGGCTTAATCTGTGGTTGACGCTACTCTTCGCTGCCCGGGAATTCGCGCGGGTCATTGAACATGCGGCCAAAGCCCTCCTGACCCTCAAGTGCGTCGATGGCGGATACTTCCTCCGCCGTGAGCTCTAGCTCGGTGGCGGCCAAGTTTTCCTTCAGGCGCTCGGTGCGCGCGGACTTCGGAATGACGGATATACCCTTGGACATGAGGTAGGACAGCACAACCTGCCCCTCGGTCGCCTCGTGGTCAGCAGCAGCCTGCTCAATCACAGGGTTATTGAGCACAACGCCGCGCGCCAACGGGGCCCATGCCTCGGTGACGATGTCATTATCGTGATGGAAGGCGCGCAGGCTGGACTGGGTAAAGCCCGGGTGGATCTCCACCTGGTTGAGCACCGGAGAAATGCCGGTGGTGGAAATTAGGTCCTTGAGCACGTCCTCGTAGAAATTAGCCACGCCGATGGACGCAATCTGACCCATGCCCTGCAGGCGGGCGATAGCCTCAAAGGTCTCGTTGTATAGGCCACCCTGCGGCCACGGCCAGTGGATGAGATACAAGTCAAGGTAGTCGAGCTGCAGATCCTTGAGAGACTGCTGGAATGCCTCTTCCACCTTGTGCGCACCGTGGTGGGAGTGCCATACCTTGGAGGTAATAAAGAGCTCATCACGGGTGACGTCGCCGGCATCCATTGCCTGCTTCAGGGCGGTGCCTACCGCCTCTTCGTTCTTGTAGAGCGTGGCGGTATCGAAGTGGCGGTAGCCCAAATCGATGGCCTCGCGGATGACGCGGATGCATTCCTCGTCATATAGCTTGTACGTACCCAAGCCCAGCTGGGGCATTTCGCGGTCATCATTGAAAGTTACGGTTGGCACTGTCATGCCCTCCATTGTGCCGCAGTTTTTCTGACCGCGCCGAAAACGACGAAACCCCAGGGCGGACCCTGGGGCTGAGCGCTTTTAGTCGGCGCGGATGAGGTCAATAATGAAGACCAAGGTGCGGCCGGACAGCGGGTGCGCACCACCGGCGGGGCCGTAGGCCTTTTCCGGCGGGATGATGAGCTTACGGCGACCGCCCACCTTCATTCCCGGAATGCCTTCTTGCCAGCCGGCGATGAGACCGGTCAGCGGGAACTCGATGGACTGGCCACGGTCCCACGAGGAATCGAATTCTTGGTTGGTCTCGTATTCAGCGCCGACGTAGTGGACCTCCACTACGGCACCAGGCTGCGCCTCAGCACCGTCGCCGACGACGATGTCTTCTACAACAAGGTCGGTCGGCGCTGGGCCAGACTGGGCTTCAATAACAGGCTTATCCATGGGGATTATTCTCCTTGGGAAATCTAGTTTGTTCGTGCGGTCGCAGTAAAACCGAACCGAGCTGCACCTATTATAGGTGCTACCACCCGATTCGGCTTAATTCGACAGACCCGCGGGGCGCTTTAGCGCTCGTTGCGCGGGGTAACCTTACGCAGGGACTCGCCGGTGTAAATCTGGCGCGGACGGTTGATCTTGGTGTTGATCTCCAGCTGCTCGCGGTACTGAGCAATCCAGCCCGGCAGGCGGCCGATGGCGAAGAGGACGGTGAAGAAGTCCGTCGGGAAGCCCATGGCACGGTAAATCAGGCCGGTGTAGAAGTCCACGTTCGGGTAGAGCTTGCGGGAGACGAAGTAATCGTCATTCAGCGCAATATCTTCCAGCTTCATGGCCAGATCCAGCATTGGGTCGCCGCCCAAGTGCTCGATGATCTCGTGGGCGGTCTCCTTAACGATGGCCGCGCGTGGGTCGTAGTTCTTGTACACGCGGTGGCCAAAGCCCATGAGGCGAACGCCCTTTTCCTTATTCTTCACGCGGTTCATGAAGTCGGTAGCGTCACCATCGTGGTTGTTCTGGATATCTTCCAGCATCTCCAGAACGGCTTGGTTTGCGCCGCCGTGCAGCGGACCGGACAGGGCGTTAATGCCGCCGGCGATGGAGACAAACATATTAGCCTGAGCGGAACCAATCATGCGCACGGTGGAAGTGGAGCAGTTCTGCTCGTGGTCAGCGTGCAGGATAAGCAGCTTATCCAAGGCCTTAGCTACAACCGGGTCAACCTCGTACTCCTCGGTGGGGTAGCCGAACATCATGCGCAGGAAGTTCTCGCGGGCGTTCAGGCTATTATCCGGGTACATATAAGGCTTGCCCTGAGAAGCGCGGTAAGCATACGCAGCCAGCATTGGAACCTTAGCCAGCAGGCGAACGGTGGCCTTATCCAGCTGCTCTGGGTCCAGCGGGTTGAGCTGGTCTTGGTAGTACGCGGAAAGAATGTTAAGGGAGGAAGCCAGCACGGCCATTGGGTGCGCGTTGCGCGGGAAGATATTGAACGCGGCCTTGAAGTCCTCGTCCAACAGGGTGTGGTGGCGGATTTCGCGGTTAAAGTGGCTGAGCTCTTCCTCGTTAGGCAGATGACCCTTGATCAGCAGGTAGGAAACCTCGTTAAAGGAAGCGTTTTCCGCCAGGTCCGCGATATCGTAACCGCGGTGGCGCAGGATGCCCTCTTCACCGTTAATGAAGGTGATCTTGGACTCGGTGGAACCGGTGGAGGTATAACCAGGGTCGAAGGTAACGAGCCCGGTCTCGTTACGGAGCTTGGAAATGTCAAAGCCGGAGTCACCCTCGGTGGACTGCTTGATGTCCATCTCGTACTCGCCGCCTGGGTACTGGAGCACTACCTTGTTGTCTTCAGAAGCCACGGAAGTTCCTTTCTCTATGTGAAGAGTCACTATTAAGCACTAACTTAAGGAAGCTAGCTTGATACCTCTTCACACTTTAGCAAACTTTGTGACGCCAACAACAGGATTTGGCCGACTAAAATAACTGCCGTTCGACCGGAACTGCTCTACACTGGCACGCATGAGCACTCCAGAACTTACGCTGCCTGCCGACCTCCTGCCTGCCGACGGCCGCTTTGGCTGCGGCCCCTCCAAGGTTCGCCCCGACCAGCTTGCGGCCATTGACCCCGCGGTCATGGGCACCTCCCACCGCCAGCCGGCGGTAAAGAACCTCGTAGGTTCGGTGCGAGAAGGCTTGAGCGATCTCTTCTCCCTACCAGAGGGCTACGAGATTGTCCTTTCCCTAGGCGGCGCCACCGCCTTCTGGGATGCTGCCACCTACGGGCTCATTGAACGCCACTCCGCCCACCTCACCTTTGGCGAGTTTTCCACTAAATTTGCCAAGGCCGCCGCGGGTGCACCCTGGCTCGATGCCCCCTCCATCGTGGAGTCCCCCGTGGGCACCGCACCCGACCCGCACGAACTTTCTGCGGAGGCGGACGTCGTCGCTTGGGCACACAATGAAACCTCCACCGGCGCGATGGCAGAAGTTACCCGCCCGCACCCCCGCAATGATCAGCAGCTGGTGGTCGTGGACGCCACCTCCGGCGCGGGTGGCCTACCCGTAAACATCTCCGATACGGACGTCTACTACTTCTCGCCGCAAAAGTGCTTTGCTTCCGACGGCGGCCTGTGGCTCGCCGCCATGTCCCCCGCCGCACTGGAGCGGATTGAGAAAATTAACGCCTCCGAGCGCTATATCCCCACCTTCCTCAACCTGCAGACGGCAGTAGATAACTCCCGCAAGAACCAGACCTATAACACCCCGGCAATCGCCACCCTGCTCATGTTGGATAACCAGCTCCAGTGGATGAATGCCAACGGCGGCCTGGACGGCATGGTTGAGCGCACTACGGAATCCTCCACCACGCTGTATAGCTGGGCCGAATCCCGCCCGGAGACCACTCCCTTCGTCGCGGAGCCTGCGTCCCGCTCGCTCGTGGTGGGCACCATCGACTTCTCCGAGTCCGTCGACGCCGCGGCGCTCGCCGCCACCCTGCGCGCCAACGGCATCCTGGACGTGGAGCCGTACCGCAAGCTGGGCCGTAACCAACTGCGCATCGGCATGTTCCCGGCTATTGAGCCGGCCGATATCGCCAAACTGACCCAGTGCATCGATTACGTCTTGGATGCGAATTAACGCATCACCCCCAACATGCCCCGCCGCCTCGCAGGCCGCGGGGCTTTTTCGCGTTATAGTTGAATGCATCACAGATTTGTCCGCCGTCGATAGGCAAAAGGAGCGCCCTATTATGCGCGAGCTGTTCCCAGTTGACAGCGAGTCGACCGAAACCTCTTTGGTGCTGCGCACCGAAGACGGCGAAGAGTTTTTCCTCTCCATCACCGATGAGCTGCGCGACGCCCTGCAGGGCGAGCAGGAGGAAACCCCCGAAGAGGAACCGGCGGCTCCGGCCATCAGCCTGGCCAAGCCCTCCAAACCGGAACCGGTGGAAGAGACGAAGATCCGCCCGGCGGAGATCCAAAACCGCATTCGCGCCGGCGCCTCTGCGGCGGAGCTGGCGGAAGAAATGGGCGTGACCGAATCTCGCATCGAGCCTTTCGCCTACCCGGTCATGCTGGAGCGCAATCGCATCGCGGAGATTTCCAAGCAGGCACACCCCGTCCGCGAGGACGGACCGGCCAAGCTCACCTTGTGGGAGGTTCTGGCCACCGCCTTTGCCGCCCGCGGCCACTCGCTCTCCGAGTCCACCTGGGATGCCTACCGCCACCAGGGCGAGGCCTGGATCGTGCGCGTGACGTGGAAGGCCGGCCTGTCCGAGAACGAGGCCGAGTGGTACTTCAAGCAGTCCATGTCCTCGCCCGCCACGGTGGAAGCGCGCAACTCGGTGGCCGCGGACCTGACAGACCCGGATTTCGTCCAACCGGTGCGCTCGCTGACCTCGCTGGGCAGCGGCCGCTATGACGAAGCTATCGATGGCGACCAGCCCAGCAACGTCACCGACCTCACCGCGCCGACCACCCCTCCGGAAGAGCCGGAGGAAGAGGAGTTCTTGCAGAACCCCTCGCCGGAAGAAAAGCCCACCAAGCGCCGCCGTAAGGCCGTCACCCCGCATTGGGAGGACGTGCTGCTCGGTGTTCGCTCCAATACCAAGCGCCCTAGGGACTAATCGTGGACATCTCTCACGCTGTACTTACTCTCTGGTACATCTCTCAGCCCAATGCGGAAGAGGTGTTGAAGACCGAACCCAAGGCGGATCGCGGCTTTGGGCGGAAATTCCTCGCCCAGCTAGACCCGACCTTCCCGGTCACGCCGATTGGGCAATTCCCGCTCAACCGCTCCGCGCAGACGGATCCGAACGAGTACTACATCGGCGGCTACCCCGGCATCACCGTGGTGCAAACGGTCTGCGAGGGGGATTCTGTTCTCCTTTCCCAGCTGCCAGAAACACTCCTTAACGCGGTGCCCGCCCAGCGCGTCATTGCGCTGGCCAGCAACGAGAAAGAAGGCTACGCCGGCTTCGCCCTGTGGGAGGGCGGCGATCTCAAGCGCTGCCTGTGCGCTACCCGCGAGCACCTCTACGAGGACACCGGCCTGCCCGAGCCCTTCGAGGCGCCCTATTGGGCGGGCGAAAAATACGAGCCGCTGGGCGGAATCTCCCTGCCTTTCGAGCCGCAGGGCATCATGGAAGCGGCACAGGAATACTGGCTCGACATCGAGGTCGGGCACGATGGCCCAGACCTAGACGTTGTGGGCTACGCGGTCGACGGCCGCCCAGAGCCTAAGATCGACCCGCCGAAGCCCAAGCGCACCGTGGGGGAACTAGCCGCACAGTCGGCCAATAAGCTGGGCCTGAACGACTATGACGACTACGAGGACCACAGCGCCGAGCCGGAATCCACCGGCGAGGAAATCATCTCCACCGCCAAGCAACTGGGCTCGCTCATTGGCAATTGGGGCGCTCAGACGTTTAAGTCGCTCAAGGAGCGCTGGCGCTCATAAAAGGAAATGGCGGCGGCGGTCGCCACATTAAGAGAATCGGTGCCAGGGGCCATCGGTATGCGTGCGCGTATATCGGTGGCCTTCATTGCGTGTTCGGTAAGGCCGGGGCCCTCCGCGCCGACGAGCATCGCCACCTTATCTAGGCCATGCATGGCCTCGGCCAAGTGCACCGCCTGGGGGTTGGGGGTTAAGGAAATGAGGGTAAAGGAGGCGTCGGCAAGCGCCTGCAGGGAACGCTGCCAGGTAGTAAACCCGCCTTCTAGATGGGCAAAGGGCAAGCGCAGCACGTGCCCCATGGACACGCGCACCGAGCGCCGGTAGAGCGGATCCGCCGCACCGGAGCCCAGCAGCACCGCATCCACGCCCATGCCAGCGGCATGGCGGAAGATGGCGCCAATATTTTCATGATCGCCTACGCCCTCGAGCACGGCGATGGTTTTTGCGGTCTCTAGAATCTCGCTCACCTCCGGCTCCGGGGCGCGGTCCGCGGCGGCGACCAGCCCGCGGTGCATATCGAAGCCGGCCACCTCCGCCAGGGTCTCGCGAGAGACCTCGTAGATGGGGCACTCGGGTTCGCCATACTCGGAAATATAGGCCTCCACTTTCTTGGGAAAGCCAACGAGGCAGCGCATGGGGAACCGGGATTCGGCCAGCCGGGAGACCACCAGCGGGCCCTCTGCAATGACGAGACCCTCGCCGGACTTATCGGATTTGTTGAGGTTCCGAATATCGTCCAGGCGAGGGTCTGCGGGGTCAGTAATCAGCATGCCCTTAGGCTAGCCGATGGCATTGGAAATCGGATCCATGCCAAAGAAAATCACGAACAGGCCAGCCAAGAGCCACATGATCCAGTGCACGTCCTTGGCCTTGCCGGCGAAGGTGGACATGAGCGCGAAGGAGATGAAGCCCACGCCGATGCCGTTGGCAATGGAATAGGTAAACGGCATGGTCACGATGGTGAGGAAGGCGGGGATGGCGATCTCCATCTTGGTCCAGCGGATCTCGGTCAGCTGCGCGGCCATCATTACGCCGACGATGACGAGTACCGGGGAGGCGGCCTCGATGGGCACGATCTCATACAGCGGCGTCAGGAACATCGCGGCGAGGAACAGCACGCCGGTCATGAGGTTGGCCAGACCGGTGCGGGCGCCATCGGCAATGCCGGCGGAGGAATCCGCAAAGACGGTATTGGAAGAAGCAGAGCCAAGGCCGCCAGCCACGGCGCCAAAGCCCTCGACCACGAGGGCCTTTTTCATGTCGGGGAGGTTGCCGTCGGCGTCGACAAGCTTGCCTTGCTTGCCCAGGCCGGTCATGGTGCCCATCGCATCGAAGAAGTTGGTGAGCAACAGGGTAAAGATCAGCAGCACCGTGGAGACCACGCCGATCTTGGTAAAGGCGCCCACCAGGTTCACATCGCCCACGATGGACAGATCCGGAATGCCGCCGAGCGCCTCCGGCTTCACCGGCGCGGCCATGCCCCAGTCCTCGGAGCCGGTAAACGCCTGCACGATGAACGCGATGACGGTGGTGAGCACGATGGCGATGAAGAGCCCGCCCGGCACGTTCCGGATGACCATGAAGGAACAGATAATGAGGCCAATGACAAAGACCAGCGCCGGCCAAGTGGAAATCGATCCATTAATACCCAGGCTCACCGGCACGGTGGTGTGCGCGGCGTCCGGCACGCGGGTGACAAAGCCACCGTCCACGAGGCCGATCATGGCGATGAACATGCCGATGCCCACGCCCATCGCCGCCTTCATGGACTGCGGGATGGCGTCAAAGACGGCGGTGCGGAAACCGGAGATGGCCAGCAGGACAATGATGATGCCCTCGATGACCACCAGGCCCATGGATTCTTGCCACGTCAGCCCGCTGGTGGCGACCATGCTCACGCCCACGAAGGTATTCATACCCAAGCCTGCGGCCATGGCGAAGGGGTACTTGGCAATGGCGCCGAAGAGGATGGACATAACGCCGGCAACCAGCGCGGTGGCGGCGGCGACCTGTGGCACGCCCAGCGCGTAGCCTTCCGCGTCCTCGGTGGTGCCGAGGATGAGCGGGTTCAAGAGGATGATATAGGCCATGGCGAAGAACGAGACCGTTCCCGCGCGTAGCTCGGTTCCAATGGAGGAACCACGTTCAGAGATATGGAAGTAGCGATCGAGAGTGGCTTTCAACGCCTGCGCCTTTCACGTACAGCGAGTCTTACGCCATAAGTGTGCTGCCTTAATCCTCGATTTCAAAATCCTGGAAGATGGGCTTTTCATCGTCGAAGGCCACTTCCGGGGTCTTTTCTTCCCGCACGCGCGTCTGCGAATGCGCACCGCAGCCATAGCGCGAGTGCACCACCCGGCCGTCCGCCGAGTACTCATTGGCGCAGACGCCGTAGTTGTCCATCAGCTGCACATAAAACGCACAGGTGCGGCATTGCAGGCGCGCCTTGGCCGCCATATCCGTATTCGGGCCGAACTCGGTGCGCCAGCGCTTCTTGGCGTCTTCCAGGCCGGACTTGGAAAGTTTGTCACCGTCTAGCCGGGAATCATCCACGGCCGGTGGCATCAGGTCTCCGGGTCCAAGGTCGCCTGGCCGCACGCGGTCCTCATAGGGCACCCATTCCGGCGGCTGCAGGGCCTCCCCGCCCGGCACCAGCGCCACCTCATTGACGGTGACGTAGCGCGATCCCTCCGCGCAGGCGAGCACCGCCTGCCATTCCCAGCCGGGGTAGCCAGGCATTTCTGCTTCAAATCGGTGGGTAGCAACGTTTCGGCCCATCCCGGCGACGCCGATATGCTTGCCGACGCCCCCTTCCCCCACCTCATCCAACGCCTCGCGCGCGATGCGCACGGCGCGGGAATCGATCAACGGATTTGCTTTTCGCTTACTCACGCCCCTCATTATTCATTATGGAGCGCACCCGGTGGTACATATGGTGCATGTCGTTTCTTTCCCGCGCCGCCTGCATTCTCCTCCCTTGCACGCTCGTTGCCTGTTCCTCTACCCCAGCTGAACCCGAAGTAGAACGCCTCTCCGTCGAGGTTCTCGGTACCGCTTCCCTGCCGCCCAATTCCTTTACGCAGGGCCTCGAAACCGATCCGGACGGCAACCTGCTCCTGGGCACCGGCCAATGGGGCGAATCCCGCATCGAGCGCTTCTCCCCCGAATCCGGCGAAACCTTGGCCGAAACGCGCCTGGATAAGCGCTACTTTGGCGAGGGCATCACCCAAGCCGGCGATTCCATCTGGCAGCTGACCTGGAAGTCCGGCCAAGCCCTGAAATACGACCACGACCTGCGCCAGGTAGATTCCGCCACCTACTCGGGCGAGGGCTGGGGGCTGTGCAATACCGGCGAGGATCTCCTCATGTCCGATGGCTCCGCGACCCTGCGGCACATGGACCCAGAGACCTTCGCGGAGCGCTCCACTACCGACATCACCTTGGAGGGAAAACCCCTCGAAGACATCAATGAACTCGAGTGCGTGGGCGATGACGTCTACGCCAATGTGTGGATGGATGACAACATCTACCGCATCGATCCCTCCACCGGCCGCGTAACCGCCGTCATCGCTACCGACGCGATTGATAAGTCCCGCTATACCGACCCCGATGATGTCCTCAACGGCATCGCGCACATCACAGACGATGAGTTCTGGCTTACCGGCAAGCGGTGGGAGGAACTCTTCCACGTTCGAGTAAGGTAAAGGCCCATGGCAACCCGTAAGGAAGCAAGGAAAAAGTCGCTGCTGCAGATCTTGGCCCTCATCGTGGTCGTGGCGGTCATCGTCGCCGCCGTAGTGATCTTCCAAAACTGGTGGAACCAGCGCCCGGGTCCCGATCCCCGCGACATCAAGGTCACCGCCTCCGTGGGCGATAAGTCCATCGACGTCGCCCCGTACATTGCTTGCGAGCCCGGCTCCGAGTGCCCGGAAGGCGAGGTCCCGAACCTCACCGTGGGTGATGATGACACCCTCAAGCTGGATATCCCCGAAGAAATCTCCGACCACGAGTGGAAGATTCTTTCCATCTACGATGACCCCGCCGCCAACGATGAAACCGCGCACGGCGCAAACGAAACCACTGAGGTATCGATCCCCGGCTCGGTAGACCCCATCAAGGCCTCTACCGGCAAGCGCCCCCGCCTCAAGGTGGTGGAGATTTCCTCCATGATGATCGGCACCGATGACAACGGTGACGAAACCCCTTTGGCCACCGTGTGGTCCCTGACCACGATGACCGATAAAGAACGAGAAGCCTCCGCGGAGGAATCCACGAAGGCTTCTAATTAGCTATCCAAATCCTTCGCGATTGCGCGGAGGATTTCTGCTACCTGGCGCCCAGTCTTGCGCTCCGGGTAGCGGCCGGAATTGAGCACCGGCTGAATCTGCGACTCCAGCAAGGTCATCACGTCAGAGACCATGCTGCCGAGTTCTTCCGGCTTGCGGGCCGGGGTGCGGCGACGCGGCTTATCCAATACTTTGACCCGCAGCGCCTGCGGACCGCGGCGCCCGGCCGCGAAATCGAAGTCGATGCGCTGGCCGGGGAACAGTTCCTCTACTCCCTTGGGCAGCACGTTGCGGCCAACATAGACGTCTTCATCGCCCGGGTTGCTGACGAAACCGAAACCTTTCTCGGCGTCATACCACTTCACTTTGCCAATAGGCATAGGTACCCACCTCTTCTCTAGGGGAAAATCTTTATTTTAGCCGCCTGGTCAAAACAACAGAAGTCGCGCACTCTGCCGCGACACACCCGCGTTACATGACATAGATCACATGGTGTCGCCCACCTGCGAAAATGCCCCCTCACCCACCACATTTGTCCCATTTCTTTCCCGTTTAGTGCCCATAACGTGACACTTTCGTTATAAACCGCTACGCTGTCCCCCAGACACTTAAGAGCCGTTAAGAAAGTTGCCCTCGCCCGCCCTTTCTTTTTGGTACATATTTTTTGCACTTAATGCGGGCACACAGAGAGGACTAACTACATGGGACGCCACTCCGCTAAGAACCGTATGGCCGCTAAGTTCACCGCCGGCACCGTCGCCTTCGGCGCTGCCGCTGCCATCATGGCACCGACCGCTTCCGCTGCTCCGGATTCCGACTGGGACCGTCTGGCACAGTGCGAGGCCGGCGGCAACTGGCACATCAACACTGGCAACGGCTACCAGGGCGGACTGCAGTTCAACCCGCAGACCTGGCAGGCCAATGGCGGCGGCCAGTTCGCTGCTACCGCTGACCAGGCTACCCGCGAGCAGCAGATTGTCGTCGCTGAGCGCGTGCTTGCTTCCCAGGGCTGGGGTGCATGGCCGGCTTGCTCCGCTTCCCTCGGCCTGAACTCCGCTCCGACCCAGCGCACCGCTCCGTCCGCTGCCCCTAAGGCTCCGGCCCAGGCACCGGCTCCGGTCAAGCAGGCTGCCGCTCAGAAGTCCGACGAGCTGGCTGTCGATGCTCTGTACAACACCATCAAGAACGCCGCTAACTCCTACGGCCTGGCACTTCCTGTACAGTTCACCGAGCTGTACAAGGCTAACCGCCATGACTTCAACAACTTCTACTCTGCCAACCGCAACGTCATCGACCCGATTGCGCAGATGATTGAGAACATCACCCGCTAAGACATAGCGATAAAGGGCCCATTGCTATAGCAATGGGCCCTGGCGGATTCTAGGGGTCGTTGCAACGATGATGGTTAGTTTGGTTTGATGCTACCGGTTTGTGTGAGGGCGTTGGTCATGACTTCGGCTGGGGTGCGCCAGTTGAGTGCTTTGCGTGGTTTG
>NZ_JAKRDT010000024.1:0-23881 GCF_022347385.1 Corynebacterium tuberculostearicum
TCGCGGCCGGGCAAATTTAACTTCAGAGTTTTCTACCGGATCGATGTAATGAGACATTAGTGCTGGTTAGACCGGAACTATCTCATAAGACATGCGGAACGATGTCTCCGAACCAGACACCTCCGGGCGCACAAAATCAGCCGCCTTCGGGCGGCTTTTCTTGTATCTCAGCCCGTCCCACCCAGGTCTCGATCTATGAAGTCTTCCGCCCTCGTCTCCGGCCTCATCGCCGGTGTCATCCTTGGCCTCATGCTATGGCTGGGGTCCGGCATTTTCTGGCTCTTCCTGGTTGGCCTAGGCATTGGGGTCGCTGCAACCCCGCTCCTAAAACTGGCCGCCGATCCTTCTCGTTCGCGCAAGCGCCGCGATAGTTCCTTCCGCGACTAGGTCCGCACCACGCCGCTCCTCACGGCACCCGCATAAGTCAGGCACAAGTCTCACGCAATCCACTTATAAAATGCAGGACAAGTATAAAATATTCGCAGCAACCTTCCAGACAGGCTTAGTAGAAAAAGAAAGTCTTTATTAACAAGGGGAGCGCGGCGACGCGTTCCCCTCCGTCTTGAAGGAGAACGCTAGGTGTTAGCACCCTCGCGCATTGTAGGGCTCGATATAGCCCGCTCACTTGCGATTATCGGCATGATAGTTCTGCATATGGCCTCCTTGGTGTGGCATACCAAGGTCATTTTAAATGGCTTGCCCGCAGCACTATTCGCCGTTCTGGCCGGCGTCACGTTGATGCTTATTTCCCGCGATTTCACGGCGACGACGTTCCTGCGCATCATCGCCCGCGGCTGCATAATTACGATTATCGGTCTCGCCCTCCTGCCCGTGGGCGGTGAGATTCAAATCGTCCTCGTGGTCATCGGCATCACGATGATCCTCGTGTCCTGGGTCCCGCCGCTGCGCTGGTGGTGGAAGCTCCTGCTCCTCGCCGCTGCCACCGCCGCCGCGACCATAAAATATGCGCCGCTGACCCTTCCGCAGGTCTATCCGCTGCTGGCCTATTGTGCCTATTTCCTTGCTGGCATGCTGCTCTATGAGGTCTATATCCGCAGCTCTCGTGCCGCTGCCCAGTGGGTGTCCACCGGCATCGCCGCCGTGGTCGCCGCTGCCGGTTTTTACTTCCGCTTTGCCCCGGACATGCCTGGCTGGCTGCGCTTTACCGGCCACACCGGCGTGCTGGGAGAGATTGTCCTATCCATCGCCGTCGCCGCGATCGTCCTGCACTTATGCCTGCTTATCGGTCGAGTGGTGCCTAAGCTGGCGTATCCCTTTGCTGCGCTGGGGGCAATGTCGCTGAGCATCTACATCCTGCATGTACTCACCGCTTACTACTGGCAGAGCCACGTCTCCCTGCACAACACCGCCTGGGCCTGCGCGTTCATCGCCCTCTTCCTCGTCTTCGCGAGCCTATGGCGCCGCCTGATAGGGAAGGGGCCGGCCGAATGGGCCGTCGCCAAAGTTATCGCCATCGCCGTTCCTGCCGGAAAGAAGGACTAATCATGCAGCACAAAATCTTCCCTGCCTTGCTCGCCGCCAGCATCGTGGCACTGACTGCCGCCCCGGCCACTGCACTCGAACACGGCGAACCAGCTCCGGACTCCCCGGAAGCCCGTACCGTCGCCCAACTCAAGATAGGACGCGTGGGCAGCTTCGGCGATTGCACCGGCACCCTCGTGGCCGCCCAGTGGGTGCTCACCGCCCGCCACTGCCTCGAGTCCGTCAATAACGAGGGCACGCAGGCCCGCATCAATGGCACCACCTACGACGCCGATTCGTGGGCGCTATCCCCGCTTTCCGACGCCGCCCTTCTCCACCTCACCACCCCCGTCACCGACACCACCCCGGCTGAGATTTCCGCTCACGTGCCAGAACCTGGCCAGCGCGGTACGCTTTACGGCTGGAGCAGCAGTTCCTCCATGGCGCGCCGCGGCCAGCTGCCGCAGGCGGAGATGGAAGTGGCTGAGCTCCTCGGCGTCGGCCCTGCTGGCCCCGCTAGCTCCACCGAACCAGGCGCCGCAGACGCGGCCGAGGATGGCGCCGAGGATGCCGCTGGCGGAGAAAGCATTCCCGCGGCCGAGGCCATGCCGGGGCTCAGTGCACCAGAGGGGACAGAAAGCGTACCGGCCGGCGAAGCGATGCCGGGTGGGGCGCCAGATGGTCCGATGCCACTAATTGAAAGCGCCATCCTCGACGTACACTCCACCGGCCGAGCCGGCATGCAGGGCGGCGACTCCGGCGGTCCTTTCTTCGTAGACGGAAAGCTTGCCGGTTTGGCCACCGCGGGCACCGCGAACGGGGACCCAGACCTGCCTTCACCTAGTGCGGCTATTACCACGCTGGCCGGCACCAAGGACTGGATCGAGGGAGTAGTGAGCGGGCGCGATAAGGAAGCGATTCTCACCGCGGAAACCACTCCCGAACCGCCGAAAACCCCGCAGACTAGCGCCGACCACCCTTGGCTTTATGCCGGCATAGCAGTGCTAGGTCTTATTGCCGCCGCGGTAGCATCTCGCATTCCTGGCCTGCGGGGCCGAAAGCGTTAGAAAATCTCGATGCGCCCGCCCAGGGACTCGGATTGGCGCAGCTGCGCCACCCAGTTCGGGCCGCCTGGGTGTAGGCGCAGCACTGGGCGGGAAGAAATCTTGACCGGGGAAACCGATTCCTTGCGCGCGCCGGAGCGGGCATCGATGCGGGTGCGGGCGCGATAGCCGGCGTCGGAAAGTTCAGCGATGGAAGGCTCGGGGGAGTCGAGCTTCTCGCGGGCATCGCGCAGCAAGTCCAAGGCTTCGTCCAATGCTTCCACCAACGCCGGCGCATTGGTCTCGCACATCTGCTGTACCAGCTCTGGGTGCGTGCCGGCCACGCGGGTAGCGTCCTTGAAAGAACCGGCAGACAGGGACTGTGCCAGGATTCCGCCGTTATCGCCCACCACGGCGAGGATCTCCGCAAAGACGTGCGGCAGGTGGGAAATGCGCGCCACCGCGGCATCGTGATTAGCCACGCGGATAGGAACCGCCTCTGCGTGCACCATCTGGGTCATGCGCACGACCTCGGTGAAGGTCTCAATCCACTGCTTCGGAATCTTTTCCCCGCGCGCCTCACACTCGGCGGCGTAGTCATAGGTAATGCCCCACGCCGCGCGGCGGAACAGGTCCTTCTGCGAGTTATCCCAACCGGACTTGGACGTGCCCGCCATCGGGTGGCCGCCCACGTAGCGCGACTCCATTCCGCGCTCCAGTACCTGCTGGCGTACGGCCGTCTTAACGGAAACGACGTCCGTAATGCCGCAGCTCGGCGCGTGCTCCTGAATGGCGTCGAGCACCTCGCCCACCGCGTTCATAGGCACGGCTATGACAATGAGCGCGTTCTCCGTCTCCGCGCGGGTCAAAATCGTCGGAAGATCATCGGTGACGTCAAAACCCTGCTTTACTGCAGTGCGGGCGCCAGACGTGGAGTGGTTGTATCCAAAAACGGGGTGGTTGTATCCGGCGAGATCGCGCAGCAAAGAGCCGCCGATGAGGCCGAGGCCAATAATGCAGATAGGGCGTTGAACATCTTGAGAACTCACGATGACAATTGTGGCACAACACGACTAATCTCACGAGGTATGAGCAACGAAAATTACTCCTTCGCAGTAACCGTCGCCCGCAACGCGGGCCAATGGCTGGTGCGCAGCTTCAACGATGACTTTGAGGATCCGCAGACCTCCATCAATGCGGTGCGCAGCCTGCGTTCCGAGGGCGCTGCGTTCGCGCTGCTGTGCGTGGAGGATGCCTATTTTATTGCCGTGCGCCCAGTGCCGGGCGGGGTAAAGATGCTCATCTCGGACGCCACCTATGGTGTCGACGATGACTTCGCCGCCGATTTCATGGATATCAACGATCATGAAATCCCGGATGTGGACCCCGAAGAGGCCGATCCTTATGGCGAGGGCGATTTCGATATCTTCGCCGACCTTGGTCTATCCGAGGACCAGGTGGGCTACATCATTGACAATGATGAGGACTGGCCTTCCGATATGTTGCTGCGCATCGCCGGCGAGCTCGGCTTTGGCGATGAGTTGGAAGACGTCATTGATAACGCCTGAGCCCTTGCTGCGCGCGGAGGCTCGGATGCGCCGCGCCCTCGACGTCGCCAAGCATGCGCCGGCCGGCGACGTCCCCGTGGGTGCGGTGCTTTACGACGCCGCCGGAACCGAACTTGCCACCGGCGTCAACCGCCGCGAAGAGCTTGCGGACCCCACCGCCCACGCCGAGGTCGAGGCCATTCGCCAGGCCGTCCGCGTGCACGGCGATGGCTGGCGGCTTTCCGGCTGCGAACTCGTTGTCACCCTAGAACCATGCGCCATGTGTGCCGGTGCGCTGCAGGCCGCGCGGGTGTCTTCCGTGGTCTTCGGCGCCTTTGAGCCCAAGACGGGCGCGTGCGGCTCGCTTATCGATGTCCTCCGTGCCCCCACCGCCCCCTTTACCCCGCAGGTCCGCGGCGGCGTCCTCGAAGGCGAGTGCGCTGGGTTGCTCCGAAACTTCTTCGACGGCCTGCGCTAAACGTGCGTACACTGGTGGTCATACAACAACTGTCTACTCAAAGGAGTGATTATGGGCGATTTGGAAAACAAGAAGGATGGCCTCGTAGGCAAGGCAAAGGAAGCCTACGGCGAAGCTACCGACAACAAGGACGTAGCTAACGAGGGCAAGGCCGACCAGGTCACCTCCGAGGCTAAGGACAAGCTGTCTGACGCCGCTGAAGGCATCAAGGACAAGGCCAACGAGGTTATCGGTGGCCTGAAGGACGACTAATCCTCGTCCCTCGTTTCCGCATCTCGCTGCGCTGGCACCCCGCCGGCGCAGCGATTTTGTCGCTCGGGCCTACTCCCGTAATCTGGAACGCGGTGGCGTGTCCGAGCGGCCGAAGGTGATCGCCTCGAAAGCGATTGTTGGGTAACCCCCAACCGCGGGTTCAAATCCCGCCGCCACCGCACCGGGATCCCGGCCTGTTTACGCAGGTCGGGATTTTCTTTTGTCCAATTTTCCGGCAGGCGCGCGGAATCCGGCTGGCTGGCCGCCAGCTGTGAAAACTGGGACGCAGGTGGCTTCGTGATAGGGGATTGTGGGGTAAGGCCACTACACTAGGGCAAAGTTCAACCCGTCCCCCACGCGAATGCGAAGGTACATCTACCCGTGGCTAAACTGCTTTATCGTCTTGGGCGCTGGTCTTTCCTCCATAAGTGGAAGGTCATCGTGGCATGGCTGCTGCTGCTCGCCGCCGTCGGCGGTGCCGCCGCCTTGCTGATGAAACCGATGACGAGCGAGTTCTCCATCAAGGGAACCCCGTCCATCGACGCCACCTACAAGACCATGGACCTCTTCCCAGAGGGCGGCAACCCTGCCAACTCGCCCTCGGTCAACGTGGTCTTCAAGGCTCCAGACGGCCAGAAGCTTTCTGATCCCGCCAACCGCGAGGCCATCGACGCCACCATCTCCTACCTCGAGGACAACCTGGAGATGGCCGATACCACGCGCTTTGGCAACCCGCTTGAGGTCTCGCCTCGCCTGCAAGACCAGGTGATCCATCAGTTCACGGATATGGGGCTGCCGGAAGCATCCGCCCGCGCGGACGCGGACAACCTCGCCATGGTCAATGATGACGAGACCATTGCCTATACCACCTTCAATTTCGACGCCGAGTCGCCCTATAGCGTGGAGCAGGCCGACAAAGACACCGTTACCGACGCAATGAATATTGCCCGCGACCGCGGCCTCACGGTGGAGGGCAATGGTGCTGGCTTCGGCGATGAAATCGCGGTCAATTCCACCTCTGAGATCATCGGCCTCGGCGTTGCCTTTATCGTGCTCATCTTTACCTTCGGCTCCCTGGTTGCTTCGGGTATGCCTTTGGTGTCCGCCGTCATCGGCGTGGGACTAGGCGCGCTGGGCATGTTCATTGCCACCCACTGGATTGAGCTCAATAATATGACCCCGGTCCTGGCCATCATGATTGGCCTTGCCGTGGGCATTGACTATGCACTGTTTATTCTGTCGCGCTACCGTGCCGAGCGCCGCCGCATGGATGGGCCCGATGCCGCAGGCATGGCGGTGGGCACGGCCGGTTCCTCCGTGGTCTTTGCCGGCGCGACCGTCTTTACAGCGCTCTTCGCGCTCCTCATTGCACGCATTGGCTTCCTGACAGCCATGGGCTTGGCTGCCGCCGGCACCGTCGCCATCGCCGTGTTGGTCTCGCTGACGCTCATCCCCGCGATGCTCGGCTTGCTGGGCGATAAGGCCTTCAACGGCCGCATCCCCGGCGTGGCCGGCAACCCGACCCGTAAGGGCAAGCGCCGCCGTGGTCCCACCATGGGCAACCGCTGGGTGCGCCTAGTTCAGAAGGTCCCCGGCCTGGCCATGGCGTTGGTTGTGCTCTCCCTGGGCGCGATGACCGCGCCGGTGCTCCACATGGAGCTCGCCCTTCCGGCCGATACCACCTCCAATCCCGATACCACCCAGCGCAAGGCTGCCGACATCATGTCCGAGGGCTTCGGACCCGGCGTCAACGGCCCCTTCCTCGCCGTGGTCGATGCCCATACGGTCAACGCGGATGCCGGCGCCCTTGCCCCGCTTGTCGACGCCCAATCCCAGTCCGAACCAGCCCCCGCGCCCGCCCCCGCACCAGACGCGGAGGCCGCGCCCGAGGGCGCTGCCCCTGATCAACCGCAGCCGGACCAGCCCGCGGCCGAGGCCGAGCCGGAAATCGCCCCGGCCGCCGAGGTAGTAGACACCTCCGCAGACACTGCGGACAATTCCTCGCCGGAGGATAAGGCCGCGCTCGCGTCCTTCCTGTACACCGCGGACCAGCTCAAGGGGCTGGGCGGCGTGAAGCACGCGCAGATCGTCGGCCTGAGCCAGGACCAGCGCGCCGCGCAGATCATGGTCACCCCAGACACCGCGCCGACGGATGCCGCGACGGTCAACGTTGCGCACGCGCTGCGCTCGGCCACCAGCGAGATTGAAGACGCCACCGGTACCGACATCGGCTTGACCGGCCTGACCGCCGTGCAGCTCGATATCACGGAGCGCCTCGAGGAAGCCATGGCGCCGTACCTGGCCATCGTCGTAGGCCTGGCCATCGTGCTACTCCTGTTGGTCTTCCGCTCCATCCTGGTGCCGCTGGTTGCGGGCCTGGGCTTCCTGCTGTCCGTCGGCGGCGCCTTCGGCCTGACCGTCCTGGTCTGGCAGGAAGGCCTGTGGAACCTGGTTCCGGCGCCGGGCCCGCTGATTTCCTTCATGCCCATCTTCCTCATCGGCGTGACCTTCGGCCTGGCGATGGATTACCAAGTCTTTTTGGTCACCCGCATGCGCGAGCACATTTCTCGCCACCCGGAGGGCACCGGCGGGCGATATAGCGCCGTCGACGAGGCCACTATCACCGGTTTTACCCAGGGTGCCCGCGTGGTCACGGCCGCGGCCATCATTATGATTTCGGTCTTCGTGGCCTTTATTAACCAGCCGCTGCCCTTCATCCAGATTTTCGGCTTTGCCCTGGCCGCCGGCGTGCTTTTCGACGCCTTCTTTATCCGCATGACCCTCGTCCCCGCCACCATGTTCCTCATGGGCCGCGCGACGTGGTGGATGCCAAAGTGGCTGGCGAAGATTCTGCCCACCCTGGATATCGAAGGCACCGCCCTGGAAGAAGAATGGGAAGCTAAACACGCTACCCCTACCCCTAGCCCTGCACACAAGGAAGAAGAGTAAAGATGGACTTGAGTTTCGACGTCGGCAAGCGCCTGCCCGAAGGCCCCGGCAAGCACGGCCGCAGCGGTGTCATCCACACCCCGCACGGTGATATCCAGACCCCGGCCTTCATCCCGGTGGCCACCAAAGCCACGGTTAAGACGCTGACCCCGGAGCAGATTCGCGCCACCGGTGCGCAGGCCATCTTGTCGAATGCGTACCACCTCTACCTGCAGCCGGGCCACGACATCGTGGACGAGGCCGGCGGCGTGGCCAAATTTGAAAACTGGCATGGCCCGACCTACACCGACTCCGGCGGATTCCAGGTCATGTCGCTGGGCGTGGGGTTCAAAAAGGTCCTGGCGATGGACGTTGCGGATCTCAGCGATAAGGACATCCGCGCCGCCAAGAAGGAACGCATGGCGCAGGTGGATGAGGACGGCGTGGATTTTAAATCCGTCATCGACGGCTCCAAGCACCGCTTTACCCCCGAGAAGTCCATGCAGATCCAGCACGGGCTGGGCGCAGACATCATGTTTGCCTTCGACGAGCTGACCACGCTCGTTGATACGCGCACTTACCAGGAAGAATCGGTCGCGCGCACGCACCGCTGGGCCAAGCGCTGCCTGGATGAGCACGATCGCCTCACCCGCGAGCGCGCCCACCGCCCGAAGCAGTCGCTGTGGGGCGTTGTTCAAGGCGCGCAGTACGAGGACCTGCGCCGCCAGGCCACCCGCGGCCTGCTCGACCTCGACCGCGCCGCCCGCGAGGACGGCAAGCGCGGCTTCGGCGGCTTCGGCATCGGCGGCGCGCTGGAAAAGGAAAACTTGGGCACCATCGTCGGCTGGGTGTGCGATGAGCTACCTGAGGACAAGCCGCGCCACTTGCTCGGCATCTCCGAGCCGGACGATATCTTTACCGCCGTCGAAGCCGGCGCCGATACCTTCGACTGCGTGGCGCCCACTCGCTTGGCTCGCCGCGGCGGCGTCTACACCCTTGACGGCCGCATGAACCTCACCAATGCGCGCTTCAAGCGGGATTTTGCCGGCGTGGACGAGGAATTCGGTGGCTACGTATCCGAGAATTACTCCCGCGCCTACCTGCACCACCTGCTCAAGGCGAAGGAATTTCTCGCCGGCACGCTGTGCACCATCCACAATGTGGAGTTCATGATTCGCTTGGTGGATAATATCCGTGTCGCCATCGACGGCGGATATTACGAGGCCTACCGCGATGAATTCCTCGGCCGCTATTACGCTGGCAAGTAGTCCTCGCGCTTCTTCACCCACTTAATGACCGCGGCCGTCACCGGCAGCATGACGGCCTCCATCAGGGTCTTCCACACGAAGCCCACGATGACGTAGTTGATAAACCCGCCCACGGTATCCACGCCGATGACCGGCGCGGCGATGGCGCAAAACAGCAGAGTATCGCCGAACTCGCCCACCACGGTGGAAGCGATAAGGCGCGCAAAGAGGCCCTTTTCGCCCGAGCGCTTCTTCATCGCGGTCAGCGTCCAGGCGTTGAGCAGCTGACCCACCAGGTAGCCGGCCAGCGAGGCGGCCAGAATCTGCGGCATCAGGCCAAGGGTGGCGGCGAAGGCCTCTTGACCCTCGTAGAAATCAGCCGCCGGCAGCCAGATGGCGATATAGAAACACACGGCCGCCAGGATGGCCATCGCAAAGCCAATATAGACCGCGCGCCGGGTGGACTTGAAGCCATAGCACTCCGAGAGCACATCGCCGACGATATAGGCCAGCGGGAAGAGGAAAAAGGCACCGTCGGTCACCAGCGGGCCGAGCTGGATGCCCTTGGTGGCGTTGATATTGGAAATCAGGAAGGTCACCACAAACACGGTGACCAGCCAGGGGTAGAGAGTAGAGCGGACGGGAATGAAGCGCACCTCAGCGCCGTTCGTTTTTTCCATACCCGCCATTGTGCCAGTCCGTAGACTGTGGGCATGAATTCTGCGACCACCGGCGCCGGCCGCTATGCGCCGAGCCCCTCGGGCGATCTGCATTTTGGCAACCTCCGCACGGCGCTTCTGGCGTGGCTTTTTGCCCGCTCGACGGGGCGGCGCTTTGTGGTGCGCGTGGAGGACATCGATAAGCAGCGCTCTTCCCAGGAATCGGCCGAGCGCCAGCTGGCGGACCTGCGCGCGCTCGGACTGGACTGGGACGGCGAGGTCATCTACCAGCACGATCGCGACGCTGCCTATGAGCAAGCCTTGGCCCAGCTGCCCACCTACGAGTGCTATTGCTCGCGTAAGGAAATCCGCGAAGCCTCCCGGGCCCCGCACGCCATCCCCGGCCAGTACCCGGGCACCTGCCGCAACCTCACCGAAGACCAGCGCGCGGCCAAGCGTGCCGAGCTTGCGGCCCAGAATCGCCAGCCTGCCCTTCGCCTGCTTGCCGACGTCCCCACATTCACCATCCACGACGCCCTCCACGGCACCTATACCGGCGACGTCGATGACTTCATCCTGCGCCGCGGCGGCCAGGACACCGGTTGGGCGTATAACTTGGCCGTCGTCGTCGACGATGCCTTCCAGGGCATCGACCAGGTAGTCCGCGGCGATGACCTGCTCTCCTCCGCGCCGCGCCAGGCCTACCTCGCCTCATTGCTCGGTATCGAGCCGCCGGAATATATCCACGTCCCGCTCGTGCTCAATGAATCCGGTGAACGCCTAGCCAAGCGCGATGGTGCGGTAACCATGCGGGAAATGGGGGACGTGGGGGACGTCGTCAAGCAGCTGGCGGCCTCGCTGGGGTATGAAGCCGACAGCGTCGCAGAGCTGCTCGCGCAATTCGAGCCCGACCGCTTAAGCCCTGATCCCTATATCTGGCGCGGGTAGAATCTGGGCCCATGGACGTTCTTCTGGTGCTCATTGGGCTCATGCTGCTGACCGTGTTCGTCGTCGCCATCGGTGACAAGATTGGGCTGCCGTGGCCGGCGTTGCTGACGATTATCACTGCCTGCGCTGTCTTCGTGCCGGGACTGCCCAGGTTTGAGCCGCCCACCGAGCTCATCCTGCCCATCTTCCTGCCGCCCCTGCTGTGGGCGCTGGCCCGGCGCACTTCGTGGGGCGTTATCCGCGAGCAATGGGTGACCATCCTGAGCCTTTCCGTGCTGTTGGTTGTCGCCACCACGCTGGCCGTCGGTGCCACGGCCTATGCATTCCTGCCCGGCATTAGCCTGGCCGCCGCCATCCTCATCGGTGCGGCCATCGCCCCGCCGGACCCCGTCGCCGTTGACGCCGTGGCCGAACCCGCCGGCATTCCGCGCCGCATCATCACCACCTTGCAGACCGAGGGCTTGTTTAACGACGCCGCCTCCATCGTCGCCTTCAATCTCGCGCTGACGGCCGTGACCCAAGGCGATGAGCTTTCCTTCGGCGGCGGCGTGCTCAACTTCTTCTACTCCGCATTCGTTGCGTGTGGCCTGGGGTGGGTCGTCGGCCGGCTGGTGGCGCTGTTTATCACCCACGTCCACGACGTCACTGCGCGCAACGCGCTGACCTGGGTGACGCCGTTTGCGGTCTACCTCATCTCGGAGGAACTCGGCGCCTCCGGTGTTATCGCCGTGGTCATCGCGGCCGTGGAGCTTAATTCCCGCGCCGATATCCAGGCCGAGGACCGCCTGTCCGGCCAGTCTTTTTGGGAGACCATCGAGCTGCTCTTTACCGGCGTCGCCTTCGGGCTCATTGGCCTGACGGTCAATACCGCCATCGGCGAAGTGGGATCGGACCTGTGGCATTCCGTGGTGGTGGGCGTCATCTTGTCCCTCGTGGCCTTTATCGTCCGCTTGGTGTGGATGTACATCTATTACCGCATCAACGTCTCCCGCGGCCGCCCGCGCGTGGCGCCGCTGCGCCTGCAGGAGGTGCTGCTGATGACGTGGTCCGGCATGCGCGGCCTCGTCACCTTGGCGCTGGTTTTATCCATCCCAGCCGGCGTGTTCAGCTTCCACCACGAGCTTGCCGTTATCGCGCTGACCGTCTTGCTGGTCACGATGGTGGTGCCCGGCCTGCTGCTGCCGTGGCTGATGGAGCGCCTCGACCTCACGGAGGCCTCCCAGATTGCCAGCGATAAGATGCGTGCCGCCGTGGTGGCCCGCGCGCGTGCGGCCAGCATCGAGGCCCTGTCGCACTTCCGGCCGGACGGCCACATTACTGCCGACGCCGAAAAGGTCGACCCCGAAATTTCCGCCAACGTGATTCAGTGGTTCGAGGACAGGCTGGGCGATGGCGAGGATGTTTCCGATGACTCCCGCAAGCAGCGCGCCTGGCAGGCCCGCCACGTGGCTCTGGAGGCCCGCCGGACCGCTTTGGCGGCGGCGCAGGAGGAGCTGCTGCGCCTGCGCGGCGATCGGGCTTATAACCCGGCCATTGTGGACGAGGTGCTCGAGGAGATTGATCGCATGGTTCTAGGCGCCAAGCGCCACTAGGCTGGGCGGCATGGATCCCTTCGATTATGCGCAGCTTGAGGACGCGCTGGATTACCTCTACGACTTCCTCGACCAGGACCTAGCGGACCGCGTGCGCGCCGAGCGCGAATATGTCCCGGCCGGGCTGGAGGGCCTGCTTGCCGACGACTCCCTCGACGACTACGTCTGGCTCTGGATCAAAGACCCAGGCCCGAATGGCTTCCGGCAATACCTGCGCGATGGCGGCTATTCCGAGGCCGAGGTCTCCCAGGCTTTCCTCTGGGCGCGCACCGAGTGGGGGATGAATACGCCGCCGCACGTCGCGTGGTTGAAGGCGGATGGCTACGAGCCGCCGGTCATCGATTAGGGGAGAGGGGCGTCGGCAAGCGCGGCTCGCGCCCGTGTACAACAAAAATCCCGGCTCCATGCTGTGTAGCAGGAGCCGGGATTTCCTGTGGCGGAGGATGTGGGATTTGAACCCACGAGGGGCGTGAACCCCGCACGCGTTCCAGGCGTGTGACATAGGCCGCTAGTCGAATCCTCCGAGAAGAAACATTAGCAGCCGTGGCAATTATTTTACCAATCGCCAGGTCAGGACCTGTTTTCGGCGATCTAAAGCCGTTTTGTGTCGGATGGTCCTTGGGTCGCGCGCCTGCGGGCGGTGGCGGCCCGTGCGGCCGGAGGCTCATTTGGCTAAACCGGCGCGCGGGCGTTAGAGTATGAGGCAGGATTCCGCGTGGCGTCCATCCTCTGAACTCCCCCAGGGCAGGAATGCAGCAAGGGTCAGGAGGCTCTGGCGGGTGCGCGGGGTCCCCTTTTTGTATGGCGTGCGTTACTATTGGGGGCTAAAAGTCGCCCTATACATGGAAGGTAGACATACGCATGTCGCTTCTTACTTTGGAATCGTCCGAACTCGCGGAGCTCGCCGCCCAGGTCCGTAAGGACTACGAGGACCTTAAGGCTAAGGGCCTGAAATTGGACCTGACCCGCGGAAAGCCGGCCAAGGCACAGCTGGACCTCTCCAATGATTTGCTGGCGCTGCCCGGCCCGGGCCATTACACCGATGCGGCCGGAAACGACCTGCGTAACTACGGCAACCAAAAGGGCATCAAAGAACTGCGCGATATCTGGGGCAAGCTGACCAACATGGACCCAGAGCTGCTGGTTGCCGCAGACTCCTCCTCGCTGAACATCATGTTCGACCTGATTTCTTGGGCGTTTCTCTTCGGCACCAATGATTCCGCACAGCCGTGGAGCAAGGAAGAAAAGCTCAAGTGGATTTGCCCGGTGCCGGGCTACGACCGTCACTTTGCCATCACGGAGCAGTTCGGCTTCGAGCTGGTCACGGTGCCAATGGAGGAGGACGGGCCGGATGTAGAGGCCGTCGAAAAGCTGGTGGCAGATCCGGCGGTCAAGGGCATGTGGGTAGTGCCGATGTTCGCTAACCCCACCGGCGCCGTGATTTCTGAAGATAAGGCCCGCCGCCTCGCCCGCATGGAGGCCGGCGCGCCGGATTTCCGCATCGTGTGGGATAACGCCTACGCCGTGCACACCTTAACCGAGGACTTCCCGGAAATCCTGCCGATTCTGGATATCGCAGAGGAGGAAGGCAACCCGAACCGCTTCTGGGCCATGTCTTCTACCTCGAAGATCACCTTCGCGGGCGCGGGCGTGGGCTTCTTCGGCACCTCGGAGGATAACCTCGAGTGGTACCTGGAGCACGCCGGCATTCGCGGCATCGGCCCGAATAAGATTAACCAGCTGGCGCACCACGAGTTCTTCGGCTCTGCCGAGGGCGTGCGCGCGGTGATGCGCCGCCATGCCGCGCTGATTAAGCCCAAGTTCGATGCCGTGCTGCGCATCCTGGACAAGCGCCTTGGCGAGTACGAGGTGGCGCAGTGGACCAACCCGAAGGGCGGCTACTTCATCTCCCTCGACGTCGTCGACGGCACCGCCAACCGCGTCTGGGAGCTGGCGCGCGATGCCGGCATCCTGCTCACCCAGGCCGGATCCGCCTACCCTTATGGCCAGGACGACAATGACCGCAATATCCGCCTCGCCCCAACCCTGCCGCCGCAGGAAGAGGTCGAGGCCGCGATGGACGGCGTTGCCACCTGCGTGCTGCTCGCCGCCGTGGAGAAGTTGGGGGCCTAAAATCAACGCCGATGAGTCTGCCCTGTGGCTGAGCGAGATTATCCCGGCGCCGCTGGAGTTCCGCTACGTCGATAAGCGCCGGCTAGGCCTTGCCTCGCTTGCCGACGCCCAATCGCTCGCCCTCACCACCACCTTCAACACCACCGACACCGGCCTGCAAAGCCAGGACGACGGCACCGATGTGCGCTGCGAGCTGCTCACGGTGGCGCGCACCGGGCAGCCCGAGGTGGCCGCCGCCATCAACGCCGCGGCTGACACCTTCGAAAAGGCCGGCGGCCTGCTGCCGGCGCAGCCGGGCGTGATGCTGCCGTCCATCCTCG
This sequence comes from Corynebacterium tuberculostearicum, assembly GCF_022347385.1. Lineage (GTDB taxonomy): Bacteria > Actinomycetota > Actinomycetes > Mycobacteriales > Mycobacteriaceae > Corynebacterium > Corynebacterium tuberculostearicum_M. The sequence continues at coordinate 14,630 of NZ_JAKRDT010000024.1, forward strand.
ATGTCCCTGACATCACCGTGCACCATGGGCTCTTCATCGCGCCGTACCTGTGGGGCGGGCAGACCCCGCAGTTTCGCGAGGAGGGTCGCCTGACCCTCATCTTGCAGCTGGTCATGCTGACGGATTCGGAATATGCGTTTGGGGTAGAAGAGGGCGTCGGCAAGCTGCAGGCGGCGGTGGCCGAGCAGGGCATTGACCTGCTGGACTGGTCGCGCGAGGGTTAGCCGGTAAACTGGCTAACCGTGGCTTTATACCGGAAATATCGTCCAGCAACGTTCGCGGAGGTCGTGGGCCAAGAGCAGGTCACCACGCCGCTATCCGCCGCCCTTGATGCAGGGCGCATCAACCACGCCTACCTCTTTTCCGGCCCGCGCGGCTGCGGCAAGACCTCCTCGGCGCGGATTATGGCCCGCTCGCTCAACTGCGAACACGGGCCGACCTCGACGCCGTGCGGCAAGTGCGATTCCTGCGTCTCCCTCGCCCCCGGCGGCCCCGGCAACCTGGACGTAACGGAGCTCGACGCCGCCTCGCACAACGGCGTGGAGGACATGCGCGAGCTGCGCGACCGCGCCTACTACGCGCCGGCCGAATCGCGCTACCGCATCTTCATTATTGACGAGGCGCATATGATTTCGCCCTCCGGTGCGAACGCACTGCTCAAGGTGGTGGAGGAGCCGCCCGAGCACGTCATCTTCATCTTCGCGACCACGGAGCCGGAGAAAATCATCGGCACCATTCGCTCGCGTACCCACCACTATCCCTTCCGCCTGCTGACCCCGCCGGCCATGAAGGGCCTGCTGCAGCGCACCGTTGCGGCCGAGGGCGTACATGTTGAGGACGCCGTGTACCCCATGGTCATTGAGGCGGGCGGCGGTTCCCCGCGCGATACTTTGTCTCTGCTGGACCAGCTGCTGGCCGGCGCCGGGCCCGATGGCCTGACCTACGACCTTGCCCGGCCGCTGTTGGGCGTCACCGATGTCTCGCTGCTTGACGACGCCATCGAAACCCTCGCCAACCAAGACAAACCCGGCCTCTTTGCGATGGTCGACCACGTCATCGAGGCCGGCCACGACCCGCGCCGCTTCGCCGTCGATTTGCTTGACCGTTTGCGTGATCTGATGATCCTGCAGGCCGTGCCCGGCGCCATCGAGGCCGGCCTCGTCTCCGCGCCCACCGACCGCGCCTCGGTGCTCACCGCCCAGGCACAGCGCTTTTCCGGCCCGCAGCTGACTTACCTGGCCTCCACGGTCAACGACCGCATCAGCGACCTCACCGGTGCGACTTCACCGCGCCTGCTGCTAGAAATCATGTGCGCGCATCTGCTTATCGGGTCCACCGGCCCCGCTGGCGCCGGGCCTGCACCCGCAGCGGCTTCCGCTTCCGCTCCCGCCCCCGCTGCCAACGCTGCCGCGGTCTCGCCCGCGCCGGCTGGCCCTGCGACCCCGGGCGGTGCTCCCGCAGCCAACTCTGCCGTCGCCGGTGCTCAAGACCCCCAGTCCGCCGCTGCTGCCATCATCGCTCGCCGCCGCGCCAAGTCCCAGGAGCAGCAGGCTTCTGCCCCTTCGTCTGCTCCAACCTCTGCACCGGCCGCTCAGCCGCAGCCGCAGGCCCCGTCCCAACCGGAACCGCAACCGAAGGCGCAACCCGAGCAGCCGGAGGCCGCAGAGCCGCAACGCACGCAGAAGCCTCAGGACCAAGAGCCGCAACCGCAACCGCAACGGGACGAAGCGGCTGTGGCAAAACAGCCGGCAAAGCAGGAACAGCAGCAAGAGGCTGGGGACCCGTGGCAGCGTGAGCGGCAAATCCCGCAAGCAGAAGCGCCCGCGCAGCAAACGCCGCAGCCGGCACCGGACCAGCAGGAGCGTCGCGAGCCACTGGAGAAGCCTGTGCCGGCCCGCGCGGAGGAATCCGCCACGGAAACTGCGCCGGAACCTGCCGCGCAATCGCAGGCGGCGGAGGAGCCGGCGGGTGACTTCGCAGAGGCCGTGAGGGAGAAATGGGTGGCGTTGAGGGGGAGCGTCGGAAAGCGGAATAAGGTGGCCGAAATCATGCTGGCCGAAGCCCGCGTGCTTGGCTTCCGCGATGGCACCCTGACGCTGGGACACACCACCGGCGCGCTGGCCGAGCGCATCAACGCGCCCGCCAATAACGCCGTCATAGTGGAGGTGCTCAAGGAGGAGTTCCAGCGCGATGTGACCGTGACCTGCGTGGTGGGCACCGACCCGAAGACCGCCGGTTTCGATGCCCCGCGGCCGCCACAGCGCAAGGAAGCGTGGACGCCGAATCAGCCGGCGCGCGAGCCGGCCGACGACCAGGAGGCGGAGAGTAAGCCGGAAAGCGCGCCTGGGTGGCGCTCGCGCATCGCACGGGCGACGCAGGCGGCCAAGCAGCGCGATGAATCGCAGTTCAGCAATGGCGTGCCGCTGCCGCCCGAGCCTGAGCCGGACTTTGGCGCTCCGCCCGAGGAGCCGCCGGCCTATACCCGCGACGACGAAGAGCGCGACATGATGGAGGCCGCGCAGTCGACCGGCGAGATGGATCATCGCAGCGCTACCGAGGTAGCTATGGAGCTGCTGGAGCGCGAGCTGGGCGCCCGGCGTGCCTAACCGGCAAGCACGGTACACTCGGGCGGTAGCGAAATTTACAGTTGAATTAGAAAGGAAACGACATGGCTGACCAAGACCCAATGCAGCAGGCAAATGACATGAATGACCTCATCGCGCAGGCCGCGCAGGTGCAGGCGGACCTGCAGAAGGCGCAGGAAGAAATCCTCGCAACCAACGTTGAGGGCCAGGCAGGAAACGGCTTGGTTAAGGTGACCATGACCGGTGGTGCCGAGCTCGTGGACCTGCAGATCGATAAGTCCGTCGTGGACCCAGAGGACGTCGACACCCTGCAGGACCTGGTCATGGGCGCGTTCAAGGAGGCCCACGCTGCGGCCGGCCGCCTGGCACAGGAGAAGATTGGCCCGCTGTCCCAGGGCATGGGCGGCCAGGGTGGCCCGTCTTTTGAGGATGTCTTCGGCGGCAACCAGTAGCCCGCACGATACGATAAAAGGCCGTTGCCCCGCGTTGGGGCCGCGGCCTTTTGCTGATTTTGGGAGTAATTGATGTTTGAAGGACCTCTGCAAGACCTCATCGACGAGTTTTCGCGCCTGCCGGGCATCGGCCCGAAGTCGGCGCAGCGCATCGCGTTTCACGTTTTGCACATGGAGCCTGAGGACATCGAGCGGCTGCAGAACGCATTGGGTGCGGTGCGCGATGGTGTGACCTTCTGCCGCATCTGCTGCAATATTTCCCGCGAGGATGTCTGCCGCATCTGCATTAACTCGCAGCGCGACGCCTCGACCATTTGCGTGGTGGAAGAGCCGAAGGATATCCAGGTCATCGAGCGCACCGGCGAGTATGAGGGCCGCTACCACGTCTTGGGTGGCGCGCTGGATCCGCTAGCGAATGTGGGCCCGCGCGATTTGAATATTTCCACGCTGCTGCAGCGCCTGGGCGGCGTGCTGCCGGATCGCGAGCTGGCGGATTCCACCCCTGAAGCCCCGCTTTACGACGCCACCCCCACCATCCACGAAGTCATTCTCGCCACCGACCCCAATACGGAGGGCGAGGCCACCGCCGCATACCTGGTGCGGTTGCTGCGCGACTTCCCTGATTTGAAGATCACCAGATTGGCCTCCGGCATGCCGCTCGGAGGCGATCTGGAGTTCGTGGACGAGCTCACCTTGTCCCGCGCGCTCTCTGGCCGCCTGACCATTTAACGCGGGGAATCCGCAAGCGCGGGCTAGGGGACGGCGGCCGTGGGCCCGGTTCGCGCGCGGCCGGTGAACACCGGCGGGCCGTGCGCTCTGCTGGCCGCCCCGCTCTCCGCGCTGCTGCATATACCGCTGTGATCGCTATGCATGCTGCTATGCGGGCTGTTAGGCGTAGCGTTGTGCCGGCTGGCGGGCGGAAGCCAGGCGATTCGGCCATTGACGCGGGCCATGCGGCCGCGGCCCGGCAGGCCGTTGATGGAGTTGTGATACGGGCACAGCAGCGTCATGTTTTCGGGGTGGGTGAGGCCGCCGCGGGAGTATTCGATGAGGTGGTGGGCTTGGCATTCGGAGGCGGGGCGTCGGCAAGCGGGCCAGGCGCAGCGGGCGCCTTCGGCCTCGAGCATGCGGCGCTGCTTCGCGGAGGCCTGCCGGGTGCGGTAGAGGTTGACCGGCCCGCGCTCGGGGTGGATGAGCGTGAAAAGGCCGGCGCCGGCGAGGGTGCGGCGGACGAGTTCGGCGCCGGTGATGGTAGCGCCGTTGGTGAGAGCGAGGCGGATGTCGTCGCCGTCGCCGGCCAGGATTTTCAGGTAATCCGGCAGCTCGATGATGACATTGGTGGTCACGGTCGCGGGCGCGGCGGCGCGGGAACCGGTGAGCCAGGCCAGCGGGTCGGATTTGGCGGCGGCCCAGATATCGGCCATCTGCGCGGCGGGGCCGGTGAAACTCAGGGTGGTTTTCTCGCCGTGCATGATGCGTCGGCCGCCGTCTTCGCGCTCGGGTGGCGGGTTGATTTCGCGCAGCAGCCGAGTGGCCGCGCGCGAGACCTGCGCGGTGGTGCCGGCGGTGGCGCATAGCTTCTCGCGGAATTGCCAGCGCTTGGTGTGGTCAGAAATGCCGCGTGAGCGGCGGGCGATGAGCGCGAGGGTCTCCAGGCTGTGTTGGTTGCGGCGCGCGGCGGCCAGGGCGCGGGATTGGTAGCGCGAGTGGCTGGTGGGCGAGAGGAAGGCCGCGGCGGTGCGGCGCAGGGTGCGCGCTTGGTCCGCGGGCAAGGGCAGGCTGGAGGCGGCGTGGGCCTCTTCGAGAAGTTCCACGCCGCGCTTAGCGATGTCGCCCAGCTGCTCCAATAACGTCATGCCCCGCAGCCTATGGGCGGGGGCACGCGGCTACAAGGGGTGGCGGCCGAGCCTGTGGATAACTCGGGGGTTGTGGGGCCGCCGGGCGAAGTTATCCACAGGTGTGGGCCTATCTTTGGGAGCGCGGGGGCTCGGAGGCGTTGAAACGTTCGACGCGCAGGCGGTCGACGGCCGGGATCTCAATCGGCTCGAGGTCCGCGAGGGCCACGCCCATGGCCTGGGCGAGGAGGAGATCCGCCAGCTGCGGGTTTCGGGCCAGCGCCGGGCCGTGCATATAGGTGGCGATGACGCTGTCTTGGACGGCGCCTTCGTAGGTGCGCTGGGCGGAGCCGTCGCTGAGGTCGGCGGTGGCGGCCTGGTCGGCATTGCCATTGCCGCGGGTGAGCGTGCCGAGCGGCTGCGCGGACGGGCCGAGGATGGTGGCACCCAGGTGGTTTTCAAAGCCGGTCAGCGGCTCGGTGAGGTCCGCGGTGACACCGGCGCGGGTGGGCTCGGAGGCTACCTCGCCGATGGCGCGGTCCTGCATGCCGGCCGTGGTGGCGTCGAGCAGCCCGACGCCGTCGATAATGCGGCCGGAGGCGCGGAAGGATTCGCCCAGGACCTGCAGGCCGGCGCAAATGGCAAAGACGGGGCGGCCGGCGTTAGCGGCGCGGGTAAGGCCGCCATCGGAAATCAGGTGGTCCGCGGCCAGGATCTGCGCGGTATCTTCGCCGCCGCCGAGGGTGTAGATATCCAGCGTCTCGGGCACGGGCTCGCCCAAGCGGATGGGGTGAATCTCCGCCTCGAAGCCGCGCATGCGGGCGCGCTGGCGCAGGACGAGGGCGTTGCCGTCGTCGCCGTAGGTACCGAGGACGTCGGGAAGCACTAGGCCGATATTAAGCATTGGTGGCCTCCTTGGAAAGCGCCTTCTTCAAATCGCGGAAGGCGGTGTAGTTGGCGAGGACCTCGATGCGGCCCTCCGGGCAGGCGCCGAGCGCGTCCATCGGGTCCGGGATGAGCTCGTGGGAGATATCGGCGTAGACCAGGCGCACGGCCAGGTCGGTGCCGCGCTCGCCGGCGGCCTTGACGCTTAAGCCATTGAAGCCTTCGAATTTCACGTCCCACAGCCAGGACATGTCGATGCCATCGGCCACCTGGCCGTTGGTGGCGATGACCAGGCCATCGGCGCTGCGGTCCACCATGGACAGGGCTTCTTGCCAGCCGGCCGGGTTCTTGGCTAGCAGCAGGCGAATGTCGCGGCCCTTCCAGTGAATAGTGGAGTAGCGGCCGGCGACGTCGTCGATGCCCTCGGCGGCCGCAATGGCCTTATCGAGGTCCACACCGAAGCCCTGCACGGCCGCGGCGATGGCTTGGGCGGCGTTGCCCCGGTTCGCGCGGCCGGGCAGCGCCAGGTTCAGCGGGCGCTTGGCGGTCGGGGTGATGATGCCATGCTTATCGACGCCCCAGGTAGGCTGCGGCCGGCGGAATTCGCGGCCGTCGGCAAGCGGCTTAACGGCGTACCAGTCATCTTCGGTGCGCACGACGTGCCCGCCGGTGCGCGGGCAGGTGACGGAATCGCCGAGCCAGCCGGCACCGGCCGAGACCCAAATGACATTCTTGGCGTCATAGGCCACGGAGGTCATGAGCACGTCGTCGCAATTGGCGATGACGAGCATGTCTGGGTGGGCCTCCACGGCGCCGCGCAGGGCGCGCTCAATCTTGTTGATTTCACCCACGCGGTCCAGCTGGTCGCGGGTGAGGTTGAGCAGGACTAGGGCCTGCGGGTTGAGGTTATCGGCCACGTGGGGCACGTGGAGCTCGTCCACCTCGAGGACCAGGTGCGAGGCGTCTTTGCCGGCCATGAGCGCGGAGATGATGCCGGCGTCCATGTTGTCGCCGCCGTCGTTGGTGGCTACGGTGTGCTCGGCGCGGACCGCGGCGGCCAACATGCGGGTGGTGGTGGACTTGCCGTTGGTGCCGGTAACCAGCACGGCCGGGCGCCCACCGCCCAGGTTGGTCATGATGGAAGGGTCAATGGCATTGGCGATTAGACCACCGATCATTCCGCCGGCGCCACGGCCGGTGGCGCGGGAAGCGGTGGTGGCCAGCTTCGCGGCGGTAGTGGCGGTGGTGGTGCGCAACTTTTTCAGCGCACCCGGGACTCTAAAACTCATGTCCCCTAGGGTAGTCGGGCGGGCGGCTTAGTCGTTCTTTTTCGCCGCCGAGCCGCCAGAATTTCGGCGGCCTCTGCCACGACCTCCGCGGCCACCGCGGCGCCGGCGCCGCTTGTTGTTCTTACCGCCGCCCTTTTTGTTGCTCTGAGACGAGCGTTGGGCCCGCGGCGCTGGCTTAGTGGGTTCGGGTTCGGGCTCGGCGTCTTCGATGCGCGTGAGGGCGTCAAGAAACGCGGCGTCCGACATCAGCGGAATGCCCTTGCGGTGGGCATGCATGGGCTTTCCCACCAGATCCGTGGTGACATTGCAGACCACCAGCGAGGACTCACGGGTAAGCTTTTCCGAATAATTGAGCTCCTCGCGCATGAGCGCGGCGATGATGGTGTCCGGGTCCTCGAGGATTTCCGGTGCGACGACGATTTCCATGCCGCGGCGCAGCTCCTTGCCCGGCTCGTACTTGCCGGGGTTGTGGTGCTGGACGGGGGCCTCGGCGGCGTCGACACGCACGTGGGAGCGTTGCAGGCCGAAGCGATCGGCGCGCACGTCCTCCGGTGCATAGCTGCGCACCGTGCCGCCTTCTTGCTTGCGGTAGAGCGCGATGAGCAGCTCGGTGTCCTCGCGCGAAGTCTCCGGCTCGGGGCGGGCGGCGCGCTCCACCGAAGCCTGCGGCGTGGCGTCTAGGCCGCTCTGCTTGGCGACGCCCCCCAGCCGCACATCATTTGCCCGCACCTGCTGCGCATAGGAGGTGGCCAAGGTATCGATAATGCGAACCGGCGTGGGGACGTGCCCGACCTTTTGGCGGCGCCGGCGGCCCTTATTGCGGCCGCGGTTGCGCGCACGGTTTTGGCGCGCGGCGGCCATCATGGCGCGGCGGGCCTCGGCGACGAGAAAGCCCCAGGTATAGGGGAGATCGTGGACGATGAGCGTGCGGCCGTCGATAAGCTTGTCCAGCGATTTAAGGATCTTGCCAAAAGCTGGCGCCTGCTCAATATCGGTGGTGCTCAGCCCGTGGAGGTGGCGCGGCCCGGCGTCGATATCGGGCTTGAGGACGGCGTGGAAGAGCTGGCCTTGTTCGCCGGCGTCGTTGAAAGCAATGGCGTCGATAGTCACGATGCGCCCGGTGGAGGGATGGATGCCGGTGGTTTGTAGGGTCAGCGCCACGTAGGGGTAGTCGGCCGCATCGGTGGATGAGTCGGCCTGCTGCGGCTGCTGTGGCTTCTTATTAGCCGTTTCCTGCGCGGCAGGCCGCTCGTGACGGGCAGGTGGGTGCGGCTTCGGTTTTGGCTTGGGTTTTGCAGCGTCCGGTTCGCCGGACGGTCGCACCGCGCGGCGCGGCCTAGCGCGTCGCTGTTCTGCGCCTGGTTTGGGCGCTGTGGACCTGGCCGCGTGGCGCGAAGCCACCGTCGCGGGCGACGGCGCTGGGGCCGACGCCGGCGTGTGCTGCGGGGAGGGGCCAGGTGTGTTGTTCATTAAACTCAGTGTAGTATCCCGCATTTCGTGCAGGGGGACAGGGCGCGCCGCTTAATTTTCCACGACGACAATGACCTTCGGCGGAGTCGTTGGCTCTTCGGGCTCCTCAGGGCGCCCCGGTGCTTCCGGCTCTGCGGGCTCTGCTGGCTCTGCCGGTTTCTCCGGTTCTTCCGGCTCTTCCGGCTCGGACGGTACCAGCGGCACCTCCGGTTCGAGCTCTACAGTGATCTCTGGTTCGGGGGTGGGGTCGATTTCTGAGCCAGGGATCGTCGTCGTAGGAGCAGTAGTCTCCGGCTCTGGCGTCGGCTCGAGCTCGGAACCTGCGATAGTGGTGCTTGGCGCGGTGGTAACCGGCACCGGCTTAGGCTCAGGCTCGGACTCCGAGGTCAGCAACGGAGACGTCGTGGTAGGTGCGGTCGACTCCGAGGGCTTTGAATCCGAGGACGCAGGCTCTGAAGATTCGGGCTCGGGCTGTGCCGAAGTGGACGTAGAGGACGCAGAGGTAGAGGTAGACGTAGACGAGTCTGCAGCCTGGGTCGGCTTAGACGTTGGCTCGCTCGTGGCAGAACTTGTGGCGGAGCTGGAAGGCTCTGCGGTCTGCTTTTCCGTCGAGACTGCGGTGGTAGTTTCAGCTGTCGTTTTCTTGGAAGTTGTCTTTTCCGAGGTAGACGTGCTTGAGGTCGGCAGATCGGACGGCTCGGCAGGCGAGGATGCCTCAGAGGACGGCTCTGCAGAT
>NZ_JAKRDT010000025.1:0-22120 GCF_022347385.1 Corynebacterium tuberculostearicum
GTGCCTACAACCACTCTATGGGAATACGCAAAGGCCACGTGCCCTAAACCACGCAGTCCACCAACACAAAATGTCGTTTACCCCGACACGCCGGAAAACAACACATTTTGTCGTTTAACCCAGCCCACCGCGGTAAATTCCACGGTGGGCTTCATACTGCGCTCTAGATATCCAGGAAGCGGACGTCCTTCGCGCGGCGGGTAATGAAGGAGCGGCGAGCCGAGACATCATCACCCATGAGGATGGAGAAGAGCTCATCGGCGCGCTGCGCGTCTTCCAGATCCACACGGCGCAGGATGCGGGTGCTCGGGTCAAGCGTGGTCTCCCACAGCTCGGCGGCGTTCATCTCGCCCAGACCCTTGTAGCGCTGGATGCCGTCATCTTTGTTGATCTTACGGTTTTGCTCCAAGCCCTCGGCCAGCAGCTTATCGCGCTCGGCGTCGGAAAAAGCATAGCCCGGAGTACCCTTAGACCACTTGAGCTTGTACAGCGGCGGGTTAGCCAGGAACACGTGGCCGTCCTCAACCAGCTGCGGCATAAAGCGGAAGAGCAGGGTCAGAAGCAGCGTGGCAATGTGCTGGCCGTCAACGTCGGCATCGGCCATGAGCACGATCTTGTCGTAGCGCAGCTTCTTGATATCGAATTCCTCGTGGATGCCGGTACCCAGCGCGGTAATAATCGCCTGAACCTCGGCATTCTTGAGGACCTTATCCATACGGGCCTTCTCCACGTTCAGGATCTTGCCGCGCAGCGGCAGGATGGCCTGGAACATGGAATCGCGGCCGCCCTTAGCGGAGCCACCTGCGGAGTCACCCTCCACGATGTAGAGCTCGGAAATCTTCGGATCCTTCGAGCGGCAATCTGCGAGCTTGCCCGGCAGGCCACCGAGGTCGGTGGCGGACTTGCGGCGCACCATCTCACGAGCCTTGCGGGCAGCCATGCGAGCATGCGCGGAGGACACAGCCTTATTAATAATGGCCTTCGCCTCAGCCGGGTTGGCATCGAACCAGTCATTGACGTGCTCGTTGACCGCGCGCTGGACAAAGCCCTTGATCTCGGAATTGCCCAGCTTGGTCTTGGTCTGGCCCTCGAACTGCGGATCGCCCACCTTGACGGAAATAACGGCCGCCAAGCCTTCGCGGCAGTCATCGCCGGAGAGGTTGCCGTCCTTTTCCTTGAGGAGCTTATGCTCCTTGGCGTAGCGGTTCATCAGGGAGGTCAGGGCCGCACGGAAGCCCTCTTCGTGCGTGCCGCCCTCGTGGGTGTTGATGGTATTGGCAAAGGTGTGAACGGACTGCTTATAGCCCTGGTTCCACTGCAGCGCTACCTCGACCTCGTGATCCTCGCCCTTCGCATCGAAGGAAACGATGGTCGGGTGGATCGCGGTCTTGGACTTATTGAGGTACTTGACGTAGTCGGTCAAGCCATCCGGGTAGTGGAAGGTTACCTTCTTGCGGCGCTTCTTATCCGCCGCAGCGTCCTTCGCCTCGCCGGATTCTTCATTAAAGGTATCGCCGGCGTCCGGGGCATCATCGAAGGACGTCTCATCCGCGCTGGTTTCGCCAGATTCTGCATCGGCGATCTCTTCCAGCTCGATCTGCTCTTCGGTGACGCGCTCATCAATGAGCTCAATGCTCAGGCCCTTATTCAGGAAGGCCATTTCCTGCAGGCGGCGGGCAATGGTGTCGTAATCGTACTCGGTAGTTTCAAAAACTTCCGGGTCCGCCCAGAAGCGGATCTTGGTGCCCGTGCCGCGGGCATTGCCGCCCTCAACGAGCTCGTCCGGGATGGCGTTCTGGAAGTTTTGGTACCAGTGCTTGCCGTCGCGCTTGATCTCCGCCTCCACGCGGGTAGAAAGCGCGTTCACCACGGAAATACCGACACCGTGCAGGCCGCCAGAAACGGCGTAGGAGTCGGAGTCGAACTTACCGCCGGCGTGCAGCTGGGTCATGACCACCTGGACGGTAGGCGCACCAGAGGCGTGCATTTCTACCGGGATGCCACGGCCATTATCGATGACCTCGACGCCGCCATCCTCCAGCAGCTTGACGGTAACCTTATCGGCGTAGCCGGCCATGGCCTCATCGACGGAGTTATCAACGATCTCCCAAATGAGGTGGTGCAGGCCGCGCGAACCGGTCGAACCAATGTACATGCCGGGGCGCTTACGGACGGCCTCGAGGCCCTCCAGGATCGTAATTGACCCGGCATCATATGCGTGTTCTTCAGCCACGGATTCGTGCTCTCCTTTTGGCTATAGCTAATTCTAAGACCTTGACTATTCTACACGGATACCCCCTACTGAAAGACACCCCACACCCGTGAGAGATAGGAATCTGGCGCGCTCTGAGGTTATTTACATTGTGCAAGTCTGAGTAAACCTCAGCCTATTAGCCGTATGTATCTTGTGATCCTTGCGGTTTGACCCACTGCCGCCCCTCGTAATTGCGCCTTTGTTTCGGCCCGTGAATCCGCAGTTCCACAATGACATCTGGGCCCAGGCGGTTAGAGATTTTCCGCAGGATTTGCCGTTGCAGGTAGCGCAACTCCGTTGCCCACGTGGAATTATCGCAGGATACGTAGACAATCTTGTCCTTAATCCGTTGCGGCTGCGTATGCGCGGCAATGCGCTCGCCCACCAGATGCTCCCAATTGCCCATCACCCAGCCATTGGCCAGGTCATGCTCCCACCCACGGTTGACTACCTCGCGGTTAATTTGGGATCCCAGGCTCGGCACGGTCAAGGTGCGCCGCTTCTTCCTGCCATCCGGGCCAGTGGGTATGCCCCGTTGATAGCCCATATACCCCTGCTTTTGCGCCTTCTCCAGCGAAGGCACCGGCATCTTCGGCACCGGACGGGTCAGCTTCGGCGGGTTTTTGGAGGTGGACCGAACCAGCTTGAAGTACTGGGTGACGGGATCGATGCGCTGCTTGCCGACGCCCCCTTGATCCTCACTCATTCCCTTCACCTTCCTCGGCGCTGAGCTTGGAGATGCGACCGGTCTCGGTATCTTCTACGCTCACGCGGTAGCGCACGATGGGTTCCAAATTTCCGGGCAAATCCTCGTCCACGGCCGCGGTGATGAGCACCTGTTCGGCCTCGGCGGCCAAGTGGACCAGCTGCTTGCGGCGCTTGGCATCGAGCTCGGCAAAGACATCATCCAAGATGAGCACCGGATCGGATCCTCCCTCCTGGCGCAGGAGGTTGAATTCCGCCAGACGCAGCGCGATGGCGTAGGACCACGTTTCGCCGTGGCTAGCAAAGCCCTTGGCCGGCTGATCACCCAGGTTGAGCACCAGATCATCGCGGTGCGGACCCACCAGGGAAATGCCGCGTTCGATCTCGCGCTGCCGGGCGGCGGCCAACTCGGTGAGCAGCACGGCCTCTAGCACCTCGCGATCGGAGGTATCGATCGTGGACTTATACTCCAAGTGCGCCGGCCGCGATTCTGGTGCCAGGCCGGAATAGGCGGCGGGGATGTGGTCCAAGAGGGCGTCGACAAGCGCAAGGCGTGCGGCGATCACCTGGGCGCCCAGCCGGGCAAGCTGCGCATCCCAGGTATCCAAGGTGGCCAACGCAGCGGCACCATCGCTATCGGAATAGCCGCGGCGCAGGCTGCCGGAGGCCGATTTCAGCAGGGCATTGCGTTGCTTGAGCACCTTGTCGTAGTCGGCCTTCACACCCGCTAGCCGCGGAGTCCGCGAGGCAATGATGCTATCGAGGTAGGCGCGGCGCCCAGCCGGCTCCCCGCGCACCAGGGCCAAGTCCTCCGGAGAGAAGAGCACAGTTTTTACCACGCCCAGCAGCTCACGGGGGCTGCGCAGGCGGGTGCGATTAATCTGTGCTTGATTGGCCGCGTGGGGCTTAATCAGCAAATGGGTAGTAAGCTCGCGGCCTTGGTTCACCGCGGTAATGGATACCCGCGCGCTATCCGCGCCCTGGCGCACCAGCGGTGCATCGTGTGAAACGCGGTGGGAAGAAAGGTGGGCGGTATAGCCAATGGCCTCGACGATATTGGTCTTGCCAAAGCCGTTGCGCCCGACAAAAAGGGTGATCCCCGGCCCTAGATGCACATTAAGTTCGGGCCACGAGCGAAAATCCCGAACATCGAGATCCCTGACGTACATTAGCCCGGCAGGCGAACCGGCATGAGCAGGTAGGTGAAGTTGGTCTCCGGCGTGGGGAAGTTGCCATCTTCATCGGCCTCAGGCAGCTCTTCCGGTTCTGGGATCATGATGGCTGGGCGCGAAGGCTCGGTAAAGCCGAAGACCACGCGGTCGGTATTGATGACGCCCAAGCCATCCTTGAGGTAGCCCGGATTGAAGGCGATGAGGAATTCATCGCGGCCATGGAATGCACACGGCAGGGTCTCGGTGGCGTTACCGGCATCCGCGCCGGCGGAAAGGGTCACCTGGCCATCGGCGAATTCCATCCGAATCTGCGCGTTGCGATCCGTCAGCAAAGAAACGCGGCGGATTGCTTCTTGCAGCGGGGCGACCTCAATGGAGGCAATATTGGTGTGATTCTTCGGCAGCAGCGGCTGCACATTAGGGAAGTCCGCATCCAGCATGCGCGTGGTGGTCTCGCGATTATCCGCGTGCAGGCCAAAGAGGCCATCGGCACCAATATTGTCATCGGTGCCCACAGCGATTTCCACTGGGATATTCAGGTGCGGATCCAAGGAACGACCGGTTTCCTGCAGGGTCTTCGCAGGCACCAAGAGCTTGGCTTCTACATCCGGCGACTTCGGCTCCCATTCCAAGGTGCGCATTGCCAGGCGGAAGCGGTCCGTTGCCGTCATCTCAATGTCCTTGCCACGGATATCCATGTGCACACCGGTGAGCATGGGCAGGGTGTCATCCTTGCCGGCCGCGGCGGCGACCTGGTGGATGGCCTCGACGAATAGCTGTGGCTGGATGGTGCCGGTAACCTCCGGCAGGACCGGAAGCTGCGGGTAATCATCCAGTGGAATCAGTGGTAGCTCAAAGCGGGAAGAGCCACAGGTAACCAGGGCCTTGGAATCTACCTGGGAGATCTCCACTTCCTTGTTGGGAAGGGAAGCGACGATGTCAGAGAGGAGCTTGCCGGCTACTGCGATCTGTCCGGGTTCATCCACCATGCCGGCGATGCGGACGCGGGTGGATACCTCGTAATCGAAGCCAGTGAACTCAAGACCATTGTCATCCGCGGTAATCAGCATCGCGCGGAGCACGGGCTGGGTGACCTTGGACGGCAGGCTGCGAGCAACCCACGCTACGGCGTTGGCAAGGTCATCTTTGGCCACGCGAAATGACACGGCTTCATCCATGGTGCGAAGAGCTCCTCTGGGGCAAGTAGGAAATTTGTTACTTACAAAAGACTGGCTTCCAACTTACCGCATCGGGCGCGGTGCGCCACAACGTGTAATTCCATCTTTGCCCGCCCGATCCGCGCCTGGCCGAAGGCAGGCCGGGCCGAATTCCACACACCCTCTTTCTTCTATACAGATCAGAGAAATAATTTAGTAGTAGTAATAAGCGCTGTGGGATCTGTGGGTAACTAGGTAAACGACAAGTTCAGGACACAGATCCGGGGTGTGCCAATTCTTGTGATCTTGCTGTGATCAATCGGGGAAAAATGTGGACAACTAACGGGATCGTCGTTTTATCCACAGGTTTTGTCATTTGATCACCGATCTACACACAGCGCTGATCACAGGGTAGTTCTCCCAGCATAGGGCCTGTGGAATTTAAAACTGTGAGTAAGATCTATGAATTACAAAGATGAAATTACACAAGTGTGAATAACGCTGTGGATAACTCTTTTCGCAGTTAAGAGAGTACTTTTCGTGGACCTTCTGGGTTCTTTGTGGAATTACACGAAGGTATAGGCGGCTGTGTGGACGGTTTGAACCAGGTTTCGGCGTCTCAGTCAAGAATCTCTGATCTGGTAGTTCTGGTCTCACCTTTAAGTAGTGCGAGCAGAATCCGCGAAGTGACAAAGGGCAGACAAAAGCGCCCTCCTTTATATAAGGAAGGCGCTTAAGGAAGGAGCTGTAGAAAAGGTGACGAGATCTAGGCGCGACCGCGATTCTTGATGCGCTGGGTAAGCGCCTGGATCTCGTCGTAGGTATTGCGCTTTTCAGTCATCTCTTTGCGGATCTTGCGATCCGCGTAAATGACGGTGGTGTGGTCCTTGCCGCCGAACTGTTCACCGATCTTGGGAAGGGATAGCTCAGTAAGTTCGCGGCACAGATACATAGCCAACTGGCGTGCATGCGCCACCGCACGCTTCTTGCCAGCGCCGCGCAGAGTCTCTACATCAATATCGAAGAATTCTGCAGTGACCTCCATGATCGAGGTAGCGGTGATTTGCCTATCGGCGGAATCTGGGGCCAAATCGCGCAACGCGATTTCTGCCATCTCCACGTTGATTGGCTCATTCACCAAGGAGGAATAGGCCGAAACGCGGATCAACGCGCCCTCGAGCTCACGAATAGATGACTCAAAACGCGAGGCAATGAGCTCAAGCACGGAGCGATCCACTTCGGTGCCGTCATTGGCCGCCTTCTTCATCAAAATCGCGATACGCGTTTCTAGATCTGGCGGCTGAATATCGGTGATAAGACCGCCTTCAAAGCGGGTGCGGAGGCGATCTTCCAGCGTGGTTAGTTGCTTCGGTGGGCGGTCCGAAGACAAAATGATCTGCTTATTGGCTTGGTGCAGCGCATTGAAAGTATGGAAGAACTCTTCCTGGGTGGATTCTTTGCCTTCCAAGAATTGGATGTCATCGACCATCAAAATGTCGAGATTGCGGTAGCGCCGCTTGAAGGATTCCTGACGGTCATCGCGCAGGGAATTAATATAGTCATTCGTGAATTCTTCCGAAGACACATACTTCACGCGCAGACCCGGGTGCAGTACTTGGGCGTAATTGCCGGCGGCATGCAAAAGGTGCGTTTTGCCCAGACCAGAGCCACCCCAGATAAATAGTGGGTTGTACGCACGTGCGGGGTTCTCGGCCACAGCTACGGCGGCACCATTGGCAAAACGATTCGAAGAACCGATCACGAAGCTATCGAAAGTGTGCTTCGGATTGAGGGAAGTCTCACGGTTGGGATCGTGCGCCGGGGCCTCGCGCGGGATGCGGGCGGAATTGGTGGCAGCACCGGAGAAATTTCCCGCGGATTCTGCCTGCTGTTGGTTATAGTGCTGGGCTAGCTCATCCAGGCTTGCAGGGGCGTGACTCGACTGCCAATTGTTCTGGGAAGGGGCCTGCTGTGCAGCGGCATCCGTCTGCTGCGGGCGCGGAATGTAGTTCTGCGTAGATTCCGTGTTCTGCGGCGGTTGCGCTTCCGGCGGTTGCTGTTGTTGAGGGGGAGTTGGCTGTGGTGCAGGGTCCACGGCCGGCGGCTGTGGCTCTTGTGGGGTGGCAAGGGTAACCGCAAAGGAACACGGCCGACCCAGGTGGCGGGTTAGTGCCTTGGCAATGTGCTCGCCCAACTCATTTTCGACCACATTTTTGGCATCCAGGTTCTCGGCGGCAACGAGGGTGTAGCCCTCAACCATCATGATGGGGCGAACCAGTTGGAGGTAAAGGCGCTGTGAGTGCGAAAAACTGGGGACCTCGGAATTGGGTTGCTCGGATTGTGCGAGCAGGTCATCAACGACCGCGCGCCAAACGGCATGCAGGTTCGCTTGTGGGTCAGTCACAACAGGCTACCTTTGTGGAATTTAGTCGGGGACGGGTGGACATTGAATAACAATTTTCACTGCGGATTCCACCGTGGTTTTCACATCGGTTTTTATCGAGTCACCTCGATCTCCACAGAGTTATCCACAGGTGTGGATTAAATAGTTATTCACAGCTTAGTTCATGACTGTGGATAACTCTTCATTGGTCAGTTTATGGCCGTACGCTGCGGAAACTGCACAAGTCTCAAGCGTTGATTTAGAGTTATCCACATGACCGGTTGGGCTGTGGAATTTGATTCTTCTGTTCTACCGCCGAAACGGCGGGTGTGTCTAGCGAGAAAAATTCACCACCCGGGAGTGGGTTGGGGTGGGTCTTACTGTGTGACGGATTAGGTGCAGTAAGAGCACAGAATCTGGCCCTCTAGCTGCAGGAAAAAACATTTATGTAATTTCGGGTGTACCCGGGTGTCGATTTGTTTCCAGCGGCAGAAATCACGTAATCTGGCATGGTCTATTGCAACGAAGAGTTGCGCGTGAAAGTGACTGCGTCACCTCGCACCGGCTGGGCCCGTCGGCTCGCCGTGCACCGGAGAGACTGTGATGCGTCAGGTTCATGGAATCTATTCATCAGTGGGCGTGCCGCTGCATCGCGGTGGTGTGCCTACGCACAACTTCAAGGAGAATTAACGTGGCAAAGGGTAAGCGCACGTTCCAGCCGAACAACCGTCGTCGTGCTCGCAAGCACGGCTTCCGCACCCGCATGAGCACCCGTGCAGGTCGCGCCATTGTTGCAGCTCGTCGCAAGAAGGGCCGCGCAAAGCTGACTGCATAAGTTATGCTTCCAGCCCAGCACAAGCTCACGTCGCCGACGCAATTTCGGCGCACGATGAAGGGCAGTCGCCGGGCGGGCACTCGTACGGTCGTCGTGCACGCGCGCGACAACGCAGGTACGGACAAGGCAGCCGATATCGCCGCCACTGGGCCGCGATTTGGGCTGATTGTTTCTAAAGCCGTCGGGAATGCAGTGGTTCGCCACCGCACCTCCCGGCGGCTTCGCCATGTGTGCATGACATTCATTCCCAAGCTGCCCGCCAGCGTGGACGTAGTCATCCGTGCCTTGCCCGCCAGCGCCACTGCTAGCAGTGAGCAATTAGAAAAAGATCTTGCCAAAGCACTGCGCAAGCAATGGGATATCTAAATTCCCGCGGGGAGGAAATTCCCCCAGCCAGAGGATTGGCCAAACCAATGGTCAAAGTGGTTCATTTCTACCAAAAACATGTCTCTGGCCTTAAGATGGTATCGACCTGTCGGTTCGAGCCGACATGCAGTGCTTATGCCCTAGAGGCGCTGTCTCAACACGGTGCAATCAAGGGTACGGCGATGGCAATAGCCAGGGTCTGCAAATGTGGCCCCTGGCATCCGGGCGGATTCGATCCGGTCCCGGGTACCAACAACAATTGAGGATTAAACACTCGTGCTTAATATCATTTACTGGCCAATTTCGGCCGTTTTGTGGTTCTGGCACTGGCTGCTGTCCCTCGTAATGGACCCTACCTGGGGCATTACCTGGATTCTGGCCATTGTGCTGCTGACCTGGACGCTTAAGGCGCTAATGGTCAAGCCGACCATCAGCCAGATTCGTTCCTCGCGCAAGATGCAGGAAATCCAGCCTAAGGTGCAGGAAATCCGCGCGAAGTACGGCAATGACCAAACCAAGGCCGCGCAGGAAATGCAGAAGGTCTACAAGGAGTCCGGCGTTCGCCCGATGGCCGGCTGCCTGCCGGTCTTCGTGCAGATTCCAATGTTCGTTGGTTTGTTCCACGTGCTGCGCTCCTTCGACCGCACCGTTGCGGTAGCCGGTGGCATTGGACATCCCAGTGGTGACCCTATGTCCGTTGAGGATAACGCCAACACCGCGAACTACATCTTTAAGCCGGACCTAGTCCAGCAGTTCTTGGATGCCAAGATCTTTGATGTTCCGCTGGTGACCAACCTGCGCTTGAACTCGCCGATTGTAGAGGGCGTAACCACTACCCAGGCAGCCGTCATCATCGTTCCGATGATCGCCGTCATTGCGGTTATGACGCACTTCAACGCCCGCATGAGCCTGAACCGCCAGGAAAAGCGCCGTGCTGCTGGCAAGACCCAAGCACCGCAGGGCCAGAACGCGGAAATGATGCAGCAGCAAATGGCCATGATGTCCAAGATGATGCTGTGGGTCATGCCAGCCATGCTGGTCTTCTCCGGCTTCATCTGGCCGATTGGTTTGCTGTTCTACATGATGGCCAATACGGTCTGGACCTTCTTCCAAACCCGCATCGTCTATGCCAAGATGGACCGCGAGGAAGAAGAAGAGGAAGCCGCTAAGGTAGAGGCCAAGCGCACTTCCGCGCCTAAGCCGGGTGCCCGCAAGAAGGACAACCGCACCAAGAAACAGCGCAAAAACAAATAAACACGGAGGAGAACCCCATCGTGTCCGAGATGGACCCGTCAGTAGTATTCGGCTCCCGCTTGCCCCTCGCGCAGGCTTACCATGATTCGCTCGCTACAGACGGGTCCACTCGTGGTTTTATAGGCCCCCGCGAGGTGCCACGCTTGTGGGACAGGCACATTATTAACTGCGCCGTCGTCAAGCAAGCAATCCCGGAGGGCGCCACGGTTATCGACGTCGGCTCGGGTGCTGGGCTGCCCGGCATTCCGCTGGCCATTGCGCGCCCGGACCTGCAGATCACCCTGATCGAGCCGCTGCTCAAGCGCTATAACTACCTCAACGAGGTCGTAGAAGAGCTGGGCCTAGACAACGTGACGGTCCTGCGTGGCCGTGCCGAGGAAGGCCCGATTAAAAAGGCCGTGGCGGGCGCAGACGTGGTCACCTCCCGCGCCGTCGCACCGCTTGGCAAGCTGGCGAAATGGTCGCTGCCGCTCGTGCGCAAGGGTGGTGAAATGATCGCGCTGAAGGGTTCTTCGG
Source organism: Corynebacterium tuberculostearicum (assembly GCF_022347385.1). Lineage (GTDB taxonomy): Bacteria > Actinomycetota > Actinomycetes > Mycobacteriales > Mycobacteriaceae > Corynebacterium > Corynebacterium tuberculostearicum_M. Next base: position 10,643 of record NZ_JAKRDT010000025.1, read on the forward strand.
TACACGAGGAACTGGAACGCGATGCCGCTGACATTAAGAAGGCCGGCGGTGGAAAGGCCGAGGTCAGCACCATCGAGGGAACCACGATCATTCGTGTCCCGCGCGTGAACTAAAGTAGACGGCATGACTAATCCGCGCCTTATCACCATTGCTAACCAGAAAGGCGGCGTAGGCAAAACCACCTCCGCCGCCAACTTGGCCGCAGCGCTAGCCACAGAGGGCAAAAAAGTGCTGGTGATCGATCTTGACCCGCAGGGAAACGCCTCCACGGCCATGGGCGCGGAACATAATTCCGGCACCGATTCCAGCTATGAGGTGCTCCTTGGGGACTGCACCGCCGAGAAGGCCATGCAGGCTTCCTCGCACAACGAGAACCTCTTCTGCATCCCCGCCACCATTGATCTGGCTGGCGCAGAGATTGAAATGGTCTCCTTGGTGCGTCGCGAATTTCGGCTCTATGACGCCCTGCATAATGGCTTCCTTGAAGAGCATGGCTTCGAATATGTCTTCATTGATTGCCCGCCATCGCTGGGTTTGCTCACCATTAACGCGATGACCTGCGCTGAGGAGGTCATCATCCCGATTCAATGCGAGTATTACGCCCTGGAGGGCGTGGGCCAGCTGCTGGGCAATATCTCCATGATTCGCGAGCACCTCAACGAGGATCTGCATATTTCCGCCGTGCTGCTGACCATGTATGACGCCCGCACGCGCTTGGCCGAGGACGTGGCCGATAACGTCCGCGAACAGTTTGGCGCCGTGGTGCTGGCCAATGTTATCCCGCGCTCCGTGCGCGTTTCCGAGGCACCGGGGTACGGTACTACGGTTATTGATTACGCTCCCTCGTCCACCGGTGCCCGCGCCTACCTTGCGGCCGCGCGCGAGCTTGACCGGCGTGGCGATTATCGCCCGCACCCGACCACCGGGGCGATTGGCGTGAGCCCAGAGATTTACGCGGAATTGGAAGGATAGGAACTCATGGCAGAACAGAAGCAAGGTGGCCTTGGCAAAGGCCTAGCCGCACTCATCCCGTCCGGTCCTGATGCTCCTACCCGCAAGCCGCGCTTGGGCGATTCCGCCGCGGATATTATTTTGGGTAATTCCACCCCGCAGCCGGGCCGGAAGGGTGGTGAAGGCAAGCGCGTAAAGGGTGCTCCCACCATTCAGCAGGGTTCTGGCTCTAAGTCCTCCAAGAAGCGCCAGGCCACCCCGGCTCCTATCGGTGCGACCTACCGCGAGATTTCCATTGGGGATATCATCCCCAACCCGAAGCAGCCGCGCACGGTCTTCGACGAGGATGAACTCGGTGAGCTCGTCCACTCGATCCGCGAGTTTGGCCTGCTGCAGCCCGTGGTCGTCCGTCCTTCCGAGGAAGGCGGCTTTGAGCTCATCATGGGTGAGCGCCGTTGGCGCGCTTCCTCCAAGGCGGGCCTGGCCACGATTCCGGCCATCGTGCGCGATACCAAGGATGACAACCTGCTGCGCGATGCTTTGCTGGAGAACATCCACCGCGTACAGCTCAATCCCTTGGAAGAGGCACACGCCTACCAGCAGCTGCTGGAAGAATTCGGCGTTACCCAGAACGAGCTGGCGGATCGCATTGGCCGTTCGCGCCCGCAGGTGACCAATATGCTGCGCCTGCTCAAGCTGCCGGTAGAGGTACAAAAGCGCGTAGCTGCTGGTACCTTATCTGCCGGCCACGCGCGTGCGCTTTTGTCCTTGGATGACACCGAGGCCATGGAATACATTGCCAACCGCATCATCGCGGAGGGCCTGTCCGTACGCGCCACCGAGGAAGCAGTCACCCTCTACAAGCGCGATGGTAAGCCGGCAGAATCCAAGAAGAAGCAGCCGGCACCGCAGCCGCAGTACTTTACCGATTCCGCCGAGCGCCTGTCCGATCGCTTCGATACCAAGGTCACCGTGACCATGGGCAAGCGCAAGGGCAAGATGGTCGTGGAATTCGGTGACCAAGAAGATTTCGAGCGCATCATGACGCTCATCGAGGGCCAGCACTAAACTGGGGCGATGATCCTCGAGCCGGTACGCGAAGGCGCGCGCATTCACCGCCAGGCCGCGCGCAGTACCTTTTGGGAGCTGGAGGCCTCCGTGCTCGATCCCGCCTTTGAAAAAGAGGCGTGGCTGGCTACTACCCTGCTGTCTTTTGGGCAGTGCGGCTTTACCGTGGGCGAGGACGCCACCATTCTCTTTTGCTCCCGCGAGGATGCTGCCGGCGCCGCCAAGCTTCCCACCGCCCCCATTTCAGACGATGCGGAGATCATTACCTCGCTCTTCGTCAAAGCACATTTAATGGGGCGTGGCATTGAAGCAGTGCTTGTCGACGCCGCCATTATGCACCTCACTAACCGCGGCAGCACCGCCGTGGAGGCCTTTGGCTATTACGGCGATCCAGCGGAAGCGGCGGATTTCTTGGGCCACAAACCGGCCTATATCGGGCTGATGTCTTATGAGACTTTGCGCTCCGCTGGCTTTGAGGTGGCCGCGGATCACCCAGTACTCCCCCGCTTGCGGCTCGAGCTGCCGCCCGAGCACGATATGCTCAGTGCGGCAGCAGCCGAAGACCTCCTGGCCCGCGCCTTGGCCTAGATTCGAGGCCTAGGCCTGCTCGGCCTGGAGCAGCTCGGAGAACTTATAGGTGCCGGTTACCGCGGTGTCCTGCTCCATGAGGTACATGCGCTTTACGGCAATCACGATCGCCTCTGCAATGTCATCGCGGCAGGACGGGTTGGTGAGGATCTTTAAGTCCTCTGGGTTGGTCAGGTAGCCCAGTACGATCTGGATGACCGGCATCTGGGTCAAGCGCAGCAGGTCCCAGGTGCGGCCGTGGTTGCCGCAGTCCAGCAGCTCGGTGCGCGCGACAATCTCGCGCTGGATGAAACCGGATAGGGTCTCACCAATGAGTGAGGAGTTGCCGGATTCGGAACCGAAGTAGAAGGTGGCAACACCATTGGCCTTCTCATTGGGGTAAGAATCGCAGGCTAGGGAAATGACCATGTCCGCATCGAAGGCATTGGCCAGTTCGGCGCGGGACTTGACGTCCGCATCGGAGGTCCGCGGACGGGAGATGATGGTTTCCATGCCTGCGGCAATCATGCGCCCCTCGATGCGCTGGGTGAGGTCCCACAGGATTTCCTGCTCGGAAATATCACCGAAGCGACCCTTGACCAGCTGGCCGGCGTCGCCGCCGCTCAAGGCGGGATCGATGACAACGCGCTTGCCCGCCAGCTTTGGGCCGGCGTTGCGGACGCGCTCACGCTCTTGGATATTGTGGGCGGAGCCGCCGGTGATGCGGCGGCCGAGCAGTCCAAGGGCGCGGATAGTGGCGGGGCCGCACACACCATCTTCTTGCAGGCCGCAGTTGTGTTGATATTCCTTCAGCGCCGCGTGGGTATTAGTACCGAAGTGGCCGTCTACGCGCTGTTGGTAGAAGCCGAGCTCCTGCAGTTGTTGCTGGAGCTGCGAGATATCGTCACCCACCAGCTCATTCGCAGGCTCGTAGCTAAGTACGCGGCTGCCGAGCGTGTACGAGGCTTGGCGCAGTTCGCGCAGGGTGAGATCGTCGATCTCGCCCGTGGGCACGATACCGCGGGATTGCTGGAAGGCCTTGAGGACCTCAGACAAATTGGCATCAAAGCTCTTGTCGCTCTCGGAGTACTTCTGCTTCTTCCACGCAGAAAGTTCCCCCTTGAAATCTGACAAGAGGCCGAGACGGGCCAAGGTAGCGCGAGCCTCAGCTACACGCACGCTTGTATCGCCGACTCGAAGAACGCGATTCACGCCTTATACCCCTTTCACAGCCCGCTTTAGTTAGGGCCGCATTCCAGAATTTCTACACGCTTAATCTAATAGGAATTAGATTAACAGTTAAAGCTGCTTTTTCACTTGCGCCACGATGTCATCTTTAGAACGCAGACCCACAAATTCGTCTACCTTCTCGCCGTGGTTGAAAATCAGCACATTTGGGATGGACATGATCTGGAACATGGCGCCAAGGTTGCGCTCTTCATCGACGTTTACCTTGGCGATGGTGACCTGGCCGTCCAGCTCCTCCGCTACCTCTTCCAGGATCGGGGAAAGCTTCTTGCAGGGGCCACACCACTCGGCCCAGAAGTCGACGACGACGGGCTTATCGGACTCGATGACGTCCTTACGGAACGTATCGGTGGTTACTTTCTTGACATTGCTCATACTGAATTAACGGCTTTCTGCGAGGAAATGTTCCGCATCAATTGCCGCGCGGCAACCGGAGCCGGCCGCGGTAATTGCCTGCTGGTAGTGGTCATCTACCAAGTCACCGCAGGCGAAAACGCCTGGCAGAGAGGTTTTGGTGGAGGGTTGTTCAACTACAACATAGCCGTTGTCATTGAGCTTGACCTGATCATTGAGGAAGGAAGAGCGCGGATCATGGCCAATTGCTACGAACATGGCAGTGACATCCAAGGTAGAGGTCTCGCCGTTGGTGACGTCCTTGAGCTTGAGGCCGCCGACCTTGCCTTCAGCGTCAATGACCTCTTCGACGACCTTATTGGTCTCCCACTTGATCTTTTCGTTGGCCTGGGCGCGCTCCAGCATGATCTTGGAGGCGCGGTAGTTCTCGGAGCGGTTCACAATGGTGACAGAGTCCGCGAACTTGGTGAGGAAGGTAGCCTCCTCCATGGCGGAGTCTCCGCCGCCGATAACGGCAATATTGTGGCCCTTGAAGAAGAAGCCATCGCACGTAGCGCAGGTGGATACGCCGCGGCCGGAGAGTTCTTCCTCACCGGGAACGCCGAGGTGGCGCGGGGCGGCACCGGTGGCGAGGATAACGGTGCGGGCCTCAAAGAGCTCGTCACCCACGTGCAGCTTTTTAATATCGCCTTCCAGCTCTACGGAGTCAACGACTTCCATGCGCAAATCCGCACCGAAGCGGATGGCCTGGGCGCGCATTTCTTCCATGAGCTCTGGGCCCATGATGCCCTTTTGGAAGCCGGGGTAGTTTTCTACCTCGGTGGTATTCATAAGCTCGCCGCCGTACTCGAAGCCCTCGAAGACAATCGGGTTGAGCTCGGCGCGTGCCGCGTACAGCGCGGCGGTGTAACCGGCAGGGCCGGAACCTACGATGGCAACATCGTGGACGGTCATTGCTAACTCCCTTAAATCAGAGTGTGGTTTCGCGTAACGCCCTGAGTCTACCCGCCGCGCTGACAAACGTCGGTATTAGCAAACTCACCCCATGGCGGCGCGTAGGACTTCCCTCGCTCGGGCGCGACGGGATTTGATGGTGCCGGGCTTTACCCCTTGGGCAGTGGCAACTTCGCCGACGCGGAACCCGGCGACGTCGGTAAGCACCAGCGCTTCGCGCTGATCCTCCCGCAGCAGCTGCATGGCTTCTCGTACCACTAGCTGCTCCGCTAGGTTTTCGGAAGGGTTATGCGCGAGCAGCGGGTTGCGATCGTCATCAAAGTCCTCCGCATCTAATGAAGCATTTTCCCTGTTAGAGCGGTGGTTCAAGTAGTCATAGCCAGAGTTTTTCACCAGCCGGTGCAGCCAGGTCGATAGCGCAGACTCGCGGCGATAGGAGTGCAGGTTGCAGCTGGCGCGCAGGAAGGCTTCCTGGACCACATCTTGGGCATCGTGATCGTTTCTGGTGTAGCGCCGCGCTACCGTGGTCAGCCGCGTGCGGTGGCGTTCCACGATGGTGGAAAAGGCCTTATTGTCCCCCTCAATAAAAGCATCAACTAGTTCCTCGTCACTGCGGTCATGACTGAGCGTCATATGTAGATTCCCCCCGGATCAACAACTGTTATACACAGTGTGACCCGAGGGGAACTAGGGCGCGAGCGCTAGGCTGTACAGTTTATTGACCAGCCCGCACGCGGAGGGTGCGCCGCAGGTTATCGCGGCATTCCAGCAGGATACGGCGCAGCGCTCCTGGCAGCTCTCGGTGCAGCAGGCGCGTGGTGGCGGCATCGGCCTTCGGCAACTCCGGGTAGAAGCCGCGGATGAGGCGGTTAGCAATCTCAATCGGGTGCGCGGCCCAGATGTCTTCCACGCGGGAGAAGAACTCCTCCGCAAAGGCCTCCTGCAGGCTAGCTGAGCGCGGGGCATTGAAACCGGCGACCAGTGCGTCCACCTCGGCATTGGAATATGCGCCGGGCGTGAGGGCCTTATCGAACGCGGAGCGCTTGGTCTCCGGCGTGGGGAAGGCGTGGCTGGCGCCGAGGAATTCGGTAGCGCCGGTCAGCGTATTATCGCGCTGCTTTTCCTCTTCGAGCTCGGCCGGGGTTACGGCATTGCGGGCCGCGAGGGCGCGCAAGATCGACCAGCGGATTTCGGGGTCCAAGCGAAGGCCGACAATGTCACCGGAGAGCAGGGCCTTAAGGCGCGCGGTGCCGGACTCCTCCGGCGTTGCGGCGAGTGCGCGGATGGCGGCGCGAGCGAGCACAAGCTGGGCGTCCGAGGCTGGTTCGGCCTCGTCCAGATGGCCCCAGATCGCCTCGGCATAGTCGGTGCGGACCTGCTCGCGGTCGGCGTCTGCAACATAGTGTGCAATGGCAAAATTGGCATTGGCGCAGGCAGTAGCCAGCAGCGTCGTGTTGGTCTCGTAGGCTTCGTGCTTGACGACGACCCCCACATAGTCAATCGCCGACATTTCCCCATCGCGGGTGAGGTTCCACAGGGCGGTCCAGATTACCGCGCGGGTCAATTCATCCTCGATCTCGGTCAGGCGCTCACTCGCTGTGTCTAGGGAGGCCTCGTCGAAGCGGATCTTGGCGTAGGTATGGTCGGCGTCGTTAAGCAGTAGCAATGCCGGGGCCGGAAGGCCTGCCGCTTCATCGATGATGGTGCGGGTGGTGCCATCGCCGGCGGGGAGATCGATGTCGATCTCGCGGTACTTGTGCAGGGATGTATCAAAGAGCGAAGCGGTCAGGCGGTGCGGTCGGGTGACGTCCTCGGCGTCTGCACTGATGGCCAGCTCCGCAATTTTCTCGCCTTCGGTGTGCAACTCCGGGGTGAGGGTATCCGGGCCCCAGGTGCGCAGCCAGGCCTGCGACCAGGCATCAAGATCGCGGTCCGTGTGCTTCTTGAGCGCCTGCAGGAGGTCATCAAAGGTGGCGGCGGCAAAGGCGTGCTCTTGGAAGTAGTCGCGCGCCCCGGCGTAGAAATTATCGCGGCCGACGTAGTGCACCAGTTGCTTGAGCACCGCCGCTCCCTTGGCATAGGTGATGCCATCGAAGTTCTGGCGTGCGGCATCCACGTCCGGGATCTCCGCCTTGATGGGGTGCGTGGTAGGCAGCTGATCCTGCAGGTAGGCCCAATTTTTACGGGCGCCGGCAAAATTGGCCCAAGCCTCGGCGTAGTCGGTGCCGTGCACGGAAGAATCCGCGCCCATGAACTCCGCGAAAGATTCCTTAAGCCATAGATCATCCCACCACTGCGGAGTGACCAGATCACCGAACCACATATGGGACATCTCGTGCAGAATGGTATTTGCACGGCCGGCGTGCTGCGCGCGGGTAGCGCGGGAGCGGAAGATGTAGTTCTCCGTAAACGTCACCAGGCCGGGATTTTCCATCGCGCCGAGGTTGTATTCGGGTACAAAGATGGAATCGTACTTGCCCCACGGATAGGGATAGCCAAAGTTCTGGTGGAAAAAGTCCATGCCTTGGGCGGTAAGTTCTAGGATTTCCTCGTCCAGGTGCTCAAACATGGATGCGCGCGCAAAGGCGCGCAGCTGTGCCGAGTGGCTGCCATCCGGGGCGGTCCAGGTGCGCTCTTGGTACTGGTAGGGGCCGGCGGCGAAAGAAGTCAGGTAGGTCGACAGCGGCGGGGTCGGCGCAAAAGTAACGGTGGCGAGCTCCCCCTCCTCGTGGCGTTCGACTTCCGGTTGGTTGGAAAGGATCTGCCACTGCTTCGGTGCGGTCATGCGCACGTGGAAGACGGCCTTGAGATCCGGCTGCTCCAGGCAGGGGAAGATGCGGCGGGCGTCGGAAGGCTCGAGGTGTGAATACAGGTAGGTCGCGTCATCGGCCTGATCGTGCATCCGATGCAGACCCTGGCCGGTGCGCGAATAGCGCGAGTGGCCGGTGACTTCGATGGCGAGCTCCTCGCCTACCGGCAGGCCGTGCAGCCGGATGATGCTGCCATCAAAGTCCACTTCCTGCGGGGTGCCATTGACCTTGACCTCCGCGACGGATTCGCCCAGGTAATCCAGAAAAAGCTCGGATTCGCTGCTGCTGAGTTCGAGGCGGGTAGTCACGCGGTAGGTGGGGCTATCGAGTACCTCCGAAAGATCGAGGTGGAGGTGATAGGCGCGCAGGTCCACCGCCGCCGCGCGTTCTTGGAGCAACTCGTGCTGCGTCTTATTTTGTGGTGCGGTCATGTCTACGAACTATAGTTACCGCCGTCACGTAGGGTGCGGGGTTGGGGTCCTAAGCTCCGCTGGCTTCTAGGAGCAAAATACCCAGCGGGTTTCGGAGCCCCGCTGTGGACCAGTTGGATTAGTTTTTGCCGTCTCACACTCTTCACGTGGCGCAAGATGTCAGTGACCATCAGCAAGCGTCACACCACACTGAGGGATGCAACCTATGGAAACCGTCAAACGATAACACCACACTCACCACTTTCTGTAAACATAAGGCCTAGACCCCACTAGACGCGTGTAAAACAATGCTAGGAACGGCCCTATTTACAGGAAATATTCTGCTCCAAAGCGGCGTAACAATAGGGTGTACCCCAGGTGCCCCTACCAGCGCCCGCAGTTGAAGGCTTCACCTACCAAATGGTAAAGTTAGCTATATGCGAACCAGTCAGCGCTCCGAGATCCTGGAAGCTGCCCTCCGCGTCATGAACGCAGCGGAGGGTGGCGACATTACCCTTGACGCAGTGGCCCACGAGGCCGGGCTCACCAAACCGGGATTGCTATATCACTTCCGCAACCGCGACGTACTGCTCGCCGCGATCGTCGACCACGCTGCGGCCAACGTCGAGAACGACATGACTGCCACCCTTGGCAAGCCCCTCGAGAACGCCAACGCCACCGAGCGGCTCCTGAGCTACGTTCACGTCGCCGCCCACGGGGCCGCCAAGCGCGCCGAGTTCATCATCTGGGGCCAAGCGACGTATCGGCCCGAACTCACCGAACCGTGGACTACGCGGATGGGCCGCTGGCTCGAACTCCCGGACGATCTCGACGCCGCCACCCGAGCCAGGCTGACCACCGCCCGACTCGCCGCCGACGGACTCTGGGGCGCCCAGGCCACAGGTGTGTCCACCCTCCACGGCGCGGATCTCGAAGCCGTCGTCTCCAGCATTCGCTCCCTGATCGAAGGAACAACCCCATGAAGCAGTGGTTCCTGCTCGCTGGCGCCATCACTACCGAAGTGGCGGCGACGCTGTCTCTCAAGGCGGCGCTCAATCACCCATCCTGGTACATCGTGGTTGCTGCCGGATACATCGGCGCTTTCGTCTTCCTCACCTTCTGCCTGCGCGAAGGAATGCAGATCGGCGTCGCCTATGGCATCTGGGGAGCCAGCGGGGTCGTGCTCGCCGCCGTGCTATCCGCCGCGATTTTCGGTGAACCTCTGACCGCTGTGATGGGTCTTGGAATGGTTGCGATCATCAGCGGTGTCCTCACCGTCGAACTCGGCTCCCAGAAAGCTCAGCAAACCGCAGCCCAGGAAGCAGGAGTCAACTCATGAGATGGATCTTCCTCGCAGGCGCCATCTTGTCCGAAGTCGTCGCGACCATGTCGCTACGAGCCTCCGACGGTGGCCGGGTGAAGAAATGGTTCATCGGCGTCATCGCGGGGTATCTCGTGGCGTTCGTCGCCTTAAGTCTCGCCTTGGCCGACGGCATGGCCCTTGGCGTCGCCTACGGCATCTGGGCAGCATCCGGCGTAGCTCTCACCGCGATCCTCGCCCGGGTCATCTTCCACGAACCCCTCACCCGAACCATGGCCCTCGGCATCCTCCTCATCGCCGTCGGAGTTCTCACCGTTGAACTCGGCGCCAACTTGGCGAACTGACGCATTTCCGCAGGTAAACCAGGCAGATTGGTGTGCTGCACCACGAGGCGCACAGACAAAGGCTCCCCAATGAGCGCCTGTGGGCCTAGCGTTGTGGATGTGATCACCTGTGTCGTCCACTACACCATCGACCCCGACCAGATCGCAGCCTTTGAACAGTTCGCCCGCGCTTGGATGCGGCATGTCGACGAACACGGCGGCACCCACCACGGGTACTACCTACCCGCGGAAGGTGTGAGTGACCGTGCGGAATCCCTGTTCAGCTTCCCCAGCCTGGCTGCCTACGAGCAGTACCGCACCTTGTTCGGCACCCACTCGGACTTCATCGCCGCTGACCGGATTCGAGACGAGTCCGAGTGCGTCCTGCGGTACGAGCGCACCTTCATGCGGCCGCTCCTACCCCAGGGACACTGAAAGGGACTCCGGCAGCACGCTCGGCACAACCCACAACGCCGCAGGTCAGCGCGTACAGATGGGTGTACCGTTTTAGCCATAGTGAAGACTCATGCAATTTAACTAAAGTTATGCAGCCTAGTGAAATACGGAGTGTGAATTATGGCGGAAACGTGGAGTTCAGAAATTTTTTACCAGGAGATACGCCATTTACTAAAGAGGTATTTTCCCTCAGAAAATTGTGTGTCTCCCGATGATGTCGAAGTACGAGCTACCTGGAAAACGTCCAAGTACGCATATTGCGTATTTTCAGTTAAATCCGCGCAAGGACTTGCATATGTTGGCATGGAATTTGCGCTGATTCCACGACACACTCTTGAATCGGGTGAAAGCTACTCATCAGAGGGGAGAACCGCTGTTACGGGGTGGGGAGATCAGTTGGCAGGAAATGCTGTTGCCCCGTATTTAGATTACGGTTCCGACGATAAGATTGAATGGATTGGTGGCGAGAGAGACTACGATCCGAAGCATTTTACGGAACTAAAAAAATGAAAAGCGAAGGGGCAGATATTTATCTACCCCTAGCCACTCACAACTAGTCAGACAGACTAGCCCCTTCGTCTTTTAGTCGATATTGTGTTCCAAGTTAAACCACCGAGGAGCTACGTCACTACCACCATTGGAACCACGCAGCGGGAAAAGTGTCTTCAACCCACGGGTCTCTTGCGCACCTTCAATGTGAATAGTAGTTTCTACTATTCCCCGAAGTTCAAATGATCTTCCAGATCCAACCTTTTTTCCATCATTAGTGCGGACAGCTGGTGCTGTTGCAAAGTTGGGGCAGTAGAAAGACCGGCGTGAAATAATCAGAGCCATGGGCATCTTCTCCGGTCGGCATTTCCCCCGTGACATCATCCTGTGGGCGGTGCGGTGGTATTGCCGCTACGGCGTGAGCTACCGCGACCTCGAAGAAATGATGACCGAGCGGGGTGTGCCAGTCGATCACACCACGATCTACCGCTGGGTGCAGAAATACGCCCCTGAGCTGGATAAGCACA
>NZ_JAKRDT010000026.1:0-21952 GCF_022347385.1 Corynebacterium tuberculostearicum
GCAGACGGCACTCCTGGTGCAACCTTCTAGCCCCCGATGACTTCGAGGCGCTTAATTCAGCTACACTGACCCAAGCAGCATAGCTAACCCCCGACGTGTCTACTTTCCGGGGGCCAGGCCCCGGGGAAGAAACTTTCAGTACAGTGAATGGGGAATCATTACTGTCCCGCGATACCACCAGGAGACCAACCATGACCGCCAACGTTCGCTACAGCGATCCCTTTACCTCCGCAGACAAGGAAGTTGCGGCGCCGGAGGGCGCGGAATTCGTTGTAGTGCGCAAGCGCGGCGAGTCCGCGGTGGATGGCGAGGTTATGAGCTTTCACAGCACCCGCGAAGAGGCGCGTGAGGCAGTTATGGCTGGCCTGACCGAGGAATTTAAGACGGCCGTGGATAACGAGCCGATTTACGTCACCCACGCCCGCCTGCGTTCGCTTTAGAAACGCTTGACCATCACAAAGTGATCCTCGTGGCTGCCCACGTGCTCGAAGCCGAGGTGTTCATAGAGACCCTTGGCGCGGGGATTATCGGGGTGGACGGCTAGCGAGATGCCGGGGGCGCGCAGGGTCTGGGCGAGGGAAATGGCGGCGTCGATAAGCGCGGTGGCAATGCCCTGGCCCTTATAGCGGGCCTCGACCGCGATCGCGAGCTCCGGAATGGCGGGCTCGACAAAGCCAAAGCCGTGATTGTCCTCCGTACCCCAGTTGAGCCACACGCCGCCCGCCGGGACGAGCTCCTGCCAGGCGATGAAACCGCCCTGGTTGGGATCCCAATTTTCCACGTAGAAGGCAAAATCATCGGCGAAGTCGGGGGAGAGCTCGCCGTGCTCGTCACCGAAGGTATCGGTAAGGAAATTGAGGCGGGCGAGGTAGGTGCGGTCAGATTCCTGCGTTGCGCGAAGTTCCATAAGATCCACGATAGACGGCGGGGCAGCAGCGTGGGGTGGGCATGCGAAAATCCCCTCCGCACAGGCTGGTGACCTGCGGGGAGAGGATTGTGCTAACGCTTAGGCTAAGTGGTAATTGCGGACGTCGTGACCGTTGAACTCGCGCTCGATGCCGGCCTCATCCACGGAGTGGAAGGTGGTTCCGTTATCGATGGCGAAGCGCAGGTTGTCCACGCGAGAGGAAGGGTCTTTGGACACAGCACCCGCCGGGAAGTAGTACGTTGAGCCGTCTTTGAGCTTGACGGTGAGGGACTCAAAGCTCATTGTTCATCTCCTTGTAGAAAGATCCCTAATGTGGGAATTCAATCAAGAGATTTTTGTTTAGGCAAAGCAATGAGATCTAGACAACGCTACGCATACCCCCACGGCGGGGTGGTAAGCGTATTTATTCCTAGGTTTACAGGCGGTGCTTGCCCTCGTTTTGGTGGTCATCGGTAACGCGGGTGGTATCGGCCGGCTGAGCTGCTTCTTCCTCGCGGTGCTTGGCCAGCTGCTCATCGATGGAACCGAGGAGCTCCTCATCGCGTACGGCACCTTCTTCAACGAGGTCAGACTGGGTGTCATTCTCGCTGGTGGAGGTGTAGACCAAGGTGGATTCCGGAGCGGTGTGGGAATCGGACTGGAAATCATCCACGCGTGGAGGGGTCTGGGACGGCTTGTCGTTGGAGCGCAGCCAGTAGTAGACACCACCGGCTGCAGCGGACAGCAGGGCGATAATGCCGGCGAAGATCCAGCCCTTAGAGGACTTCTTATTCTTCTTCTGCTTCTTGGCTACCTTGGCGGACTTCTTCTTGAGGTTCTTCTGGGCCTTCTGAGAATCCTTCTTGGCCTGCTTGCGGGCCTTCTTAGCCTTCTTGGTGGCCTCTTCCTTGGCGTCGTTCAGGCGCTCGGTGGCGTCTTCGCGGTAGTCGTTGAACTCCTCCAGGGCGCGCTCGAGGCGGGAGTGTGCGGCGCGGGTAACGGCGCCTGCCTGGCGGCGTGGCTCGGCGAAGTTGCCGTTATCGCGCTCGTCCATCTTCTGTGCGGCCTCTTCCAGGGCGGTGTAGGCCTCGCGGGACTTTTCCTCGCGGTAGTTATTGAACTGGCTCCACAGGTTCGATGCGGTCTTAAAGGCCACGTTCAGCGTGGTGGGGTTCATGGGGTGGAACACTCCTTAACTCAGATTTATCAATTCGCTTTCACCCAGCATAGTGACGTGGTGGGCGGTGTACCACCGTTGGCGTCGTGGCGTGCAGGGGGAACGCGCTAGAAATAGACCGCTTGGTTCAGAATCCACGATTATTATTCACCTGATTTTTCGTCAACCTCGCAGTTTGCAGGCCTGCAAAGGTATCACCATTACAGAATCGCTACCGCGCAAACTGAACAGCTTGGTACGTTTTTCTCAACACACCAACGACGACCAGCAAAGGAGGTGACCATGAGCCCGCGACTTTCGGCTTCCGCGCCCTTGGATTTTGAAAGCGAAGAGGAAGCACCTGCGCCCGAGCGCCTGGCCCTTTCCTTTGAGGTAATCCCGCCGCGCCACGATGCCGATGCCGCCAAGATCGACCGCTTACTAGAGGTGCTGGAAAGCTATCACCCTGATTACATCGCGGTGACCAGTTCCCAGCGCTCCGGTTGGTTGGAGGGAACAGCGGCCTTCATTGAGAAGATCTCGCAGAACACCTCTATGCGCCCCCTGGCGCACCTGGCCTGCACGGCCGGGACGCGCGACGAGCTCATCGGGTGGATTAATCGCTTGGTGGATGCCGGCGTGCGCGGCCTGCTGGCCCTGCGTGGCGATCTCCCCGAAGGGGGCATGCCAGAGCATTACCTGCAGCATGCTGATGAGTTGGTTCGCCTCATCCGCCAGCTGGAAAGCCACCAGGCCGCCCGCTTCGCCGCCGGCCGCCTCGCGGTGAGCGTGGCGTGCTACCCCAGTGGCCATGCCGAGTCCAAGAACGAGGACGAAGACTTCGACGTCCTGCTCAATAAGCAGCGCCTCGGCGCGGACTTCGCCATCACCCAGCTCTTCTTTGACGCGGAGGATTTTCTTCGCTTCGCCCAAAGAGCGAAATTGGCCGGGGTGAAGATCCCCCTCATTCCGGGGATTATGCCCATGACCAGCCTGCGCCGGTTGGAGCGAATGGGGCAGCTGTCCGGGCTGACCGTACCCGAGAGGGTACGCACTCAGCTCGCGGCAGCGACAACCCCAGAAGAGGAATACGAAATCGGCATGGAGCTTAGCGCCCAATTGGCCCGCACCATCGTGGCCGGCGGCGCGGACGGCCTCCATATTTATACCCACAACAACCCGGACATTACGCAAGACCTGTTATCTCGAATCGGAGTAGACAATGACGAACACTAACTTCCCCAAGGCGACGATTGAGGGCTACCCTCGCGTCGGTGCCAACCGCGAACTCAAGCGTGCGCTGGAATCCTACTGGGCCGGCCGCATCGATGCGGAAACCTTCGAGTCCGCCGCACACTCTCTGCGCCTGGATACTTATAACCGCCTGCGCGACCTGGGCCTTACTGAGGACTACGCCATTCCTGCCGACGTCGCCTACTACGACCAGGTGCTCGAGACCGCACTGACCGTTGGCGCCGTGGCCGGCGAGACCTTGGATGATGAGTTCACTTTGGCGCGCGGCAATAAGGACACCGCGCCGCTGGAGATGACCAAGTGGTTCGATACCAACTACCACTACATCGTCCCGGAAATCGCCGATGACCAGGCCTTCCAGGCGCACCCGCAGCGCGTTATCAAGCTGGTAGAAGAGGCCCGCGCGGCAGGCCACACCGTGCGCCCATACCTCGTCGGTCCGGTCACCTTGCTGGCCCTGTCTAAGCAGGCAGAGGGTGCTACCAAGTCTCCGCTCGACCGCTTGGATGATGCCGTTAAGGCCTACCAGGAGGTACTGGCCGAGCTGGATAAGTCCGGCGTGAAGTGGGTACAGCTGGCCGAGCCTGCTCTAGTAGCGGACCTGACCATTGCCAACGATGAGGAACTGGCCGCCCATACCAAACGCGCCTATGAGGCCATCTTGGCCGCGGACAACCGCCCGCAGGTATACCTCACCACCCCGTACGGTTCTGCCCGCAAGGGCCTGGACGTTCTAGCGGAGCTTAAGCCAGAGGCCGTCCAGGTGGACCTTTCCGTAGGAACCCTGGCACTGGATGAGGGCTACCTCGAACGCGTGAAGAACCTGAAGTCCCACGTGGTTGCCGGCCTTATCGACGGTCGCAATGTCTGGGCCGCCAACCTGCGCGACCTGCGCTCCAAGTACGAGGACCTGGAGGGCAGCCTCGACTCCCTGTCCGTATCGACCTCCGTATCCTTGCAGCACGTGCCGCACACCGTGGAGGCAGAAACCAAGCTGCCTGCAGACGTCGCTACCTGGTTCTCCTTCGCCAACGAGAAGGTCAAGGAAGTCGTCGCCCTCTCCCAGGGCCCGCTGGAGGCACCGGAGGCTTATAGCATCAGCGACCGCGCGGTGCGCACCCGTGCCGAATCCGAGCGCATCCACAACGCGGCGGTGAAGGCGCGCATCGAGGAGCTGCCGGCCGGCGAGGTCAAGCGCGAGCCCGCCTTTGCCGAGCGCAACGAGGCGCAGAAGGAACTCGGCCTGCCGCAGCTGCCAACCACCACCATCGGCTCCTTCCCCCAGACCAAGGAGATCCGCCAGGCGCGTGCGGCGCACCGCAAGGGCGAGCTTTCCGACGCCGACTACAACGCCGCCCTCAAGGACGAGGTCAAGTCCGTCATTGAGCTGCAAGAGCGCCTCGGCCTCGATGTCCTCGTCCACGGCGAGCCGGAGCGCAATGACATGGTCCAGTACTTTGCCGAGCTGCTCGATGGCTTCGTCACCACCGAAAACGGCTGGGTCCAGTCTTATGGCTCCCGCTGCACCCGCCCGCCAATCGTGGTTGGTGACATCTCCCGCCCGGCTGCGATGACCACCGAGTGGTCCAAGTACGCACAGTCGCTCTCGGAGCACCACGTCAAGGGCATGCTCACCGGCCCGGTGACCATCCTGGCCTGGTCCTTCGTCCGTGATGACGTACACCAGTCCGTCTCCGCGGACCAGCTCGGCGTCGCGCTGGCGGATGAGGTGCATGACCTGGAAGAGACCGGCATCGACATCATCCAGATCGACGAGCCCGCCCTGCGCGAGCTGCTGCCTCTGCGTGAGGAAGACCGCAAGGCCTACCTGGACTGGGCCGTGCGTTCCTTCCGCCTGGTAGCTCTCGAGGCCAAGCCGACCACCCAGATCCACACCCACCTGTGCTACTCCGAGTTCGGCCAGATCATCGATGCCGTTGCCGGCCTGGATGCCGATGTCACCTCCATCGAGGCGGCCCGCTCCCGCATGGAGCTGCTGGAGGATATCGACGAGACCTTCCACTCCGAAATCGGCCCGGGCATCTACGATATTCACTCCCCGCGCGTGCCTTCCGTCGCGGAGATGGCCGAGCTTATCCGCGCCGCGCTCAAGCACGTGCCGGTCGAGCGCCTGTGGGTTAACCCGGACTGCGGCCTTAAGACTCGCGGCTACGAAGAGACCGAGGCCTCCCTACGCAATATGGTTCTGGCCCGCGATGAGGTACGTGATTCCCTCTAAGTCCTCTTAGCCTCATAGAATCCCGGCTGGGAAATGGGCAACTTGCCCTTAACTGGCCGGGATTTCGCGCTTTGCTTTGCGGCGCTTGTTGATCCACCCGATGATCATTGGCAGCACAGAAATTGCCACGACGATGAGCATAATGATGTCGATGGAGTGGGCGATGCCGGGGATACCGCCCAGAAGTACGCCGACGAGCAGCATGGAGCCTACCCAGCCGATGCCGCCGAGGATATTCCAGCGCAAGAAGGAGGAGTAGCCCATTTCCGCGGTGCCGGCGGCGAAGGGGACGAAAGTGCGCACGATTGGTACGAAGCGGCCCAATACGAGGGCCACCGGGCCGTGGCGCTGGAAGAAGTCTTCCGCGCTATCGAGGTGTTCGGTGCGCAGGATGCGGGCATCGTCCTTGAAAAGCTTGCGGCCAAAGCGGCGGCCTAAATAGAAGCCCACCTGGTCGCCGGCAAAGGCGGCCACCGCGGCCACGACAAAGAGCAGCCAGGCGTTGATATCGAGTTCGTGGCGCAGGATGGCCGCGGTTACGAGCAGTGAATCACCCGGCAGGAATGGGAAAAGCACGCCGGACTCGATGAAGATGACGACGGCGACGCCGAGGAGGATATAAGGTCCGAAACTCTGGAGCAGCGAGCCCGCGTCCATGAGGTTGTGGAGGGAGGACAAGAAATCCATGAGTGGATCCTTTCGTTGTAGCTCTTCTAGTATCCTCCGCAAACTGCAAAGTGGCTGCGAATCCGCTGGGTGTCTGAATGGAACCGGTATGTTTCTTTTCTCCTCCTAGCTTCCGGGTAAGCGACATCACTAGCGTGGAGGTATGAACCACTCCGCATTCCGCAATAGCCAAGACACTTTTCTCTCTGATGCCCTCGCTGGGCTCATCGCCAACCACCCCGATGCCCGCTGGCACGACGTCGGCTTCATCAGCCGCACCACGCCGCTGCGCACCGCGGACGGCGATCCGGCAGTGGCGGTGATTTCCGGTGGCGGTTCCGGTCACGAACCGATGCATGCCGGGTTCGTCGGCCAGGGCATGCTCGCAGCGGCCTGCCCGGGGCTGCTCTTTACCTCCCCGAACGCGGTCCAGGTCAGCGAGGCCACCCAGTGGGCTGACCAGGGCAGGGGAGTAGTCCACGTGGTGAAGAACTACACCGGTGACGTCATGAACTTCACCGTCGCCCGCAACGCCGCCGAGGCGGTAGACACCCGCACGGTGCTGGTGGCCGATGATATTGCCACCGATGACAACGAGGACGGCCCAGGCCGCCGCGGTACGGGCGCGACCATTCTGGTGGAAAAGGTCGCAGGCGCCGCTGCCTACCGCGGCGATGACGTGGACACAGTCGCTGAGTTGGGCAAGCGTGCCGCGGAGAATTCCCGCAGCATGTCCGTAGCGCTGGGCGCCGGCTTCATGCCGACCACCGGCCGCGAAACCTTCGATCTCGAGGCCGGCCAGATGGAGGTGGGCGTGGGCATTCACGGCGAGCCGGGCACCCACACCGAGCAGGTGGGTAGCGCGAGCGCCATTGTGAACCAGGTCCTGGAAAAGATCGTGCCCGCCCTTGAGCTGGGCCAGGGCGATGAGGTGGTGTGCCTGGTCAATGGCCTCGGCGGCACTACCCCGCTGGAGCTGAGCCTGCTCTTTGGTGAGGCCGCCGCGCAGCTGGCCCAGCGCGGCGTCACCGTCGCCCGGTCGTTGGTGGGCTCCTACGTCACCGCGGTCAATATGCACGGCGCTTCCTTTACGCTGCTCAAGGCGGATGCGGAGTTGCTCGAGCTTATCGACGCCCCCACCTCCGCCCCCGCCTGGCCCCATACCCTAGGCGGTGCGAAGGCGGTGGATCCGGCCACCATCACCTTCCAGGACGAGCTGCCCACCGAGGGCGAGGAAAATCAGTGGCTCACCGCCTTTGTGGAACGCCTCCAAGCCTCCTTTGAGGCGTTGACTGAGCTGGATCGCAAGGCCGGCGACGGCGACTTTGGCCAGAACATGGAGGCGGCCTTCGGCGGCATCGAGCTTCCCCTGCGCGGCACGGATACGGAGATCCTCACCGGGCTGGCCAAGCGCCTGCTCGTCCTCGCCGGCGGTACCTCCGGGGCCGTCTTCGGCACGCTCTTTACTGAGCTGGCCCGGGCGGAGTCGCTGGCGGATGGGCTCAATGACGCGGTCGACCTCATCCACGAGCTTGGTGGCGCGAAGCGCGGCGATCGCACCATGCTCGATGCCCTCATCCCGGCCGCCGAAAAGGCCCGCGAACTGGGGGCGAAGGATCCGGATGCGGAGACTTTGCAGGCGCTTTTCGCAGCTGCTCATGCCGGAGCCCTCGATACCGAGGACCTTGCCGCGAAGAAGGGTCGCGCCTCCTACCTGGGAGATCGCAGTAAGGGAGTAATCGATCCGGGCGCCCTCGTGGTCAGCTGGCTCTTTGGGGGAGGACCTCTTTCAACGCGCTAAGCGAGCGCAGATCCCCATTCCCCGCACGGTCGAGGTGGAGCGCGTGCAGCCCCGCCGTGCGCGCGCCCTGCACATCGTTGGCTAGGGAATCGCCCACCATGAGCGTGTCTGCGGGGGCCGCACCCAGCTGATCGCAGGCGGCGAGGTAGGCCGCGCGCTGCGGTTTGGGGCAGCCAAGGTCGACGGTGGGGATGAGGTGGACGTCGGCAAGCGCAAGGCCCGTGGCCTCCAGCTTTGCCTGCTGCATCTCGCGCTCGCCATTGGTGAGCACGCCCACCTGGAAGCCGGACTCGAGGGCCCAGGTGAGGGTGGGCAGGGCGTCGGCAAAAGCGCGCCATTGCTCCCGGTAGGCGGAAAGATAGCCGTCATAAGCGGTCAGCGCCTCGGCATCGCTCATCTCCCGGCCGAGGAATTCGCGGCAACGCGCCGCCCGCTGACCCTGGTGGGTGACCTCCCCGCGCTCGTAGGCGCTGAACCACTTGCGCTCGATGGCTGCAAAGCGCGCATGCTGGCCCTCGGGCAGTCCTAGCTCGCGGCACCATTGATCCACCGCGTCCCGGGCCGCGCCGGTGTGGTCGAGCAGGGTGTCATCCAGATCAAAAAGTAGCGCGCGAATCATGCCTTCAGGCTAGCGCGATCGCTGACAGCGTTATGTTATGCGCGGCAGGCGCGCGTTAAATTCTTTACAATGGCTGGCATGACTCAGAAGACCGCAACTGCAACGATGCATACCAACTACGGTGACATTGTTATCGATCTCTTCGGTAACCACGCACCGGTAACCGTTGAAAACTTCATCGGCCTGGCCAAGGGCGAGAAGGACTACTCCACCCAGAACGCAAAGGGCGAGCAGTCCGGCCCGTTCTATGACGGCGCAATCTTCCACCGCATCATCGATAACTTCATGATCCAGGGCGGCGACCCAACCGGCACCGGCCGCGGTGGCCCGGGCTACCAGTTCCAGGACGAGTTCCACCCGGAGCTGCAGTTCGACCGCCCATTCCTGCTGGCCATGGCCAATGCTGGCCCAGGCACCAACGGCTCCCAGTTCTTCATCACCGTGGCGCCGACCCCGCACCTGAACAACCACCACACCATCTTTGGTGAGGTTACCGATGCCGCCTCCCAGGAGGTTGTGTCCAAGATCGCCAAGGTTGATACCGACCGCATGGACCGTCCGCACGAGGACGTTGTTATCGAGTCCATCGATATCGCGTAATCGCCTTTTCCCTCGGGCCCGTCACCGCATTATCCATGCGGCGGCGGGCTCGTTGCAGTTTTCCCGAGCTATCTACCACTAGACCCGCCTCAAGGACTGACAACTTCATGACCATGGTGAGAAACTATGTCCGCACCACCCCGGCGACCGCGCTCATCGCCGCCGTCTGCATTATTGCCTGGCTCATTACCGCCGTGCAGGCCCGGACGCTGGGCGCTACCTTTTATGAATCCGACCTCGCGGTGGACTGGGGCCTGTGGGGCCCGCAATACCCGATTGCGCCGCAGACCGCGCTGTCTTCCGCGTTTATGCACCTGGACGCGGGCCACGTGGCGGTGAACATGATCATGCTCGTGCTCATCGGCAGGGAGGTGGAGCGGGCCCTTGGCACCGGGTTGTACCTCGCCGCCTACCTCATTTCTTGCCTTGGCGCGTCCGCCATGATCTTGACATTCGACTTTGAGACCCCCACCGTCGGCGCCTCGGGTGCGCTCTTCGCGCTCATGGCCATGCTGGTGGGTGCTTACCGCCAGCGCGGGCTCGATCTCCGCGCACCCATCGCCCTCGTTCTGGCGAATGTGGCCTATACCTTCTTAGCCGATGGCGTATCCCTCTGGGGACACCTTGGCGGGTTGTGTACAGGCATCGTGTTGAGCCTCTTCCTCTATCGAAAAAGTCCCGCCCTCCGCTGGGGCGGCGTTGCTGCGGTGGCCGTGGTAGTCCTCGCACTATTAGCCCAACAAGCTGGGGTTTGGGGATAACTGTGGAATTTGATCACCGGAAAGCGTGTGCGAAAGAATTCCACAATGGTTATCCACATTGTGGATAACTACATTTTTGTAATTTACCGAACGCTTTTCCGGAGTTTTCCCTGATCACGCTGGTCTAGACCGTGCGAAAGTGCGAAAATCAGCTTGTGGAAGCCCGTGAAAACAGTTATCCACAGGGTGTTAATAATTGTGTGAAATTCACATTTCACAGGTTTTCTCCACAGCCTGTGGATAACTTTCTACCCATTGTGTTAACAAGACTGATAAATTTGGGCACTGACCTGCATAAGGAGCATTGTGGATTATCAACCTCGCGCTGTGATCGTCGGCGCAGGCCCGAATGGGCTCACGGCCGCGGCGCGGCTGGCTATGGCCGGATGGCGTGTGGATATCTACGAGCGCGCCGGCCGGGCCGGTGGTGCGGCGGCATCCTCCGCGGAGATTTTCCCGGGCACGATTGTGGATCTCGGTGCGGCTGGGCACCCCTTTGGCATAGCGAGCCCGGCCTTTCGCGCCCTGAACTTGGATGCCTACGGTGTGCGGTGGCGCAATGCTCCTTATCCCATGGCTCATCCGCTCGAAGGCGCGCCGGCCGGGATCCTGCACGGTTCCTTGGCGGATACGGCGGCGGAGTTGGGGACCGATGCCCAGGCGTGGAGGCGGCTGCACGGGCACATTGTCCGCCACATCGATGAGCATGTGGACAACGCGCTTACCCCGCTGGTGCGCTGGCCAGATCGCCCTGTGCGCTTGGCGCAGTTTGGCGCGGCTGGAGTTTTGCCCGCCAGCAGCTTGGCGCGCGCGGCCTTCCGCACGCCCCAGGCACGCGCCCTCTTTGCGGGCAGCGCGGTACACGCGATCACCTCGCCGACTACGCCTTTTACCTCGGCGTTCGGCCTGCTCTTTGGCGGGCTTGGCATGACCCGCGGCTGGCCTGTGGTGGAGGCTGGCACCGGCGCTCTTATCGACGCCCTCCTTAACCTCCTGCGCTCCCACCACGCCCGCCTCCACACCGGATGCGAGGTCACCGACCTGCGGGAGCTGCCTCCGGCCGATGCGACCATCCTGAACCTCACCCCGCGCCAGATAATGCGGCTGGGCGGTCTGGAACTGCGGGACGGCACTCGGCGGAGCCTGGCCCGCTGGCGCTATGGCAGCGCCGTCTTCAAAGTGGACTTTCATCTCAGTGAGCCCGTCCCATGGGACGATCCGCGCGTGGGCCAGGCCGGCACCGTGCATGTGGGAGGAACGCTGGAGGAGATATGTGGGGCTGAGGGGGACGTCGGCAAGCGGCGCATGCCTAAGCGCCCCTTGGTATTGGCATGCCAGCAATTTGTTGCCGACCCCTCCCGAGGGCAAACGCTGTGGACCTATGCGCATGTCCCGCGCGGCTATGTGGAGCGCTATCCGGGCGAGGTCACCGAGCTGATTGCCGCCCAGATCGAGCGCTTTGCCCCCGGATTTCGCGATACCATCCTGGCCACCCACGCTACGAGCCCGGCCGATCTGGAGCGATGGAATCCCAATCTGGTGGGTGGCGATATCGCCGGCGGTTCCATGACCGGGCTGCAAACCCTCCTGCGACCGCGCTTCTCGGCCCATCCGCATCGCCTCGCCCCGGGAGTTTTCATGGCCTCTAGCTCCGCCGCTCCCGGTGCTGGCGTGCACGGTATGCCGGGGTGGTGGGCCGCCGAAGAAGCGCTTAGCGCGTGGAACGGCGCTGCCAAATAAAGAAGCCCGCGCCGATGAGCCAGAGAGTCGCGGCGGCGCAGTACCCAGGGATGGTCGTGGTGCGGGGCAGGTAGGAACTGCCTGGAACGAGTCCGGCAACCACGGGATCGAGGAGGAAGCCAAGGACGGCGAGGTAGTCGAACCAGCGGAACCGTGCCGAGGC
Source organism: Corynebacterium tuberculostearicum (assembly GCF_022347385.1). Lineage (GTDB taxonomy): Bacteria > Actinomycetota > Actinomycetes > Mycobacteriales > Mycobacteriaceae > Corynebacterium > Corynebacterium tuberculostearicum_M. The sequence continues at coordinate 11,907 of NZ_JAKRDT010000026.1, forward strand.
CGCGCCGGCCAGCCCCAGTACCGGTCCAGAGAGGAGCGCCAAGAAGAACCACTGGGCGTTGTACTCGAATGCCTCGCGCCAGTTATATACACCGAAAACCACGAGCAAGGTGTAGTGCACCGTCAGCATCATCACGATGATTCCCGTACCGGCCAGGAGTGCCTTGAGCCACCGGCCCGGAAACTCCTTACCCATGAGGTAGCTAAAGATTCCCCACACCATGCCCGAGCCCAGGACGTTGCCTAGGTAGTTGCGCACGGAAAGGCGGAGGGGAGCGGCGCCGGTGAGTAGGGTGGCGTCGGCAAACGCGATGTGCACGACCGCGTAGGCCACCGAAATGATGAGGCCAGCAGCAAGAATATGGCGAGACATGTGGCTCCTAGATATGAAAAACCCTCGCCACCTACAGGAGGTAGGGAGCGAGGGAAAAGGCTGTGGCGTTTAGCTTAGCGCCAACCCATGGTCATTAGCAGGCCGATGATGGCCAGGCCGAAGCCGATGCCGTAATTCCATGCGCCGAGATCCGCCATGAACGGGATGTCCTGGCCAGCGAGGTAATTGACCACAAGCCACAGCAGGCCGATGACCATCAGGCCCAGCATGATAGCGACGTACCACTTCGGGGTGCCCTCAGAATTGATCTTGACGGGCGTGCGGTTGGTAGCAGAGCTCGAGGTAGGGACGGAGGAGCTCTGGGAAATCTTTGACTTCGGCATAAGATACCTTTTCTAGATTTAAGTTCTTATCTAAGTTCGTACTGAGGCCTTAGGATACCAGCAGTTATGGTTGCGGCAGAAGTGCAGCGGGATCAAAGTTCCACAGGCGGATATCAATGTTTTGATCCTTGCGCATGGTATCGCCTGGATTCACAGCGGCCCAGCCAATCTTATTGTTATCCACCAGTGCGCCGGTAGGCACGGGCTCGCCCGGCACTAATTGGCCAGTCCAGCCAGCCTCCCGCAGCGCAGCCTCGGCCTGGCCTTCATTCTTGCGTACCAGGTCAGGGGCCTTAAAGAGCATGCCATTGGATACCTCAACGGTAACCGGCTTGCCCTTTTCCAGCTCCGCACCCTGGTTGGAGACGCTGAGCACCGTGCCCTTCGGCTCCAAGGAATCCACCTCGCGGACGTCTACATCAAAGTCATTCGACTCGAGGCGGCTCTGGGCATCCTCGACGTCCATGCCGGCGACATTGGGCACGCGCCTCTTTTCGACGCCCTTAGAAACCGTCACCCGTACCTTCGATCCCTTGGACAGCTGCGTGCCGCCGGCCGGGTCCTGCTTGATGATCTGGCCGGCCGGGGACTCATTGTTTTCTTCCGAGACATCGGAATTGAGCACCAAGCCTGCCCCTTCGAGCGCCTGGGCGGCCTCATCCAAGGTCATGCCGGTGATATCCGGGACGTCCGTAATCTCCTTGCCGGAGGAAACGGTCAGGGTCACCGAGGCATTCTTCTGCAGCTCGGAGCCTGGGGCCGGATTAATGCGGATGGCATTATTGCGTGGAATATCCGGGTTGGCCTCCTCATTGACGGTGACCTGCAGACCCATGTCTTCTAGTTCCTTGACAACTTCGTTGCGCGGGCGGTTTTCCACCTCGGGCACGGTGATTTTGTCCTCGCGGGCCGATTGGGTCTGGCGTGGCTTATCCTCAGAGTCTTTATCGTTGGAGAAGAAATCCCAGGCGAAGTAGCCCACGATGGCCACCAAGAGGGCGGCCAGGAAGGCTGCCAGCCACTTCATCCAGCCGCCACCCTGATTGTCATCGTCCTCGGTGGGGCGGGTGGACTGGATTGGCGCGCGGTGCGCGGCCGCAGCTGGTGCGGCGGCGCCGACCATTTCGGTAGGCTGCTCGTCTTCTTCCTCGTTGACGTGCATGCGCGCTGCAGCGGTGACCTGCCCGTTGCGCAGGCGCTCCAGATCGCCGGCCATCTCCCAAGCGGACTGATAACGATCCGCCGGGTGCTTGGCCATAGCGGTAAGTACTACCGCATCGATATTGACGCGTTGGGTAGGAGTCAGCGAGGGATCCGCGATGAGCTCCGACGGCGGGGTCGGCTCTTCCTGTACATGTTGATATGCAACTGCAAAGGGGGTTTCGCCTTCAAATGGGGTCTGACCGGTAAGGGCCTCATAGAGCACGCAGCCCAGTGCATAGACATCGGAACGGGCATCCGCGTTCTTACCGCGGGCCTGCTCCGGAGAAAGGTACTGGGCGGTGCCGATAACGGCGGAGGTTTGCGTCATCGCCGAGGTGGAATCATCCAAGGCACGGGCGATGCCGAAGTCCATCACCTTCACCTGGCCGGTGTTGGTGAGCATAATATTCGCCGGCTTGATATCGCGGTGGATAATCCCGGCCTCGTGCGAGGCTTGCAGTGCATCCGCTACCGGTTTGAGAATATCCGCTGCTTCCTGGGCGGACAGAGCGCCATCCTCGCGAATGATATCGCGCAGGGTGCGGCCGTTGACCCGCTCCATGACGATATATGGGATGGTCATGCCATCCAGTTCGGTTTCGCCGGTGTCATAAACCGCCACGATATTGGGGTGATTCAGCTTGCCCGAGTTCTGCGCCTCGCGGTAAAAACGCTCGCGGAAGTTGACGTCGCGCGCCATTTCCGGGCGGAGCATCTTTACCGCTACTTGGCGGCCTAGGACGGTGTCTTCGGCAGCATAGACCTCAGACATGCCGCCGGCGCCGATGATCTCGCCTCTCCGATAGCGGTCATTGACCATCGCTTAGTCACCCTCCTGTGTAAGTAGATCGGCCAAGTCTCCGGGGAGCTCATTAGCCTGCGAGTTTACTGGAGTATCCAGCTCAGGTGTAGTTTCAACGTGCGTATCCTGCGGATTCTGTTGCGTCGGCACGGCCGGGGGCTGTTCCTGGTGGGTAGGCGAGTGGCGCGTGGGTACCTCGCGGTGAGTAGTGGTACGCGGGGCTTCTTCCTGATCGGATTCCTGCGGCTCGGTCTCTGTCACCGTCACTGGTGCGGGGGCCTCTTCCGTATCTTCGTCTGGGGTGTCCTGCGGGGTGGTGGTGGGATCGCGGTACTCCGTAACCACCGAGGTCTCCGGGGTGCTGGAGGGGTCGCTTTCTCCCTCGTTATCGCTCAAGTTGTGGTAGGCAGCGTAACCACCACCGGCCACGGCTGCGAGGAGCAGGGTGATACCCAGGCCCTTCAGGAAGGAGGAGCCACCCTTGGACTTTTTTGTGGGAGCGGTTCCTGCAGCCGGATGGATGGTGGTGGGTTGGGCAACGTTTCCCAGCATCTCCGTCGATGCTGACGGTGAGGGCTCGGGTGCGCGTTGCGTTAGCGGTGCGGACTTAGGCTGCGGCGGGCGCTTGCCCAAGCGAACTGCGGAGATGGCCAGGGTGAACTCATTGCCGTCGGCATAGCGGGTGGCCGGATCCTTGCGCAACGCAATGCGGATGAGCTCGCGAGCCGGGGCGCTGATATTCGTCGATAGTGGCTCTGGCTCCTGGTTGATGTGCGCCAAAGCGATGGACACGGAGGAATCTCCGGTAAAGGGACGCTTGCCTGCCAGCATTTCATAGCCGACGACGCCGAGCGAATAGACATCGGAAGCCGGCGTGACGTCCTTGCCCTGTGCTTGCTCGGGCGATACATATTGCGCGGTACCCACCACCATGCCGGTGCGGGTCAGCGGCACGGCCGCGGCCGCCTTGGCAATGCCAAAGTCTGTGATCTTGACCTGGCCATTTTGCGTAATGAGGAGGTTGCCGGGCTTGATATCGCGGTGGACCAGCTCCATGCGGTGAATGATGGATAGGCCATGTGCTGCCTGCTCGAGGACGTCGAGAGCGAGCTCTTCTTGCAGCGAATTTTCGCGCGCCAAAAGGTCTGCGAGGGATTCGCCGCGCACATACTCCAAGGCCATGAAGCAGAACTTGCGGCCGTTATCCTCTAGCTCGCGGTAGTCATAGGTGGCCACCACGTTCTCGGACTGAATGGATTCGGCGGATTTCGCCTCGTTGCGAAAGCGCGAGAGGAACTCCTGGTTATCGGAAAATTCCGGGCGCAGAACCTTGAGCGCTACCTCACGATCATTGCGGGTATCATCAGCCAACCACACGGTGGACATTCCGCCGTGACCGATGATCCACTGCAGCTCGTAATCGCTGCCAATCAGTGCCTGGAGATGTTCCTTATTCTCGGCGCTATTCATTACTGCTCCCCCTGGTATGCGCGCAGGATAGCGCGGCCAATTGGGCCGGAAACCTTGCCGCCCGTCGCGGACTCACCCAAGTTACCACCATTTTTCACCACGACGCCTACCGCGATATCGCGTTCCGGATCGAAGGCAACGTACCACACATGCGGGGCCAGCCCCTCGCCGTGCTCGGCGGTGCCGGTCTTGGAGGCAAAGCCGTTACCGTCATAGCCCCAGGACGAACGCTCGGAGGCATACATCAAGTCAGTAAGCGTCGCCGCAGTTTCCTCATTAACCGCCTGGTCTGCCTTCTTCGGCTTGGTGGTGCGGACGTCCTTCATCTGGGCGTCGGTAATGCGATTGACCAGGTAGGGCTGCATGCGGGTGCCCTTATTGGCGACGGTGCCCGCCATGACGGCTGCCTGCAGCGCGGTCATGGTGACGTCGCGCTGGCCAATGGCGGACTGCGCCGTGGCCGCCCCATCCGGCAAATCACCCAAGGTGCCGGCGGAGGTAGACACGCCGAGGTCGTAATTCTCGCCCACGCCAAAGGCCTTGGCGTACTTGCGCAGCTCATCAGCGCCGAGCTGCTCCGACATTTCTACAAAGGCGGTATTGCACGACAGCGCAAAGGCGGTCTGCAGGGTTACCGCATCCTGACCATTGCACTTTTGGTTGGCGTAGTTAGTCAGCTCCGTCACCGTATCCGGCAAGGTAATGACATTGGAACCGGTCAGGGTGGAGGAAGGATCAAAGCCATTGTTAAGGCCCGCCGCGGTGGTGATGATCTTGAAAATGGAGCCAGGAGGCAAGGTCTCTGCACCGGCGTGGTTGACCAGCGGCTGCCCCTCCTGCTCCTGCAGGTTGGCCCAGGTCTCCTCGGCAGAATCACCCATTAGATCATTGGGGTTATAGCCAGGGTTGGAGGCCATGGCAAGGATCTTGCCGGTCGAAGGCTGAATGGCAACCGCAGAGCCCTCGTAGCCAGGACCCACGAGCTGATCGTAGGCCGCCTGCTGGAGCGCAGGATCGATGGTGACCTCTACATTGGCGCCCTGCTTCGGTTTATCGGCCAGTGCGTCGAGCCAATTCTGCTTCATCAGGGAGTCATCGGTGCCATTGAGGATGTCATTTTGGGATGACTCCAATTCGGAGGCGCCAAACTGGCTCGACAGGTAACCGGTCAGGTTGCCAAAGGCCGGCGAATCAATGGGGTAGGAGCGCGAGTAGGTCTCATCCGGGTTTTGCGTGGACTGCGCCAGCACGGTATTGCCCGCAAAGATCTGGCCGCGCGGGGTGGTTTGCATCTCCATAAACCCGCGCATATTCCGCGGATTATGGGCGTACTTATCCTCAGAAAAAGCCTGGATTACCGTCATATTGACCAGCAAAATGGCGGTCAAAATGATGGCGAACAAGGACACTAGGCGGATGGATCGATTCATCGGTGAGCCTCCTGGACCGACGGGAACATGGAGGTATCGCTCGGAGCATTGCCCGAGGTCTCCTGCATGGGGCGACGAGCCGCGTTAGAGATCCGCAGCAGAATCGCCAACAACACGTAGTTAGCCATGAGAGAGGAACCACCGGCAGACATGAATGGCGTAGTCAGGCCGGTCATCGGCAGCAGGGCAGAGATGCCGCCGGTGACCACGAAGACCTGCACGGCCAAGGTAAGAGAAAGACCGGAGGCCACCAGCTTGCCGTAGGTATCGCGGGTGCGCAGCGCGGTGCCGAAACCGCGGGTGGTCAGCATACCGAAAAGCACCAGCACGGCGGCGAGGCCGATGAGGCCGAACTCCTCACCGATTGCAGCAAGGATGTAGTCCGAGTGGGCCACCGGAACTAGTTCTGGATGCCCCTCGCCCAAGCCGCTGCCAGAGATGCCGCCGGAAGACAAGCCGAATAGCGATTGGGAGAGCTGGAAACCCGTGACGTCATAGTTACCCAGCGGATCCAGGAAGTTGGAAAAGCGCTGCTGGATCTTGGAGGAAATCTGGTAAATGCCAAACCCGCCGACGCCGACGAGGACCACGCCGATGAGCAGCCAGCTCACTCGGCCAGTGGCCATGAATAGCATGCCGAGGACGGTGCTAAACAGCAGCAGTGCCGGGCCAAAGTCATTGGAAATACCCATGATGACGATCGCGATGGCCCACACGATCAAGATGGGTGCGAGGTCGCGAAGGCGCGGCAGGGAGATACCGAATACTCGGTAGCCTGCGACGGTAAACAGGGAGCGCTTCTGCGTCAGCAGCATGGCGAAGAACAAGATCAGCAGGATCTTGGAGAACTCACCCGGCTGGATGGAGAAGGGGCCCAAGTTTATCCAGATACGTGCCTCCACGTCCTCAGGCTGCGGCCATACCAGCGGCAGGGCCAGCAGGACAAGGCCGGCGGCGCCCAAGATATAGGAGTAGCGCGTCAGTGACCTGTGATCCTTCAAAATGGCCAAGACAAGCACAAAGAGCACGAGTCCGACGATGGTCCACATGACCTGGCGCACGGCGAGGCCGCTTTCATTGACCAGATCCAGGCGGGCCAACATGATGAGCCCGATGCCATTGAGGATCGCCACGATGGGCAGCATGATCTGATCGGCATAAGGCGCTAAAAAGCACATCACCAAATGGGCGACAGTAAAGACTCCAATGAACCCGCCAATGAGATAAACCAGATCCATGGTCAGCGCGTTGTCTTGGGATAGCTCCAAGCTGACCAAAGTAATAGCAAAGACGATGGCGGCTAGGATGAGCAGGCCGAGTTCGGTGCCTCGGCTAAAAAACTTTTTCACAACCTACACCTCCCGGCAGGTGACGCCAGGTTTGTTTTTCTTGGCATCCTTTTTATCTTTTTGGCTCGGCGCAGTGATACATGGTTTGAGCGCCTTATCGCCCAAATCATTGATCTGTTGCTGCACCTCACCTAGATCACCAGTGGAGAGATGGTCGACGGCGCTGCGTTCAGATTCCGGCAGGTCCGTGACCTTCAGCGGCGTGAAGTCGCTCTCGCACGGCTGGCTGGAAAATAGCAGCGAGTTGCTGTCATTAATGCACACGTTTTGGTGCGTGGAGTGTAGTTCCTTGCCAAAGACGGAATAGTCAGCACCCTGTTGGATGGTGATTTCTTGTGCCTCGTTGGTAGCCACGTAGTAATTATTGGACAAGAAGTTCTTCGCCCACAGACCGAAGCCGATGACCAGCGCGAGCACGATGAGCAAGGCAATGAGGACCTTCCAGCCGATCTTTCGACCGGAAGTTTCGTCCTCCGTTTCGTCGTCAGCAGGCTTGGGGCGCTCGTCCTCGCCCTCGGCCATGACGGCCGGTGGAATTACTTGCGGCTTGCGGGAGAGCTGTGCCGCCCGCGAAGCAGAAGAATCCGGATGGGTGGGCTCTTCCGTCGGGCCGGCGAGCGCGCCCACGCGGAACGGCTCATGTTCCTTGGGCTTTTCTTCAGTTACTTCACCGATTACGACGGTGACATTATCCGGGCCGCCGGAGCGGATAGCCAGGTCCACTAGGGTGGATCCGGCCTGCTCGATGCTGCCTTGACCCAGCGCGGTTTCGATGGTGGACGCGGTTACGGGGTCCGAAAGTCCATCGGAACACAGCAAGATGCGGTCGCCCGGCTTGGCGTCGAGAGTAAACAGCGTTGCTTCAACCGGACGGCCCGTATAGGCCTTCAGGATGAGGGACTTTTGCGGGTGCGACGAGACGTCGCCCGGGTCCAGCTCGCCTTTATCCACCAAGGACTGCACGTAGGTATCGTCCTTGGTGATCTGCTTGAGCTTGCCGTCGCGCAGCAGGTAGCCCCGGGAATCTCCCACGTGGCAGACGCCGAAATCCGTGCCGTTGAAGAGCATGGTGGACAGCGTGGTGCCCATGCCTTCGGTTTCTGGATGCGCCTTGACGTGGTCACTGATGGCCTCGTTGGCCTGGTCGGCGGCCGCTTCCAGCAGGGCCTTGGTGTCTTCCTGGCCCGGATCTTGGTCCAAAATTTCTAGGTGGTTGACCATCAGCTCGGAGGCAACCTCGCCTGCCGCGTGGCCACCCATGCCATCGGCCAAGATCAAAAGGTGAGGACCGGCGTAGCCCGAGTCCTCGTTGTTATCGCGAATGAGGCCGCGATCGGACTTAGCAAAGAAGTTCAGCTTCAGTGTCATGCGTTCAACCTCACGGTGGTGCGGCCCAGCTTAATTTCGGAGTCCGCGCCGACTACCTCGGGTTGGTCGATGCGCACGCCATTGACAAAGGTGCCATTGCGAGATTCCAAATCCTCCACAACCCATTCGCTGCCGCGGCGGAATAGCCGGGCATGGTGGCCAGAAGAATAATCGTCGCCCGTGACAAAATCGCAGTCAGAGGCGCGGCCCAACGTGCAGTCCTCCAACGTGCCCAATTCCATATGGGAGCCCTGCAGGGGCCCCTCCACGATGGACAGCTGCTTAATCGCTTCCCGACGCCGCGGTGCGCCAACCTTCTTCGACTGCTGGCGGATAGCACCAGCAGACTTATTAGTATCGCGGCGCATGGCGTTCAAGGCCACCAGGATAAAAATCCAGAGCAGAGCCAACAAGCCGATGCGAAGCGCCAGCATGATGACTGCATCCATGGCGACCTCCCTTCCTTAACTGAACTTAGTAGCTGTGCGAATCAAGGCCCGTAATGCGGACCTCGATGTGGGAATGGCCCATGGTGATCACGTCGCCATCGGCAAGCAGCCAATTATCAATCGGCGTTTCATTCACCGTGGTGCCATTGGTGGACTGCAAATCCACCAGCACTGCGTCTTGGCCGTTCCAGGTGATCTCCGCGTGTTGGCGGGAAACACCCGTATCCGGCAGGCGCAGGTCCGCGTCATTGCTGCGGCCGATAATATTGGAGCCTTCCTGGACGTGGTACACGCGGGACGAGCCGTCCTGCAGCATCAAGTTGACTGCTGGGCCCTGCGGCTGCGGGGCGGGTTGACTATCTGGAGCAATGAAAGCGGTAGTTACTGCATCATCGGCGGTATTGTCGTGCTGCTCGGTCATCTGGTCCTCCTGACCATCAAAGTCGTGGAAAATAGCCTCAAAACCGGTCTCTTCCGTGGGCTCGTGATCAATAAACGAGGACACGCGAAGCTGACCCGTACGCAAACCAGATTCCTCCGCCACCCGCACGATCACGGGGCCCGCAAGGGACCATCCGCTATTGCGAATAAAGCGCGTCAACTGGTCTGCACAATCGGCCGGCAGGTTGCGATCCTGGGACAAGTTCTCCAAATCCTTGGAGGAGACACCTACAGTCATCACGTTTGGACTATAAAGATTGTCATCGTCGCCGCGCGCGAGATTGTCTTGAGCCTCTTGCTTCAAAAGCTCATCAATTTCCGCGGGAACGACCTTGCCACCGAAGACAAGTGCCATGCCGTTATCAAGGCCGCGTTGCATGGCGGAGTCCAGCTTCGCCAGCTTTTCCAAAAACGCCACGAGCCATTCTCCTTTCCACCATGCAGCGATCAGTAGCGATCAGTATAGTTTGTTCACCCCCTCGAAACGTAGATGGCGACGCGAAAGTTCCCAGAAATTTCGCCACCCCCTCCTCGAAATAGTCTACTTTTCCTGCAGATTTGTAGTTTAATACGCTTTTCGTGGTATCTTTATCAAGTCGCTAAGACAACCACACCCTGCCCGGGTGGCGGAATTGGCAGACGCGCTGGCTTCAGGTGCCAGTGTTCGATAAGGACGTGCGGGTTCAAGTCCCGCCCCGGGCACCATGTGAAGTCTCGAGACATCGTTCCGGTCGATGCCTCGAGATTTTTCGTTTTCAGTTGCCCTGTTGGGGGTCAAGTTCGTTGTCTTTCTTGTTGTAATAGATCTTTTCTTCGGC
>NZ_JAKRDT010000027.1:0-16538 GCF_022347385.1 Corynebacterium tuberculostearicum
TGCGGTGGTAGTTTCAGCTGTCGTTTTCTTGGAAGTTGTCTTTTCCGAGGTAGACGTGCTTGAGGTCGGCAGATCGGACGGCTCGGCAGGCGAGGATGCCTCAGAGGACGGCTCTGCAGATGTCGTGCTCTTCGTGGACTCCGTGGTCTGGGAAGGCTCTGCAGACTGGGAGGACGAGGAGGTTGCGGTCGGCGCCTTGGCCGCTATCTGGGGTGTGGGCGCCGAGCTGGAGGATGGCGTCGCGGCAGACGTGGTTTGAGGCGTTGCCGGTACCGGTGCCGGGGCTGAGGTTCGGGCTGAGTCGACGTTGTCGGCTGCGGCACTGGCGGCAGCAGCGGCGGTGGAGGCGGCGCGAGAAATCGCGTCGGAACTGTCGCCGTGGTGGCCGCCGCGGGGTTCGCTGTGGTGGCCACGTCGGTTGTCGGAGGCAGCGGCCTGGGCACGGTCAGTGTGGGGAGAGTGCGTCGCGTTGGGCTTCTTCGTGGTCTGCGAAGTAGGGGTTGGGTGGTGCGGTGCTGGAGAGAAGGGGGCGTCGGCAAGCGGGGGCTGAGCCGAGGTACCGCTGGTGGGGCCGGCATCGTGGATGCGCGGCGTGGCGGGGTGCGCGGGGCGCTTGGGGCCATTGCCGTCGAAGTGGGAAGAATGGTTGCCTTCCGGAGCAGGAGCGGTGGAATGCGCGTTGGTGTCCGAAAGGGCTTCGTCGTCGCTCAGCAGGTTGGTGGCCACGGTGGCACCGCCACCAACGAGCACGGCGACGCCGGCTGCGGCCAGCAGGTTCGAGGTCACGGCACCGGATGCGCCGGCGGCAGAGGCGACGCTGAAACCGCCGGTTGCGGAAGCGCCGGCGGTAGTGGCACCGGCAGCGGGGCCGCCGGGAACAGCGGATGCGGCCTGAGCGCGGGCTGCGGTAGCGGCGGACATGACGGCGGTGCCACCGGCGACGACACCCAAAATTAGGCCGGCGTGGTGCCTATTGGCGGCGTTGTGTGCGTAGACGGTGAGCGCGGGGCGGTCATCGGCGTTGTAGTGGAAGTAACCGTGGGCAATGGCGAGGCGGCCGGTCTTGGTGCAGTCGAGCACGGCAGGGGCGATCTCGCGGGCGGCCTCCCGGGGAAGGGAGCCCAAGAAGGTGCTATTGATATAGACGTCGACGGTATTGCGGCGCAGGAAACCGCGGGTGCGCAAAGAAACGAGGTAGTGCTCGTCGGTTTGCGGAAAGGCGGTGACGGCCTTGGAAAACTCCGTCAGCGTGGCGGTGGTCTCGCCGGGCAGCATGGTCCAGCGCTGCGCTGGCGGGTTATTGGCGGGAATGCACAGGTGCGGCGCCGGCAGCAGCAGGTTGAGCGTGGGCCATTCTTCCCCAGAGGCATCCGTCATGCTCACATGGGCGGTGGCGCGTGGGTGCAGGCCGGCGCTGAGAATCCAGTCAAAGAGGGCGTAGGCCTGGGAATCGGCGGCGCTGAGGTGGCCCACAAGGGAGTCGCCGATCCGAACCGCGAAGCCTTCCTCGGCGGTGCGGGGGCCGAGCTCCGCGGATAGGTACCCGTCTTCCGCAGCGGTGGACTCGAGCAAGTCGCTGAAAATCTCCGGCGAAACATCCGCAATAGGCAGCTTATGGATCACGCCAAAACCGTGGTCAGGGACCACATAGGTGGCGGAATCCAGCGAAGTCATTGGGGCCTTTCCATACGAAACAATAGTTACTTCGCATTTTAAGCATCGCTAGGGGCGATTTCCAATTTCCCAACCCGGCGAGAACGGGGCGTTATCCTGCCCAAAAGTTTCTACAGAATAAAAATAAGTACGGCGATAAGCGCGGCAATTACCAGTAGGGCAATGAGGGCGGGCCACCACTGCCGGCGGCGCGGTGCGGAGTCATTGACGTTGACGGCGCGGAAGCTGGTGGTTTCGAAGGTTTCGGTGGCGGCGGGGGAGGTAGGGGTGGCGTCGGCAAGCGAGGCTTCCTTTGAATCCGGCAGCGGCGCACCCGCATAGATGCTGAGCACGCGGCCGGTGCTGCGCGGCGCATGGTAGGCATGGGCCAAGGTTATGCCCTGCTTGGCGACGTCCACCCCATCCAGCCGCCCCACCCACTGCGGGCCCAAATAAGCATCGGCGCCGGATCCGGTGGTGCTGGGCGAAAGCGTCACCAATACGTGCATGCGGGCGTGGGCGGGAATACCCAGATCCGTGGGTAGCTCGGTGATGTTGATGGGCGGGGCATAGCCCAGCATCGTCCACGGGCCGGCCGGCGGGTTATTGGCCGGCAGGCAGAGGCCCGGCCGGGGCAACAGCAGGGATAGGGATCCATCGGGCTGCGGCGCGGCCGTGGCTGCAGGGGTGAGCCCGGCGCGAAAGAGCAGATCTATCTCGGGGTATTCGGCGCGGTCGGCGCTGGTGATGTGCCCGATGGGGGAGTCGGTGCGCACCTCCAGGCCACCGTCCTGGCGGGGCGTCAAGGTGACGGTGAACTCTTGGTTTTCCTTCGTCTGCGCACCATAGATGGGCAGGGCCTGCACGGCGCCCAAGCCGCGGTGCGGAATGAGGTAGGTAGAAGAAGGCATACCCACCCTTCTACCACGCCGGCGCGCGGCACTGGTGTGCAGCGCCCCGGCGAGCGGGCTTAGGCCAGGGCGCGGTTGACGGCGGAGTTAATCGCGTTAATGGATGCCCGTGTGGTGGATCCGGCGATGCCGGCGCCCCACACCTTGCTCTGGTTGACGTCGGCAGCGATATAGCAGGCGGCCTCGGCGTCGTCGCCAGCGGAGCGGGACTGCTGGGAGTATTCCATGACCTCGAAGTCGATGCCCAGGGATTCCAGCGCGTTGGCATACGCCGCGATGGGGCCGTTGCCGGTGCCGGAGACGGTGGATTTTTCCCCGCGGAAGGCCACCGTGGCGGTCACGGCCACGTCGCCGTCCGCGGCCGGGGAGTTGTCCATGTGGAAGGCCTCCACGGCCAGCGGGGTTTCGCGGTCCAGGAATTCGGTGGCGAAGATGTCCCACATATTCTTGGAATTGACCTCGCCGCCCTCGGAGTCGGTGATTTCCTGCACCACGGTGGAAAACTCCGCTTGCATGGCGCGCGGCATATTGATGCCGTGGTCGGTCTTCATAATGTAGGCAACGCCGCCCTTGCCGGACTGGGAGTTGACGCGGATGACCGCCTGGTAGTCGCGGCCCACGTCCTTTGGATCGATGGGCAGGTAGGGAACCTCCCAGATGGCCTCGCGCAGTTCTTCCCACGAGACCTCGGTATTGTTCGCGCCGGGGCGGATGGTGGCCGCCAGTGCATCGAGGCCCTTGTTGATGGCGTCCTGGTGGGAACCGGAAAAGGCGGTAAAGACCAACTCGCCGCCATAGGGGTGGCGCTCCGGCACGCGCAGCTGGTTGCAGTATTCGACGGTCTCGCGGATCTGCGGCAGGTCGGAGAAGTCAATCTGTGGGTCCACGCCTTGGGTGAGCATGTTCAGGCCCAGGGTGATGAGATCGACGTTGCCGGTGCGCTCGCCGTTGCCAAACAGGCAGCCCTCGATGCGGTCCGCGCCGGCCATGAAGCCCAGCTCGGCGGCGGCGATTCCCTCGCCGCGGTCATTGTGCGGGTGCAGCGAGAGCAAGATGTCCTCGCGGCGGGCCAGGTTGCGGTGCATCCACTCGATGGAATCGGCGTAGACATTGGGCGAGATCATCTCCACGGTGGAGGGCAGGTTGATGATCATCGGATTATCCGGGGAGGGATCCATGATCTCTACTACCTCATCGCAGACCTCGCGGGCGAAGTCCAGCTCGGTGCCGGTAAAAGATTCGGGGGAGTACTCCCAGCGCCACGTGGTGTCGGGGTAGTCCGCGGCGATGGACTTGATGAGTGCGGCGGCGTTGGTAGCCAGCTTCTTAATGGCGGGCTTGTCCTTGCGGAAGACCACGCGGCGCTGCAGCTTCGAGGTGGAGTTATAGAAGTGCACGATGACGTTCTTGGCGCCCTCGCAGGCCTCAAAGGTGCGGCGGATCAGGTGCTCGCGGGCCTGGACTAGGACCTGGATGGTGACGTCATCGGGAATCTTATTGCCCTCGATGATTTCGCGGACGAAGCTGAAATCCGTTTGGGAGGCGGACGGGAAGCCGACCTCGATTTCCTTGTAGCCCATCTTGACCAGCAGGTCGAACATGCGGTGCTTGCGCTCTGGGCTCATGGGATCAATCAGCGCCTGGTTGCCATCGCGCAGATCCACCGCGCACCACTGTGGGGCGTGCGTGATTTTCTTGCTGGGCCACGTGCGGTCCGGCAGGTCGATGTCTTCCACCTCGACGGCGAAGGGCTGGTAGCGCTCGTGGGGCATGGCGGAGCCGCGCTGCTTATTCCACGCGGGCTGGCCTTCGCGGCGTGGGCCGTTCGGGGTGGTGATATCGCGAGGGGCGCTGATAAAAGAGTCAGTGGGGGACATGCTGCGGTTTCCTCTTCTGTGGTGTCTATGGGGAGACGGCCAGCTGGGCTTGGGCAGCCGGACTCCGCGACGGGGCGCTGGCCAGTGCTTAGGCCGAAATCCCGCCGCGGCAGATAAGGAGTAGGTCAATCCGCTGTGTCATATCGGTCACACTACAGGCTCTCTCACTATGTGACAAGAGATTTCATTCAATGAGACACGGCGGCGGTACGGTACTATGCCTTTCGTGTCTACAGCCCGCCATGCCGCACCCGCCTCACCGTCCTTACTGCGCTCCTTGTGGGCGCCTGCCGCGCTCGTTGCGCTCATCGGCGCCGCACTGCGCGTGGGCGTGCTCGCGGCCGTGGCCGCCGTGCAGGACGATAAGCTCTGGGGCCTGCTTAATAAGTGGGACGCCAAGCACTACGTAGAAATCGCCCGCGGCGGGTACTTCGGCGCGGATATCTCAACGGATGGGCCGGTCCATGAGACGACCATGGCCTTCTTCCCGGGCTTTCCCTTCCTGGTGCGTGCGGTGAGCGGCATCCTGGGAACCGGCGAGGCCGGCACTGCCATCGCGCTCAACGTGCTCTTTAGTATCGCGCTGGCCGCCGGGGTGATGGCCCTGGCCGCGCAGATGGGCATGGGGAAGTGGGCCCAGGTACTCAGCGCCGTAGTGGTCACCAGCGCGCCGATGTCCATCGTGTTTTCTATGCCGTATACCGAGGCGCTTTTCGGGGCACTGGCTATCTGGGCGGTGGTGGCGCTGGTGGGCGAGCGCTGGTGGGCCGCCGCGGCGTATATCTTTGTGGCCGGGCTCGTGCGCCTTACCGCGGTGGACCTCGTTGCGGTCTTTGGGCTTATGGTGCTGCTGCGGGCCCGAAAGGACTGGCGAGCCTGGGCCGCGGTGGCGTTTTCGGTCGTGCCGCTGGTGGGCTATTTGTGGTGGTCGAGCAGCCACTTGAAAGAGGTCGGCGGCTACTTTGGCATTCAGAAGGAACATTGGAATTCCGGCTTTGATGGCGGCAAAGCCACGGTGGTGTGGCTGTGGGAGACGCTCACCGGGGCCACCAATGGCGGCTACCTGCTCAGCGCCGGCGTAATGATCGCCGCCCCGGTATGCCTGGTGCTGGCGTGGCGCCGCCTGCCGTTGGCGGCCTGGCTATTTTCCGCCGTCCTCATGGCCAATGTGCTGCTTTCTGATGGCATCATGCACTCGCGGCCCCGGCTGCTCCTGCCGGCGGTGATCGTGTTGTTGCCGTGGGTGAAAAAGGGGGCGTCGGCAAGCGTCGCGGTTTTTGCCTGGGCCCTGTTTGGCGCGTGGTTTTCGGCCTACATGCTCGGCGTATTTGAGTGGGCCATCTAGCCGCGCTGGCTTACCGGGCTGCGGGAGAGCACGATGGTGGACAGCACCATGACGGTCAGGGCGATGAGCATAATTGCCCAACCGACGGCCGTATCGATGAGGAATTTCTCTCCCAGAACCATGTATCCCAAGCCGAAAGCCACGATGGGCTCAAAGATGGTCATGGCCGGCAGGGAATGGGCCAGGGGGCCGGCGTTGAAGGAATATTGCTGTACCACCGTGCCGGTGAGCGCGAGGCCGATGAGGCCGTAGAACTGCCAGCTGGCCAACAGGGTGGTGAGGCCTTCGTGGGTGAAAATATCCACCACGGCCTTCGAGAGTAGGGCGACGAAGCCATAGATAACGCCGCAGGCCGTGCCCAATGCTAAGGGGCGCTGATCTGGTAGCTTTGCGGCCGCCGCGCCGAGGATTGCGAGGGTGGCCAACCCTACAAGGAGCGCCGGCCACCAGTCGCTCCATTCGGGGCGGGGATTGCCGGCAACCGGCCGGCCGTAGATGACCATGATGCCCACCGCGATGGTCAGCGCAATGGACCAGAAAACTTCGTGGAAGGGCATCTTGCGGCCGGAATACCACGCCGATAGCGGCAGGGTAAACATCAAGGACAGTACCAAGATGGGCTGGACCACCAGCAAGGTGCCGAAGCCGAGCGCGATAACCTGCAGGCCATAGGCGCCAATTGCGGCCGCGGTGCCCACCCACCACAAGGGGTTAGACATGGCGGCGCGCATGACCGAATCATCGGCGTCGAGGGCGATGCGGTGGCGGATGACCGTGCCCCAAGCAACCGTCAGCGCGGATGCGAGCGCGAAAAAGATGGCGAGGAGGTTGCTTAACACCCGCTCAACGGTAGTAAAGATTCCTGTTATATGCATATTCTGCGCTGTATGGCGCGCGTTTTTCTCCTTGGAGGCGGCCGGCGCATGGCGCGCTTTATGCTCGGGGCGTGTGAATAAAAAGCAAGCATTGTCTAGGAATTATGATGAGGACTAGACCCCTGCGGGGTAGCATGGGTATTTGACTAGTGACCGACAGGTATTTCTGGCGGTGTGCAGACGCGCGCCAGGGGTGCCTTGAAAGACGAAAGGCGGCATCCTTACCGTGGCCCTGATCGTGCAAAAATATGGCGGTTCATCCCTCGAATCCGCAGACCGCATTCGCGCCGTTGCGGAGCGCATCGTGGCCACCAAGAAGCAGGGCAACGACGTCGTCGTGGTGTGCTCCGCCATGGGCGATACCACCGATGATCTGCTCGACCTTGCCGCCCAGGTCAACCCCGTGCCACCACGGCGCGAAATGGACATGTTGCTGACCGCGGGTGAGCGCATCTCCAATGCGCTGGTGGCCATGGCCGTGGAATCCTTGGGTGCCCATGCCCAGTCCTTTACCGGCTCCCAGGCCGGCGTGCTCACCACGGAGCGCCACGGCAATGCCCGCATCGTGGACGTTACCCCAGGCCGCCTGACCGAAGCGCTGGATGAGGGCAAGATCTGCATCGTCGCCGGATTCCAGGGAGTTAATAAGGAATCGCGCGATGTCACCACGCTGGGCCGCGGCGGTTCCGATACCACCGCGGTGGCGCTAGCGGCCGCGCTGAATGCGGACGTGTGCGAGATTTATTCCGATGTCGATGGCGTGTATACCGCAGACCCGCGCATCGTCCCGGACGCGCAGAAGCTAGAGAAGCTCTCCTTCGAGGAGATGCTGGAGATGGCCGCGGTAGGTTCCAAGATTTTGGTTCTGCGCAGCGTGGAGTATGCCCGCGCGTTCAATGTACCCTTGCGAGTTCGCTCGTCTTATTCAAATGACCCCGGCACCCTAGTGACCGGATCGATGGAGGATATCCCTGTGGAAGAAGCAGTACTCACTGGTGTAGCAACCGATAAGTCCGAGGCAAAGGTCACCGTCCTTGGAATCCCGGATCGCCCCGGGGAGGCAGCGAAGGTTTTCCGTGTCATTGCTGATGCAGAGATCAATATTGACATGGTCTTGCAAAACGTCTCCTCCCTGGAGGATGGCACCACCGATATCACCTTCACCTGCCCGCGTGCCGACGGCCCACGCGCCATGGAGCTGTTGACCAAGCTGAAGTCCGAGGGCGGCTGGGCCAATGTGCTTTACGACGACCAGGTGGGCAAGGTCTCCCTCGTCGGCGCCGGCATGAAGTCCCACCCGGGCGTGACCGCCGAGTTTACCGAGGCCCTGCGCGACGTCGATGTCAATATGGAGCTCATCTCCACCTCCGAAATCCGCATATCCGTGCTCACCCGCGAGGCCGACCTGGATAAGGCCGCCCGTGCGCTGCACGATAAGTTCCAGCTTGGTGGCGAAGAAGAAGCCACGGTTTATGCTGGAACCGGACGTTAAATACCCAAAAAGCAACTACAGAGGATTTTTAAGTCATGACCACTGTTGCAGTCGTAGGCGCTACCGGCCAGGTCGGCCGCGTTATGCGCTCCATCTTGGAAGAACGCAATTTCCCGGCGGATAAGGTGCGCTTTTTCGCCTCGTCTCGCTCCGCCGGCACCGAGCTGGATTTTCGCGGCGAGCAGATTACCGTAGAAGACCTCGCTGAGGTCACCGAGCAATCCGTTGCCGACGTCGATATTGCCTTGTTCTCCGCCGGCGGCTCCACCTCTAAGCAGTGGGCCCCGGTATTCGCCGCGGCCGGCGCGACCGTGGTGGATAATTCCTCGGCTTATCGCAAGGACCCAGAGGTTCCCCTCATCGTTTCCGAGGTCAACCCGCAGGAGGCGAAGAACACCCCGAAGGGCATCATCGCGAACCCGAACTGCACCACCATGGCGGCCATGCCGGTGCTGAAGGTCCTCCACGATGCCGCTGGCCTGAATAAGCTCCACGTGTCCTCCTACCAGGCGGTGTCCGGCTCCGGTCTGGCTGGCGTGCAGGCGCTGGCCGCACAGGTCTATTCCGTTGGCGAGCACAATGTGGGCTTGGTTCACGATGGTTCCGCGCTTAATGACGAAGACTTTGGCCCGTACGTGGCACCTATCGCCTATAACGCCCTGCCGATGGCCGGCAACCTCGTCGATGACGGCTCCCTGGAAACCGATGAGGAACAAAAGCTGCGCAACGAATCCCGCAAGATCCTGGATATTCCGGAGCTGAAGGTAGCGGGCACCTGCGTGCGCATCCCGGTCTTCACCGGCCACACTCTGACCATTCACGCCGAGTTCGATAAGCCCATCACCCCAGAGCAGGCCACCGAGCTTTTGGGTGGCGCTCCGGGCGTTACGCTTGCCGACGTCCCCACTCCGCTCGCCGCCACCGGCATCGACGAGTCCTTGGTCGGCCGCATCCGCCAGGACCAGACGGTGGACGATAACAAGGGCCTCGTGCTCGTTGTCGCCGGCGATAACCTGCGCAAGGGCGCTGCTCTCAACACCATCCAGATTGCAGAGCTGCTCGTCTAGGACTGCGCCGCTTCGCCACCTGTTGCACTACAAAGCTCGGCGCCCTCCTTCCCCGGTTGTGGGAAAGGAGGGCGCCGAGCTTTTGGCCTATCAGCCGTGGACGAGGGAGCTAGTCCTCAGAAACCGGCTTGGCGGTGCCAGTGCCGGAGTCGGCACCAGTGCCCTTCTTGCCAAAGTCGAGGTCGCTAGTGGACGACGGAACCTCCGGCTTGGTGTGCTGCACGTAGGTCACGGACGGCTCCGGATCCTCGCGGTCATACTCAATATCATCATCATTTTCGAGTTCCTCGTGGATCTCTTCTGCGATATTGGTGACAAACTCGGTGGTTTCCATATTGGATGCTGCAGCCAGCTTGCGCAGCTCGCGCTCGTTCTTCTTGGTAAAGCGCTTGCGCGGATCCAGACGACGGGACACCAGCTCGTGTGCGCGCATGCGGCGGTCGGACTCGTCCGAGAGCTTGCTGCCGTTCTTGATGCGGTTAAAGACCATCACCACGATCATCAGCAGTCCGAGGTAGCCCAGGATCGGGTAGACGTTGCTGACTAAGGCCTGAAAGCCCACGAAGGACAAGATGAAGCCGATGATGCAGGCGCCGGCATAAACCGGGTAGAAGCGCTTGGGGTTATTGCGGGTCAAGCGCTTGCCCAGCGCGTAGAACATGCCGATGGCGGTATTAAAGACCATGCCGTAAATGACAAAGGTCATCAGCACGCCCAAGACTGGGTGGATGCTGGTAATCAGGCTCAGTACCGGCATGTCCTGGCCGTTGACGGTCTCTGCTTCGAAGAAGAGGGCGAATACCAACAGTGCCAACAGGATGAGATAAAGCAGGCCGCCAATGAGGCCACCGACGCCAACTGCACGGTTATCCAGGAAGTTACCGCCAATAACGATGGACATGGATACTGCCGTCATCACGTTCAGGCCGGTGTAGTTCAGTGCGGCTAGCCACCAGTTGGGCAGCGAGGTATCAACATTGTTGACCGCCCAGTCATTCATGGCAGAGAAATCAACGTCTGCGTTCAAGATGGTGTAGCCGGTGGCAATCACCACGAAGATGATGATGAATGGGGTGATGGTACCGATGACTGCGGTTACGCGGTCGACATCCATCAGGCCGACGAGCAGCACCAAAATCAGCATGGCGGTGGCGCCCACCCACACGGGGATGGACGGGAACTGCTGATTGATATTCGCACCGCCGCCGGCGAACATGACGAAGCCGATGGCGAACAAGGTCACCAGGGTGGACCAGTCCAAAATCTTGGCGGTAAACGGCGATGCGACCTTGTCGTAGACAGCGGTGTGCTCCTCGGCTTGGAAGTACGAGCCGAGCTGCAGGATGGAGATGCCGGTGATCATCATCAAACCAGCGGCCAGGGCGATGCCCCACAGGCCCCAGTTACCAAAGGCCACGAAGTACTGCATGGCCTCCTGGCCGGAGGCGAAGCCTGCGCCCACGACGACGCCGATAAACGCCATGGAAATTCCGATTGCGCGTTTTAACATGAAAGGGAGAAACTCTCTTACTCACACGCGCCGGGCCCGCCATTGGTATCGCGCGGGCCCGGATCGACGGTCGATTTATCACGTGTGTTCACATCTAATAAACCACACATCGGGCAGGTATTTCGGGCAAGAATCGCCACAACTGTGGTCTCGTTCACCCCGGCCGTAGTACGCAAAGCGCAGCTAAGTGCCAAATTTTGGGGCCCGTGGGATACAAGGTAACCAGAGCGTAACAATTTGGGAGTGAAATTAACTCCGCAATCACAGGGGACTATTTGGGGGTATTAACCTGTCCCCGCAATGAGATCCTTGCGGGCGCGCGCCACTCGGGAGCGGATGGTGCCCACGCGCACGCCGGCAATCTTGGCCGCCTCCTCATAGGTATAGCCCAGCACTTGAGTAAGGATGAGGGCTTCGCGGCGGTCGGCCGGGAGGGCGTCGATAAGCGTACGCGCGTCGATCCACTCGCTCCACGCCGCGGATTCTTCCGGCGCCGCGCCCATTGCGTCCTCATACTCAGTGGCAGACTTTCGCGGCCGGGCCATATCGTGGCGAATATTGTCCACCCACACGCGCCGGGCCAAAGAGAGCAGCCACGTGCGCGCGGAGGACCGCGCGGCAAAGCGCGGCAGGGCGCTGATGACGCGCAGATAGGTCTCCTGGGTGAGATCGTCGGCCCCCTCGGGCCCGCCCAGGTGCGCCAGCAAGCGCCACACATCATCCTGGGTGGCCTTGATAAACTCCGTCAGCGCCGCGCGGTCGCCGCGACCGGCCCGAAGGGCGAGGTCGGTGACGCGGGCGTCGTCTGCTGCGGAGTGGTGAGTCACCTGAATGAATCTACCAGCACCCTTTACTCTCTTTGGCGAGCCCTGACAACCGTGCAAAGTTTTGCCACACTGGGAAGAACTGACCGCGAATTGCCAGGAGGCAAAAATGAGTGACTTTACCGCTGATGACATCCTGAACAAGGGCCAGCGCCCCGCTGGCAAGGGAAATACCACTCGTCCCTCGGGCCAGCCGGTGCCGTCCGAAAATACCTCGGTGACCGCCGGCCAGCAGGGCCCAGTGGCGCTCAATGATATCCACCTCATTGAAAAGCTCGCGCACTTCAACCGCGAGCGCGTGCCGGAGCGCACGCCGCACGCTAAGGGCCACGGCGCCTTTGGCGAGCTGCACATCACGGAAGATGTCTCTGCCTATACCAAGGCCAAGGTCTTCCAGAAGGGCACCGTCACCCCGATGATGGGCCGCTTCTCCACCGTGGCCGGCGAGCAGGGCTCCCCGGATACCTGGCGCGATGTGCACGGCTTTGCCCTGCGCTTCTACACCGAGGAGGGCAACCTCGACATCGTGGGCAATAACACCCCGGTATTCTTCATCCGCGATGGCATTAAGTTCCCAGACTTCATCCACTCCCAGAAGCGCTTGGGCACCAATGGCCTGCGCGATGCCGATATGCAGTGGGATTTCTGGACCCGCAACCCGGAGTCTGCACACCAGGTCACCTATCTGATGGGTGACCGCGGCACCCCGAAGTCCACCCGCCACCAGAATGGCTACGGCTCCCACACCTTCCAGTGGGTTAATGAGGAAGGCGAAGCCTTCTGGGTCAAGTACCACTTCAAGTCCCGCCAGGGCGTGGAGAACTTCACCGATGAAGAGGCCACTACCACCGCCGGCCAGAACCCGGATTGCCATCGCGAGGATCTCTACAACGCCATCGAGGAGGGCAACTACCCGATCTGGGACGTTAAGGTGCAGATCATGCCGCTGGATGAGGCGGAGAATTACCGCTTCAACCCCTTCGACCTGACCAAGGTCTGGTCCAAGAAGGACTACCCGCTGCACGATGTGGGCTACTTTGTGCTCAACCGCAACCCGCGCAACTTCTTCGCGCAGATTGAGCAGGTAGCACTCGACCCGTCCAATATCGTGCCCGGCGTTGGCCTGTCTCCGGATAAGATGCTGCAGGCTCGCGTCTTTGCTTACGCTGACCAGCAGCGTTACCGCATCGGCGCGAATTACAAGCAGCTGCCGGTTAACCAGCCGCAGAATGTGGACGAGGTCAATACCTACGAGCACGAGGGCAGCATGCAGTTCCTCTTCAATGCTCCGGAGGATCCGGTCTACTCGCCCAACCGCCACGACAAGGGTACGGGCGTGCTTGACGACGCCGCTGTAAACGACCGCTCCCAGCTCGAGACCACCACCGCGGCAGAGCTCTACATCAATCCGGAGTCCCACGGCAGCGACTTGGTGCGTGCACCGTACGTTCGCCACGCCGAGGACGATGACTTTGTGCAGGCGCGCGACCTGTACGAAAACGTCTATGACGATGCCGCCAAGGAGCGCCTGGTCACCAATATCACCAACGCGATGGCCGGTGTATCCGAGGAGACCGAGGAGCGCGTCTACGAATACTGGACCAACGTGCACCCAGCCCTTGGCCAGCGCGTGCGCGAGGTCTACGCCGAGAAGAAGTAATCTTTTCCCGGCAGCGCTTGTGCGCTAACGACGCCGCCCCCGTACCGAGTTGCTTTACTGCACGGTACGGGGGCGGTTTGCTGTGCGGCTAGTCGCAGCGGCGCATCTTTTCCGTAACAAAGGCGGGAGCGCCCTCGGCGGCCCACTTATCCACGTCGTAGCACGGGGCGGCCATGCCGGAGGTTGCCTCGCCAATGGATTCAATGGCTACCCACTGGCCGCCCTCGTAGCGCGCCCAAGCAGTCCAGTCCGTGCTGTCTTTGGCAAAGTGGGCCCACTGGCCATCGCAGTTATTGACTCGGATATTGGTCATGGTGGGAGCTGCGGGCTGTAGCGCTTCTGGGGAGCAGTCGCCGCGGCCGGTGTCGGCGGGTACGGCGGCCGAGGCTTCGCTTTCCGCGTTGCCGGATTCCGCGGTCTCCTCAGCGGGAGCTGCCTCTGCAGAAGTGGGCTCGGCCGCTGCGGTCTCGGTGACGGTGTCTGCGGCTTCCGAGGTAGCGGGCTCGCTCGTGGTTTCTTCGGACGAGGTCTCCTCGGCCGACGAGCTTGCGGCGGTGGCGTCGGAGAACTCCGGTTCTGCCGAGGTATCGGCGTCGTTGGAGCAGGCAACAAGGCTGAAACACAGCGGCGCGACGGCCGCAGCGGCGAGGTAGCGGGAAGGGGCAAGGGAATAATTGTGGGACATGCCATATATCGTAGAGGAACTGCCATTGCGGGGGTGCTCGGCGCGCCTGCAACAGGGGAGTGACCTGCAAGGATAGGTTCAGTACCATGACCTCACGCCTTGCCTCCCCAGACGCTGCGTCCCCCTCCCGGTGGCGCAGCGTCCTCTTGATCCTCCTGCTCGCCCTGCCGCTCATTATCGGCGCTGCGGTGGCGGGCCTTGCGCAGTGGGAACCCGCCCACACCTGGTCTAGCGCCGCGCAGCCGTTTGGCGCGCCGCGGGAAAATTCCGCCTCGCCAGAGGTAAAGGAAGCCGCCGAGGCGGCCAGTCGCGCGCAGGCACAGGCGAGCATGCTTAAATCGGGCGCCACGCAGCTTGACGACGGCACAGGGGAGCTGAATAAGGGGGCGGATGAGCTCGGAGGGGGCGTCGACAAGCTGGCAACGGGCTCCCAAGAACTGGTAGCCGGCCTCAATCAGCTGCAGTCCGGAACTAATACGCTCGGTGGCGGTGCAACGGAGCTGGCCAATGGTGTCGGCGGTGCCGTGGACCAGGTAGTGGGCCTGGGCGCCGTGCAAGGGCAGATTCTGCAGGCCATCGATGGCACGATGCGCGACCTGGAAGGAAATAAGTCCAAGGAAGCGAAGGAAATCCGCTCGCAGCTGGGCGATCTCCGTGCGCAGGTGAATAATTTCCGCCTGGATAATTCGGTGACCGACCAGCTTAAGAAGCTTAAGGACGGCTCGCGCGATCTATCCAATCAGTTGGCGGTCAACGGCTATGCCTATCACGATGGCGTGAACCAGGCCGTATCCGGTGCGCAGGAGCTTAACGAGGGCATCGCGGAGCTCAACAAGCGCGTCGGTGAGGCGCAGGAGGGCGTGGACAAGCTTGACGACGGCGCCGGCAGGCTTTCCACCATGGCAGCCCAAAACCAGACCAATGTGGGTGAAATTCAGCGTGCCCTGCCGCCGGCGCATACCGCGACCGACGGACCTGCACATCTGCTCAGCCCCATCGTGGCGATGTTGGTCTCCGCCTTGGTCCTGCTCGCAGGCGCCGCGTCCGGTGTGGCCTGGCAGGTGGGGTTCCGCCCATGGCTGACGGTCTTCGGCGGCACGCTGGCCGCGGTCGCCATCGGCGAAATCCTCCTCTTTGTGCTTGCCACCGGATTTACCCCTGTGGCGGCGGTGTGGGCCGGCGCGGCGCTCCTTCTGGGCGCGCTGTCCATGGCGGTCATCACCCGTGGCCTACTCGGGCTATGCGGTATTACTGCCGGCAGCATCCTCGCGGCGCTGTTTGGCATAGGCCAGACCGCTCTGGTGGGGTGGCTGTGGAAATCCGCGGCAATTGCCGGTGTTTCTAAGGTTTGGCAGATTGTTTCTAATCTTTTGCCACTGAATTGGACTACCGCGGCCGTCACGGCGGCGGGTAACGAAGGCGAACAGGCCGTCTTGTGGACCGGCGTTGCGGTATTGCTCGCCATCACTCTCATTGGGCTGAGTGCAAAGTGGTGGGCTCCATCCACAGGAAAATTCAAACCTACGGTTCATTAGGTCTGAAAAAGCACACCTAAGAATAAGAAACATTGGTGGAAACTGGGAATTTTGATTCGCGCTACCGTTTGCATTGTGCGAGTGCTACAGTTGGTCTTGCTCACAAAGCCTACTTAGGGGGTAGGCGAACGGTTTCTCCAATCCGTTGTGAGTGATAGGGAATAGGGACGACGCGGCGCTGTAGGGGCACCGCGTCGTTTCCCATATGTGGGGTGTTTAGCTGCAATTTTTGGCCTAAACGACAGAATGTGTTGTTTTGCGGCGTGTCAGGCTAAACGACATTTTGTGTTGGTGGGGGTTTAGCGTATGTGGCCTTTGCGTATTCCCATAGAGTGGTTGTAGGCAGTGTCGATGGCACTGTCGTAGGTTGCTGGTCGGCCGTCTTCGTGTCCGCTGGTGGCTTGTTTTTCCTGAGTGGCTAGGGTTTGTGCTTTGGCGAGTGCGTCCTGGCCCCAGTTTTGCTGCCTGGCGATCTCTACAGGGTCGTCAGGCAGTTGCGTGTGGAGGTATAGCCACCAGTCGCAGGCGATGCGCTGTTGTTCATCGCGCAGTCCGCGGTGGGTGTGCATAAGTTGCTTAATTTGTGAGTTCACCCCGCCTTCTAGCTTGTTGGTCGTGCGTTCAAACCGTTGGCCTTCTTCGGCTTCGGTGAGGTAGGCAAAGAGGTGTCCTTGTTGGCTCATTTTCTTTAGCTGCAGGTAGATTCCGCGGTGGGTGTAGTGGGTGTACCACCACTTTTTGTTCCGGCGCTTGGACTTTGGAATCTGGTCGAAAGGGACGTCTTTGACGTAGGTTTTGGCTTTGTGAAGTGTCCCGGGTTTTGTTCCTAGGCATTTGCCTTGATTTCCATTATTTCTTGGGCTGGGTTGGTTTCCCAAAACTCTGACTCAACCTCAGCTGGCGTGCGATAGCCGAGACTTTGGTGAAGCCGTACCTCGTTCCACCAATTAACCCATTCAAACGTCGCGATCTCCACGTCAACCACGCTGTCCCACGACCGCCGATGAATCAGCTCATTTTTGTAGGAACCGTTGACGTTTTCGGCCAAAGCATTGTCATAGGAATCTCCTACTGTCCCGGTAGAGGCAGCAATTCCATACTCAG
>NZ_JAKRDT010000028.1:0-16305 GCF_022347385.1 Corynebacterium tuberculostearicum
TTTCTTCGAGGTCGCGGTAGCTCACGCCGTAGCGGCAATACCACCGCACCGCCCACAGGATGATGTCACGGGGGAAATGCCGACCGGAGAAGATGCCCATGGCTCTGATTATTTCACGCCGATCTTTCTACTGCCCCAACTTTGCAACAGCACCCCCAAAACAACATCTACGAGACGAAGCAGAAACCCTTCACACCCCCAACAAGCCCACCCACGGAGTTGACAACCTATATAGGAACACCCCCGACGAGGTAACGAGAATCCCCTCGTCGCTGTCGGACGGCGGTTTCCCGACCGGTGGCCCGGCCGCCGGCAAACCTCACCCGCGGCCGCCCGGGCCCTGTCCATGGCCAAGCCCGGTCTGGTGCCCCCGGCGCCAACGACTTCCGGTGCCGCCCCGGGACGGTGAATTGCCCGTCATCCTCATTCCCGGGACCCGGGAGGACGCCTACGCGAAATGGGCGGGCCTCGCGTCCCGCCTCGCCCGGGCCGGGCTCTGCGCCTACACGTTCACCGACAACCCGCTCGTCGTCGATGGACACCCCGTCGAATGGGCTGTGTTCAGCGGCGACATCCGCCACAGCTCGAAAACACTGGATTCCGTCGTCGACCGGGTGCTGGCCGCGACCGGAGCCCCGGCGGTTAACCTCGTCGGGTATTCGCAGGGCAGCGGACCCCTGCCCCACCACTACATCCGGGAGCTGGGCGGGGACCGGGTCGTCGAACAGCTCATCGGTACCGGTGCCTCGAACCACGGGCCCCGGGCGCACAGCGCAGCCGATCGCTTTGACGTCCACCCCGAGATGCGCCACGGATACTCCCGAAACGCCGGCAAAACGAACGCGCTTGCCTGGGAACAGCAGATCTCCGGTTCCATGCTGCTGAATGAGCTGACCATCGGCGACATCACTCGACCGGGCGTGCGGTACACCTTCCTGGGCACGCGGCACGACAATGCCGTGCTCCCCCACTAAAACTCCTTCGTGCGGGAACCCGGCGTCACCAACATCACCGTCCAAGACGTGTGCCCCGCCCACCGCACCGAGCACTACGGCTTCAATTACGACCCTGTCGCCCAGGGCATCGTCGAGGACCCGCTGACCGGGACGGCGTGGCAGGACCACTGCACCGGTACCGGACCGGAGCGATGGTCCTCGACGGACGAGGATCAGGCGCCCGGGGAGCCTCCCGTCCGGCACGTCCACGACTCGGCGTAGCGGCCGCCCTTCGCCAGCAATTCATCGTGCGTGCCCCGTTCTGCGACCGTCCCGTCCTCCGAAAGCACGACGATGAGGTCGGCATCGCGGACGGTGTGCAGGCGATGGGCGACGACGATCACGGTGCGATCGCCGCGCAACGCTTCCATCGTGCCAACAATCGCCCGCTCAGTGGCCGCATCCAGCGAGGACGTCGGCTCGTCGAAAAGCACCACCGGGGAATCCTTCAGAAGCGCCCGGGCGATGGCGACGCGCTGCCGCTCGCCTCCCGACAGCAGCGTCCCCTCCTCCCCCACCGGGTTATCCCACCCGGAAGGCAGCAGCTCCACGATGCGGTCCACCCCGGATCGCCGGGCGGCCTCGCGCAAGCGGTCTCCGTCGCCGGGCCCGGAACCGAATCCGGGGTCGGCGAAGACCACGTTGTCCCGCACGGACGCGTCGAAGAGGAACGTCTCCTGGAACACCGGGGTCACCAGCGAGTTCACGCCGTCGGTGCCGATCCGAGGCAAGGGCACCCCGCCAATGAGGATCTCCCCCGAGTCCGGATCATGAAACCGCGACAGCAGCCGCATGACCGTCGTCTTGCCCGCCCCCGAAGGTCCCACTATGGCGACCAGCGCTCCCTGAGGCGCACGGAAGCTGACGCCGTCGAGGACCTTCTTCTCCCCGTACCCGAAGCTCACGCCGCGGAACTCCACGTCATGCCCGTCGGGCAGCTCCGGTGCGGCAGGCTCGGGAAGGACGGGGATCGCCCGCAGCTCACGCAGCGCAGCCAACGTGTTGCGGCCCGCGCCGAAACCGCCGGACAACGCTCCCGCCGTGGTGATCGGTCCGGTGAACTGGACGACCACAATGAGCATCGGCGCCAAATGCGCCGGTGACATCCCGCCCGTCGCGGCGACCGCCACGGCGACGACCACCGCCGCCGTGAACACCGCATGGACGACCGAGCCCAACCGTCCGATGGCCGCGCCTTGCGTCGACGTCGCCTTCGCGAACGCATCGTGTTGGGCCTGGATCGCCTCATCCACCATCGCGTCCGCCGCCGAACCGTCGCCCGCGGCGCGAATCACCTGCTGGCCGCGGGTGAACTCGATCAGCCTGCCGGAGACGGCAGCGACGGCGTCAGCATGCGCTTCGTCCGACTCCCCGCCGACCCGGCCAATGGCCCGGTAGGCGAAGAAGAGCACCGGCGCCGACGCGACGAGAACCAACCCGACGCGCCAATCCATCGCCAGAATTCCGAGAGCGATGACGGTCGGCGTAACCACAGCGGCGATGACGGGCCGCAGGATCACGTGCGGCACGGACGCCGCGAACGCCATGCCCGAAGACGCCATCTCCGAAAAGCGGCCGGCCGTGGACTTGGTGACGTACCCGAGTGGCAACGTCAGCACGCGTTCGCCCAGGGAACGCAGCAGGGACGACAGCACCGCTGCGGAATTCGCCCTGCCGACCGTCCCCGCGGCGAGGGACAGCACCGCATGGGCGGCCGCGAGGCCGGCGATAACGCCGGTGAAACGCCACGCCGTCGCATCATCTCCCACGGCCAGAGCCGACAGCAGCGGCAGCAGCGCGACGAACGCCGCTCCCTGTGCCAGCGCGGCAAGCGCGGCCAACGCAATGAGCCACGCCAGCGTCATCTTCGAGCGCCGATCCGTCATCGACCACAAGTCCCGGATCATCGGTTCCCTGCCTTTTCATCGTCTGCTTCAGTGCCCCGCGGGGCGGATGGTTCGTCGTCGAGCGCGAACGCGCGCCACAGATCCCGGTAGCGGCCACCGCGCGCAAGCAACTCGTCGTGGGTGCCCGCCTCCGCGACCGCTCCCCCATCGAGAACGAGGATGCGGTCGGCGTTGCGGATCGTGCTCAATCTGTGCGCAATCACGATCACCGTCCGCGAACGAGCCAAACGCTCAATTGCGGACTGAATGAGGGCCTCGGAAGCCGGATCCGCGTAAGCGGTTGCCTCGTCGAAGATGAGCACCGGCGCGTCCGTGACAATCGACCTCGCGATGGCCACGCGCTGCGCCTCACCACCGGAAAAGGTCACGTCGACGTTGACCACCGAATCCAGGCCCTTCGGCAGCGCCGCGATGACCGTATCGAGGTTCGCGAGCTTCGCGGCCGCCATGATTTCGCCGTCGGTGGCGTCTCTCCTGGCCAGCCGGATGTTCTCCCGCAAGGGCAGCGTGAGCAACTGCGGATCCTGGAACACCACCGACACCGAACGGTGCACGTCGCGCACGGCGATGTCGCGAAGATCGTCGCCGCCCAGCAGCACCGAGCCTTCGACAGGGTCGTGGAAACGCGCCAACAGCCGGGCGACGGTGGACTTTCCGGAACCGGAGGACCCCACCAGCGCCGTGAGGGTCCCCGGTTCGAACGTCGCGGACATCCCGTCGAGGACCCGCGGCCCATCCCCGTAGGAGAAGACCAGGTTCCGAACCTCGAGCGCGCCTCCGTGCACGGGCACCGGCTCGGCGGACTCGGTGATCGGCGGCGTGCCCAGCACCTCCGCGATGGACTTCAGGGCGGCGATCCCCGCGATGATGGGTTCGGAGTTCATAGCCACCCTCACGATCGCCGCGGAGAGTCCAAGGCCGAGAACCAGCCCGGCGACGAGACCCTCCGGTTTGCCGCCCGCGGTGTCCCTCAAAGCGAGGCCAGCGCCGCACACCACTGCGAGGACCGTGATCGGGGACGTCACCACGTCGATGAGCCCGAGATAGATGTTCGACTGCCGGGACCAGGCGGACCACGCGCGGACGAACGACGACGCCGCGGCATCGTAGCGGCCCGCGCCCTGGCTGGCGCGTCCGAAGGACTTCATCACCGGGATGCCGCGCACCAACTCGATGACCGCAGCCGTCACTTTTTCAGAGGCTCGCTCGTAGTCGCGCTGAAGACCGGCTCCGCGCGAAATCATCACGCCCATCAGGGCGAAGGTGACCAGCACCGGGACGACCGCCACCGCCGCGATCCGCCAATCGACCGCGACGAGCGCGATGAGGGAAAGCAGGGGAACCAGCACCGCCACCACGGTCTCGCCGACGGTGTGACCCATGAGCTGGTGGACGGCCGCGACGTCCTTCTCAACCGACCCGATGATCCCCGACGAGCGCCGGGCGTCCAGCCAACCCAGCGGCAGCTTCCGGATATGGGCAACCAACCGGCGCCGGAGGTAGAGCTGCAGGTCGTTATCCGCCCGGTGCGAGAGCATGCCGGCGGCGCCGTCCGCAGCCATTCGCACCGTCGCGGCGACGACGATGACAACCACGGCCAACCACGTCCGATGCACCGGGGCCTCCGGGTACGTCATCGCGATGTCGATGATGCCGACCAGCGAAGCGACGGTAGCCACCGACGACAGGACGGACAACGCGACCACCGCACGCATCCGGGTCCGGATCGGGGCGAGCAGCGACCACGGGCCGACGGTCCCGTCCACGGCGCTCACTTCCCCGCCTCCCCGATCGCGCTTTTCTTCGCGAGAGTGCAGAAATACACCATGCCGGCGCGTGAGGCTCCGTCCAGCTTCAGCCCGTTGGCTTCGGCGAGGTCCTCGAGCTCGCTGCCCCGGAACACCCGGTGGCCCATCTTCGCCATGACGGCCATGTCGACCCGCTCGTTCACGTCGGGATCCTCGACGAACGTCTGCACGTAAGCGATGCCGCCGTCGGCGAGCAGCCCGGAGACCCTGCCGAGCGCGGCTCCCGCATCCTTCATTTGGTGGAGCGCGCCACACACCCAGATTTCACAGGCCCCGCCGGGCTCTCCCGCGAGCGGCGTGAGGATGTCGGCAACGTGGAATTCCGTCCGGGCCCCGAGCCCGTCGGCGGCGGCGCGTTCGCGGGCGATGCGGATCGCATTGGGC
Source organism: Corynebacterium tuberculostearicum (assembly GCF_022347385.1). Taxonomy (GTDB): domain Bacteria; phylum Actinomycetota; class Actinomycetes; order Mycobacteriales; family Mycobacteriaceae; genus Corynebacterium; species Corynebacterium tuberculostearicum_M. Next base: position 5,095 of record NZ_JAKRDT010000028.1, read on the forward strand.
GACAGGTCGTAGCCGACGATGTTCGCCCTGCGATAGCGAGACTCAGCGGCGAGCGTGCGGGCGAGCCACCCGGTTCCGCAACCGAGATCGAGGACCCGGGCCGGCGCATCCGGCCCGGGATCCAGCGCACGGAGCTTCCGGTACACGGCGGCGGCGTCCATCGGTTCGCGCGCATAGCGGCTTAGGAACCTCGGCTGGACCTTGTCCTCGTAGGCCGCGAGGAGCCTGCGGTTGTTCTGGACAATCTGGGCGATCGACTTCATCTGGTTCTGTCTCCGGGTGTGTGGGCCGCGTCCACGCGGCGGTTTCGGGTTAGATGCTCGGATTCGCGGGCCGTCATGCAGACTCCCCCGGCCTCGTTTTCACGGCGATGCCCCACGCCGCGAGCACGGCGATACCAAAGAACCAGGCCGCGCAGACCACCAGACCCGCAGCCCCGGTACCGTTGACGGCCTCGCCGGCCGCGGATACGGGGGTGTGCCCGGCGATTCCGCGCAGGAGGGGACGGAAGTGGTCGGCGGGCATGAGCACCGTGTTGACGAACATCGCAACGATTATCAACGGGATAAGGGCCACGGATCCCTGGGGGCTGGTGATGGAGAACGCGATGTACGTGCCGGTGCATGCGGCCGCCGCGGCAACCATCGCGCCGGTCACCGTGATCCTCCACCACCAGGACACCTCCAGGGGGCCGTCGGAAAGCAAGGCGGCCACCGCCGCGACGACGATCGTCATCGACATGATCCGGATGAACTCGGCGATTATCCGTGCGGTCGGCACGGCCGCGTACGGTGCCGGCATTGTGATCAACCGCTCGTGGAGGCCATTGCTGCGTTCAACGAACACGGTGGACGATCCCGTGATGGCCAAGATGAACGCCCACGCCGTTACGACAAGGATAACCGCGTTCCGGAGTTCGAACTCTCCGGTGAGCTGCCTGACCAGGCTACCGAACATGCGGTTGACGATGAACAGGTACACGAGCGGAGCAATGAACGTCATGAACCAGAAGTCAGGGCGCCGCAGCCAAGTGTGGACGATGCGCCGCAGATGCACGAAAATGGCGTCGATCATGATTCGCTCCTCGAGGTGAACAGGCGGATGAACAGGACGATTCCGACGACCGTCGCGACACCGAGCCACAGGGCGGCCTCTTCCCCGGCGTGATTCGGGAAGGCGCCCGGGGACGCCGCCCTGATCACCTCGATCACCGGCGAAAAAGGCATGTGGCGCACGATGTCACGCAGGGAGCCGTCCACAGCGGTCGTCGGAATGAACGCGGTGGAGAACATGAGCAGCAGCATTTCCAGCGCCTGGATCGATGAGGCCGTCGACACCGGAGCGGGCACCATCAGGATCACCCCGTCCGTGACCAAGGACAGGACCGCGGCGGTGAGCAGTGACCACAGGACTGTCCACGCGACGTCACCGAGAGCCATGTCGAGGCCACAGGCCCACGCGACGATCAGCAGCGCCGCGATCGACGCGGACATCCGCAGCACATCGGTGGCGAGCCTGCCGGCGACATAGCCGCCCGTGGCCCCGGGCAACACGCGCACACGGTCGACGAGCCCGGATTCGACGTCCTGTCCCACCGCCATCGCCGACGCCGCGGCGGTGAACATCGCCGCCTGGAACAGGCAGCCGCCGAGCACGAAACGCAGGTACCCGAAGCCGGATTGCCCTGCCGAGTACCCAAACACCGCGTACAGGCACAGCAGGAAGAGGGGAGGAACGACGAACATGGAGATCAGCGACGCGGTGTTGCGTCGCAACAGCAGCAGATCCCGACGGAGGAACGCCGCGACCGACGTCGCACTCATCGCGCCGCACCCCCCGCGTTCATCGATATGAACACCTCGTTGAGGGTGGGCGGCGACACGCTCAGCGAATCCGGCAACGCTTCCGAGGCCTCCATCGCCCGCGCCACCGCCTCGAGGACCTGCGGTCCGGGGTCGACGTCGAGGGACACCAACTTCCCCGCGACGCGGGCGCGGTCCAGACACGCTCCCCTTAGGCAGCGGGCGAATGCCTCCGCCCCGGCGGCGGTGGCGAAGGACACGCGGAGCACGTGCGACCCGAAGTCGCGACGCAATTCCTCCGGCGTTCCGCTGGCGACGATGCGGCGGTCCTTGAGCAGATGGACGTGGTCTGCCAGCGCCTCCGCCTCTTCCAGGTACTGGGTGGTCAGCACCAGGGTCATTCCGTCGTCCCGCAGTTGCCGGATGAAGCCCCACAACTCTTCGCGGCTGACCGGGTCCAGCCCCGTCGTGGGTTCGTCGAGGAACAGCAACCTGGGCACGACGCACAGCGACGCGGCGATGTCGAGGCGGCGCCGCATGCCACCCGAATAGGCCGACGCCAACGTCGAGGCACTGTCCGCGAGCGAGAATTGCGCGAGCAGTTCCGTCGCGCGGGCGGCCGCGTCGGCGCGGTCGAGTCCGCGCAGACGCCCGAAGAACTCCAGGTTCTCCCGGCCGGTGAGGTTCTCGTCGATCGCCGCGAATTGGCCGGTGGTGGCAATGTCAGCGCGCACGCCCGCCGGATCCTCTTTCACATCGCGCGAGAAGATGCTCACCTCGCCGGAGTCTGCGGTGATGAGCGTCGACAGGATTCGGATGAGGGTGGTCTTGCCTGCGCCGTTGTGGCCGAGGAACGACACGATCGACCCGGCGGGCACGGTGAAACTCACGCCGTCGAGCACATGCTTGCGCATCCGGGCGCCGCGCTTTCCCTTGCGCCCGCCGTCCGGCGGAGCACCTGCCCCGCCTCCGGGCGCGGTGCCGGCTTTGCCCGCAATCGGGTAGCTCTTCGTGAGGTCGCGGACGACGATCGCCGCACCCCGTTCAGCTTGATCCGTCATCGTTTCTCCTTTTCTTTGGTGTCGCAGTGGGCCGCTGCCGGCAGTGGCCCCGTGGTCGGGTTGTCATGCGGCGTTTCGATATGGATGCCCGCATCGCGGGCGAAGGCGAGGACCGGTTCGAGGAGCCGGGGGTGGCCGACGAGATCCCGGCACCCCGGCGCGACCGGCTTCCCCGCGACCGACGCAACGGTGGCGGCGGCAATGGCCGCGGTCATTTTGTAGGAACCCGGGCCAGTCGCCCGGGCGACGGTTGTCTCGGCCGCCGACCCCGCATCGCCCGCGCCGACGGAGGAAAGTGCGACGACCAGCTCGGCGGGTTGCGGAGTGCCCTTCGCCCGCGCCTTCCGCGACGTCACGGCCGCCCCGAGACGGGCGAGCAGACCGGAGACGACGGGCATCGCGTACAGTCTCGACGTGCGGATCTTCTCCACCGACTCATCGGGGAGAGCATCGAAGGCGACGTGGTAGGAATATCCGAGGATCGAGGGGCACACCTCGCGTACGACGTCGATGTCCGGGCATTCGTAGCCGATTCCGCTTTGCGGCGACACCGGGTTGCGCCGCACTTCGACGATGGCGCCGCCGAGCATATCGCGGGTGGATGGTCGGCCACCCGCTGCGACCGGTGCGACGTGTACCAACCGCCCATCGTCCGTCTGCGATGCCACGGCGTCGCCGTCGCCCGTCCCGTCCGGGCCCGCGTCCCCGACTCCCCCTCCGGAGAGGGGTTCTCTGGTCGATCCACGTTTTCTGTTCATCGTCGCCGCCTCGCTTCCGTTGCCGATTCCCGATCGGGAACATAACTTGAAACAGTATTAGGTTAGGCAATCCTTATCTACTTATGCCAGACTCGAATTATTGACTTTGCCCCCGCTCCCCCCATTTCGTTGTTAGCAGTTCCACCTCAGGGCACCGAAGATTCATAGCCTGTCCACCCGATTGGGCGGGCTATGTTTATTTCCGTTCCCTCCGTCTGAAAGGACAGTGGAACTAGTCGCTGGCTTCGGTATGGCTTATTCCCGCCCCTGTCTGAAAATGATCCGGGGGTGATGCCGCCGAAGACAGTGACATACTCAAACAGCTCAATAGGAACCTGACCCAGCCCAGGTGGTACGAGGTCTCACAGTAATGTAGATGCCAGTACTAAGTATGTCCGACCACCCCCAGCGATGAAGCTCAAATAGTCCAACTTCTAAGTCATCGCTAGGAGGAACACACCCATGGCCTATGACTTCGTCATTGGCGTAGACGTCGGCAAATACTTCCACCACGCCTGCGTCCTCGATCCCCAAGGCAGGCAAGTCCTGTCCAAACGCATCAATCAGCATAAAGGCTCGCTCCGCAAGCTCTTCGGCCAATTCCTCGCCGACAACACCTCAGTCCTTGTCATTGTCGATCAGCCCAACAACATCAGCCGATTAACCGTCGCAGTCGCCCAACACATGGGGGCAGACGATCGCTCAACAAAAATTAAAGAACGCCCTATGGCAATCGTCTTTTGCATCGATCAGATTCCACGAGCGTTCCCGGCAATTCTATGAACGAAAACGCAAAGAAGGCAAAAGACACAACACCGCAGTCGTCGCACTCGCACGCCGACGCCTCAACGCTCTCTTCTCCATGATGCGAAACGGCGAGCACTACCGAGACATCTCTACAGCTCAGGAGGCTGCAGCAGCCTAAAGCCAACAGACCCCCATCCAAGCCGATTGCACAGCAAGCCCAACCGGCTCCTCAAGGTACCCAAAACAACATCTACGAGACGAAGCAGAAACCCTTCACACCCCCAACAAGCCCACCCACGGAGTTGACAACCTATATAGGAACACCCCCCTTTTCGAGACTGGCTTAGCGTTGTCTTCAACGATATCGTCCATCCAAAACTCGGTTTTCGTCGACGGTTTTGCTGGTCTATATGGACGAAAATGGTGATCCGAGTAGAGTGCTCGTCATTGTGTCACTTCTCAGAGCGCTTGGGAACGACCGCGGAAATAAAAAATGTCCGGCCCCTCCGAAGAGGAAGCCGGACTTCATGCTGTGGAGCATAGGAGAATCGAACTCCTGACCTTCTGCTTGCAAAGCAGATGCTCTACCAATTGAGCTAATGCCCCATTGTTCCGTGGTGGGCCTAGCTGGAATCGAACCAGCGACCTCATCGTTATCAGCGATGCGCTCTAACCGACTGAGCTATAGGCCCTTGTGCGGAACGAGAATTAACTCTACATACTATCCCCGGATTTACACAAATCGCCTGCTCAACAAATATTTCTTGCAACTCGAAAGAGGGGAAAGATTTGCACGGAAGAAAGAAAAATGCCGACACCCGAAGGTGCCGGCACCTTCCAGAACGAGAGAGGCGCTAGCGGTTGTCTAAGTCGACTCGCAGGCCGCCAAAGACGTCCACGATGGCGTTATAAATAACCGCCATCAGGGGCGCCAGCAATGTAAGGAGAACGGCGAAAATAACGCCGATGAGCGCGGAGGCGGAGATGATGACGCCGAAGGTGACCTCGAATCCGCCGCCGACGCCGCCGACGAGGCTATTGAGCGATTCCCAAATGCCCACCTGGTTCAGGCCGATGTAGAGCAGGCATACGGCCAGCATCCAGGCAATGAGTCCGACGAGTGACAAGGCCAGACCAACGCGGAACGCGGAAGTGGGCGAGATTCGCGTAATCGTTACGTCTCGTCGTGCCATTAATTACTCCTCATCCTTGGAAGCATCGCCAGCCTTGTGCTCCTGCTGGACCTCATCCACGGTCTTTTCGCCCTTGGCTACAGCCTGAGCGTCTTCCTCACCATCTTCTTCGACGTTGCGGTCGATGGCAAGCAGTTCGACGTCGTCGGCCAGGTTCACCAAGCGCACACCCATGGTCGCACGGGAGGACGGACGAATCTGGTCCACCTCGGTGCGGATGACGCCGCCGGCGGAGGTGATGGCGAAGATCTCGTCATCCTCATCGACGGAGATGGCGCCGATGAGCTTGCCGCGCTTCGGGGTGTACTTGAAGGTCATAACGCCCAAGCCGCCGCGGCCCTGCGGGGTGTATTCCTCAATGGCGGTGCGCTTACCGTAGCCGCCAGAGGTGGCTACCAAGAGGAACTCGCCATCGTGGACCACGGACATGGATAGCAGCTGGTCATCGCCGCGGAAGCGCATGCCCTTCACACCGGCGGTAGCGCGGCCCATGGGGCGCAGCTGGTCGTCGTCGGCAGTAAAGCGGATAGCTTGGCCCTGCTCGGAGGTGAGCAGGATGTCATCGCCTTCGGAGACGAGCTGTGCGCCGATGAGCGCATCGCCCTCGTTGAGGTTGATGGCGATAAGGCCAGCGGAACGCGCGGACTCATAATCGGTCAGGCGGGACTTCTTCACGCGGCCCTGCTGGGTGGCGAGGACCAGGTAAGGAGCGTCCTCGTAGGACTGAATCTGGATGACCTGCGCGATCTTTTCTTCCGGCTGGAATTCCAGCAGGTTAGCCACGTGTTGGCCGCGTGCGGCGCGACCGCCCTCTGGCAGTTCATAGGCCTTGAGGCGGTAAACACGGCCGAAGTTGGTAAAGAACAAGATCCAGTCGTGCGTAGAGCAGACGAAGAAGTTCTTCACAATATCGTCCTGCTTGAGCTCAGCGCCGCGCACGCCCTTGCCGCCGCGCTTTTGTGCCTTATAGGAATCCACCTTGGTGCGCTTAGCGTAGCCGGTAGAGGTAATGGTGACCACGACGTTCTCGCGGGCGATGAGGTCCTCATCGGTGACATCGCCGGTCGCCGGAATAATTTCGGTGCGGCGTTCATCGCCATACTTATCGACGATCTCTGCCAGCTCATCGTGGACAATCTGGCGCTGGCGCTCCTCGCGGGCGAGGATATCCTTCAGGTCGGCGATTTCGCGCTCGATTTCGGCCAACTCATCGATGATCTTCTGACGCTCCAGGGCGGCCAGCTTGCGCAACTGCATGGCCAGGATGGCATCGGCCTGGATATCGTCGACGTCGAGAAGCTCCTTCAAGCCTTCACGCGCCTCGTCCACGGTGGGCGAACGACGAATAAGGGCGATGACCTCATCCAGCATATCCAGGGCCTTGACCAAACCGCGCAAGATGTGGGCGCGCTTCTCGGCCTCGTTCAAGCGGTACTGGGTACGGCGAACGATGACCTCGATCTGGTGCTCCACGTAGTAGCGCAGCATCTGATCCAGGCGGAGGGTGCGCGGCACGCCGTCAACAATGGAGAGCATGTTGGCACCGAAGGAGGTCTGCAGCTGGGAGTGCTTGTAGAGGTTATTGAGCACCACACGCGCCACAGCGTCGCGCTTAAGGGTGACCACGATGCGCATGCCCACGCGGTCGGAGGACTCATCCTCAATCTTGGAAATGCCCGCAATCTTGCCGCTGGCCACGGACTCCGCGATATTGGAGATGAGGTTATCCGGGTTGACCTGGAACGGCAGCTCGGTAATCACGATGGTTTGGCGGGATCCAGACTCCTCGATGGAGGTCACACCGCGCATGCGGATGGAGCCACGGCCGGTGGAGTAGGCATCCTTGATGCCTTGGTCGCCTACGATGAGGCCGGCGGTGGGGAAATCCGGGCCCTTGACGCGCTCCATGCAGGCGGCCAGAGCCTCCTCCTCCGACGCCTCCGGGTGGTCCAGCAGCCAGTAGATGGCCTCCGCCAGCTCGTTGAGGTTGTGCGGCGGGATGTTGGTGGCCATACCGACCGCGATGCCGTTCGAGCCGTTCATCAGCAGGTTCGGCACACGCGACGGCAGGACCGTCGGCTCCTGGGTCTTCGAGTCGAAGTTGGGGGCGAAGTCCACGGAGTTCTCGCGGATGTCGCGCACCATCTCCATGGCCAGCGGGGTGAGCTTGCACTCCGTGTAACGCATCGCGGCCGGGCCGTCATTACCCGGCGAGCCGAAGTTGCCCTGGCCGTCCACCAACGGGTAGCGCATCGCCCACGGCTGCGCCATGCGCACGAGGGTGTCGTAGATGGCGCTGTCGCCGTGCGGGTGGTAGTTACTCATGGTCTCGCCCACGGCCTTCACGCTCTTCACGTACGAGCGCTCCGGGCGGAAGCCGGCGTCATACATGGCGTAAATGACGCGGCGGTGCACCGGCTTCATGCCGTCGCGCACCTCCGGCAGGGCGCGGCCAACGATGACGGACATGGCGTAGTCGATGTAGCTCGACTCCATCTCCTCATTAATGTCAATGGGAAATATGCGATCAAAAAGATCGTCGTTATTGTCACTCATAACCCCAAATTCTACCCTCTAGCGCCTTTCAGGACTCGAATTGCCGCACGGGTAGTATCACCGTGGTATCACTTGAGGCATGGCGATGACATTGCGGCTTACGGACGAACAGGATCACGCGCTGACGCTACTGGCCTCCGCGCAGGGCACCTCCAAGCACGAGGCGGTGGTGCGCGCCGTTGTTGCGGCCGCCGCCCGCACGCTTGCCGACGCCCACGTGCAGTCCACCGCCCGCGCCCTCCTCCCCGGCCGCGCTGAGCTGGAGGCGGAAATCCGCCGCACCCGGCCCACGCAGGCCTAGGCGATTATGAGTACCGAACAGCTCTACCTCTTGGCACGCGAGTTTTGCGCACGTTATAACGTCCGCATCATCAACTTCGCCGCCCTGGCGGCCGCGGCGGCTGCCAGCACCGCCAAGGTGGAAGGAATAGCCATTCATGACAACCACCGCGATGCCGCCCGCGCCATGGCGGAGGTATTAGCCCGCGTGCCAGCGCTTAACGGGTATAACGCAGAGTTCGCAAAGTTCAGCGCGCGCGTCTACCTTAGTGTTAAAGAAGTTACCTAAGTTACTGGGGATAGTGACCCAAGAAAGGAACTACCACCATGTCCCACTTCAAAAAGATCGCCGCCTCGAGCCTTACCGCCGCGGCCCTAGCCGCCACCGCCATCACTGCTCCGACTGCTACTGCAGCTGAGGCAGATTCCTGGAAAGACCAGGTAAATCCGAACTTTGAGCAGGGACAGACTGGTGGTTCCTCTACCGGCTCTTCCCAGCTGGATCTCACCCTGATCATCACCGCAGCGGCCGCTGGCGTCGCCGCGCTGGCCAGCGCCGTGGCGCTGTACTCCCCTAACGTGGATCTGGAGAAGGCTGCACGCGATGCCGGCCTGGGCCAGATTGCTGATCAGATTGCTGCCATTCAGGCCAACCTCCCTGGCCTGCCGGGCCAGCCCGCCTAACTCGCGTAAGGTGGTGCAGCATGGCACATCTTTCTGAACTTATGTCAGGTCCGCAGCGCACTGCGGTGATTAACGATTGCGGCGAGCTGGTTGAGGGGGTCGTCGCCAAGCAATCGGGCATTACCGGCATGGCGCTCAAGGGCGCCGTCGCCGCCGCGAAGAAGGTAGACCCCGCCATCATCACCAAGGCCCTAGGCCGCGTGCTACCGGATATCCTCGACGCTTTAGATCCGCACTGGCAAGAGTTTGCACGCAGCTCCGAGCAGGATTTCGGTTCCTTCCTCGAGCCCCGCAGCACCCAGGTGAGCGATTCCATCATGTCGGTGGCCGATAAGCACGCCGAGCAGATTAACTCCCCCGCGCTGTCTAAGCCTTATAACTCCTTGCGCGGTAAGGCCTCGAAGTTCCTCACCCCTGCGGTACCGGATTTCGGCCGCGTGCTGCAAAAACACATGTAGTTTCCGCGCGGTTGAACCTAGAACAAACCGCAGAGTATAAGTGTGGAAGTGACTACTTCCGCAGCTAACCAGACCGAGTACCCCGCCGGCCAAGATCCCGCCCGCTGGCGGGTCCTTATCGTTTTGCTTACGGCGCTCTTCATGTCTCTGCTGAGCGTGTCCATCGTGAACGTAGCCCTGCCCTCTATTCAATCGGGCCTGGGAGCCTCTGAGTCCGATGTGCAATGGGTGCTCTCCGGCTATGCGCTCACCTTTGGCGTCATCCTTGTGGCGGCCGGCCGCGCTGGAGATCTCGTCGGCCGCGGCGGAATCTTTTTGGCGGGCATTGCTATCTATTCCCTCAGCGCCGCCGTCGCCGGCTTTGCCCCCAACGCGGAGGCACTCAACGCCGCCCGTTTTATCCAAGGCCTAGGCGCTGGGCTGCTCAATCCGCAGGGCGTGGGAATGATCCAGCAGTACTTCCGCGGTCCGGAACGCGCCCGCGCCTTCGGCTACTTTGGCTCCACGGTGGGCATCGCTGTGGCTATCGGACCGGTACTGGGCGGCCTTCTCATTCGCCTCGGCGGCGCGGACCTAGGTTGGCGGCTGACCATGCTGGTCAATTTCCCCGTCGGCCTTATTGCCATCATCTTAGGATTGCTGTGGTTTCCGCGGCCGCTGTTTTCCCGCGTGCGCGATGAAAATGGCAATAAACTGGGCATCTTCAAGGCCCTTGCCACCCTGGATCCCATCGGTGCGGTGATTCTCGGTGCTGCAGTGTGGGCCATCCTCTTCCCCTTCATGGAATCCTCCGCTTCCCCGGCCGTGTGGTGGCTCCTACTGTTGGGCGCCGTCCTCCTTGTGGGATGGGTGCTGTGGGAGCGACACCACAAGGCCACCGGCCATCCGCCGATGGTGGATCTCACTATCTTCGCCACCCCGAGTTTTCGCAATGGCACCATCATCGCCACCTTGTGGTTTATGGGTATTACCAGCATTTGGGTGCTCGTGGCACTCTACTTCCAAAGCGGACTCGGACACTCCGCCCTAGCTGCCGGATCCGTAGGCATTCCGGCTGCCTTATTGAGCTCCATATCTGCCACACTGGCCGGCCGATCCGTATCCGTCCACGGCCGCAAGGTGGTGGTGTTGGGCATGCTCGTGACCATCTCCGGCCTCATTGCCACCATTGCGCTTATCTGGGCCACCGAGCAGTGGGGAGCCAGCGAATGGTGGATGGTCCTTTCGTTGGCCCTTGTTGGCGGCGGCCAAGGCTCGGTCATCTCCCCCAACCAAACGCTCACCTTGGCGCATGTTCCACAGGCCTACGCCGGATCGTCCGGCGCCGTCCTCCAGACCGGCCAGCGCATCGGTACGGCCATTGGGCTTGCCATTATTACGGCCATCGTTTTTGCCACCTTGCACGGCACAAGCGCGGACTGGCCGCTGTCCATCATTGCCGGCTTCGGCGTCATCCTCGCCATGTGCCTTGCTTCCCTAGGATTCGCCGTAGCGGATCAGCGCAGCTCCCAGGCTTAGGCCCGGTGCTTTCCGACGCCACAATTAAAGCCCACCGGCCTAAACGACAGGATGTGTTGGTGAAGTTATATGTTTAGCCCGCCTAGCCTGCTGATATTAGGATTATTTCACTTATCCGGAGGGATAACGCAGCCTCGGACCTGAAATACCGCCCG
>NZ_JAKRDT010000029.1:0-10932 GCF_022347385.1 Corynebacterium tuberculostearicum
ATGCAACTCAACCGCCGCCCCCGCAAAACCCTGGGCTTTCAAACACCAGCCGAGAAAATGGCCGCACTGATAAACTCAACCGAAACATAAGACGTGTTTCCACGACCACTAGAATCCGCCCATCGGCAACCCACCGCGCGGACAGTTTGCGTATTCGCAAATTTCTACCTGTTACCGTGCCCGACACTTGACATTTCCACTGCTCACACCCTCAAAGGAAAGGGGCGAACCATGTCCACACTCGACATGAGCACACCACTGTACTGCCAGTACTTCACCGCCGAGCTTGAGGTAGACGACCTCGCCCAAGTCACCGAAACCCTGAAACAGGGAAAACAGGTGGCCGACACCATCTTGTCCATGTCCACCGCCGCGCTCTACAACCACGTCATTAGCTTCACAGGCCCGCAGGGGCTTATCACCGAGCGCGAAATCAACGTCCTCACCGCGTTTAACTCCATGTCGGTGGCCACGGCCCCGGTGCGCGTCACGTTTGTCACCCTGGCCGACACTTACGGAAACCGTGCGGGACTCACCCGCATCCAAGGCGGTGAGTCCGCCCGCGGCCTAATCCCGCTTACCCGGTCTGTAAACGAGGCCACGGTTGCAGACATGTCTGCCACCACACCAGGACTCACCATCAATCTGCCCAATAGTGTCCACGACGACCTGATCATTCGCTGCACGACTTTTGACCCGGACGGGTGCGTTCCCGAAGCAAAGGACGAGTTTCCCGGCGTGGACTACTGCCCTAGCCTGTACCACCTTTTGCGGGACGAACCATCTCCAGGCATCGACATCACCCACGACATTATCCGCGCACTACTTCCCTACCGCGGGATCCACATGGAGGTAGAGCCGAGGATTCTCGATGGCGATGTAGACATCGAGCGGCTGTAGCTGCTGGCTACGCTGTAAGCCATGAAGGAACCCAGCTGTGGTGTGTGCTGCGGCTGGGTTTCTTCTTGGGGAGGGTGAAGAGGGGACGTGATGGGACACCGGCCACGTCTTAAGTCGGGCAGCGTCTCCGCCAGACCCGGCAGAACTTGCACACCGCCGACTGTAAGCATATACTTACACCTGACATCGTTCGATTACGATACGGAGGGATGATGGACGCAGCACGGCTCGCTCAGATGCTCAGTGCTCTCGGAAGTGAGCCTCGGTTGCGAATTATCGCCTCCCTAGAGACGGATTCGACCCATGTCAGTGAGCTGGCCCGCCGACTCGGGATGTCTCGGCCACTGCTCTACCAGCACCTCAACCGCTTGGAAGCTGCTGGACTCATCGAGAGTGGCCTGGAACAGCTCGGAGAGAGCCGAGTGAGGAAGCACTACTGGGTCGCTCCGTTTCAGCTTGAAGTAACTCCAGACCACATTAGGCACCTGATTAATCAAGAACAGAAAAGGGAATCTTCGTGACACTTACCGCTACCGTATTTCTTGTCATCCTCGCCGCCGCACTACCACTCGCGATCTTCGTTGCTCTTACCGTCTGGGTGGTACGCACCGTCACCAGCGCACGACGCGAAACGGCGACGGCGATCGATGGTTCCAACCAACTCATCGTGGAGCACCTACGCAACATCACCGAGCGGTTGGATCGGATTGAGGCCCAACTCAGCGAGATCCCCGAGTAATCAGGCTCTTCCTTAAACAAGGGGCGCGGTGGTTTTGGCTCCGCGCTATGGGCTGTCACAGCGTATGCGCTAAGCGCGTCGCGTAGACCTCCAGCAACATAAACTTGCTTGTGACTTTGGCGGCGGGGTGTGTCTCCGGTCGTGGCGTTATCCTGTCCCTCTCGCGGATAGGGGCTAGGACTGGGGACGAACCACGTGGTGTGCCCCCACCTCCGACACCGCCCCGGCCCACCTGCCGACGGAACCGGGAACGGAAACCATAGCTGTGGTTCGGGTCGTTGCAGGTGGGTGGGTAGTTTCGCAAAAGACTCGCCCGCAGCTTTGCTGCGGGCCTTTTTCGTTGTTACGCCAGCATTCCCGTAAATAGCGCCACGGCAACCAAGATGGCGGAGAAAATCCACGCAATTGGGAAAGCCAGCTTGAGGTATTTACCCATCTGACCTTCCGCAAGCCCCAGCGCCAACCACAATGCAGGAGAGAAGGGCGAAACAAAGGTGCCCACCACGTTGCCGATAATGAGCGCGCAAGCCGCACCCATGCCGCTGACCCCAAAGCTTTCAACAGTTCCTTGAACAATTGGAAGCACTGAGAAGTAATAAGCATCCGTCGAGGTCAACAAATCAAGCGGCACACCGAAGAAGCCCACAATCACATGGAGGTGCGGTGCGACGCCCTCTGGTAAGACGTTTACTAGTGTCAGCGCGATTTCCTCAAGCATTTTGGTTTCATTGAGGACACCCAAGAACATCGCGGCTGCAAGGATAACGCCTGCCATGGCCAAGGCATTGGGCGCATGCCGTCGCAGAGCCTCGCCCTGCTCCATGGGACCGCTGAAATTAATAGCCAGAGTGATGGTCGTGGCTATGAGAAAGGCTGGGGCGGGTGGGACTACGCCCGAGAGCAAGGCCACCAAAACGGCAAGTGCAACGACAATGTTGATCACGGTTACCCAGCGCCCTTCGCGGAAGTGGTAGCCCAATTTATGCTGTTCACGTGCCTGTGCAGCAGCGAATTCATCCGCCAACGCATTCACGTCCACTGCAGTACCACCCGCTAGTTCCCCGCTTTCACGCAAGCCCGCTATGCGTCGCTGTTCCCGCCATCCCAACAACGCAGCCAAGAGGAATACCAACACAATCGCCACGCCTTGAATGGGCAGGAGCTGCACCCAGATGGCATTGGGTTCCTGATCGACCACGGCACCGGCACGGCCCAGCGGGCCGCCCCAAGGAACCATGTTCATGACCGAGGCAGCCATCGCCACAATGGTAATGAGCACGTAGCGCGACATGTTTAGCGCACGGTAGAGCGGCAAGAGGGCCGGGATGGTGATGAGGAAGGTAGTAGAACCCGATCCATCAAGGTGCGCTACTACACCAATCGCCGCAGTGCCCAGCGTTACGGCCATGATCCTTCCCCGGGTGGCCCTGATGAGCGTACGAATGACTGGAGTAAATAGGCCAACGTCTTGCAAAATTCCGAAGAAGATAATGGCGAAGATAAACATCACCACGACGTTGACAACGGAATTTAAGCCCTCGCTGAAAAAGTCAGATATTTCACCTAGACCAAATCCACATATTAAGGCACCAACTACGGGTACCAGGGTCATGGGGATAATGGGATTTACTCGGCCGCGGATCAAAATTCCCACCGTCACGAAAATGATGATGAGGCCCATGGCCGTGAGCCCGAGCGAGGTCTGCATAGTGCTCCTTAATAAGTCGACAACTCGCCATGTCCTACGCTACGAAAGTAGGCGAGTGTGACTCAGATTAAACCCCAACTATCGACAGTGCTACCACTACCCCCAAAGTCCACACTGGATTAAATTGAATTTCCTATAGATAATCGTCACCGCGAAGCAGTTCGCACGGCTTGAGAAAATCCCCACCCCAGCAAAAGCATTCAAGGAACTACACGGAATTTTCCGCAAAAATTGGGCCTAAACGACACGATGTGTTGGCGAGGTTGTACGGCTAGCCGGTCTGGCGTGCTGATATTAGGACTATTTCACTTATCCAAAGGGATATTCCAGCTTCGACCATGAAATACCGCCAAAGACATGCCGGTGTGCTAGGCACCTAGGTTCACGATGAGGGGATGAGTAAAAATCATCCTCGATGCCCCGTCTGCGGCGGGGAATGCACGAAACACGGAACAACGAGTGCTGGGCGCCAACGATGGCGATGCCGCACCTGCAAGGCCACCTTCACCCGCGTGAATAACGATGCCGTGCAAGCCAAATGGTTCCGCCTTTTCATCTTCTGGCTCACCTCCAGCAACAGCCTGGAAGAAACAGCTAAAACCTGCGGTGTTTCAACGCGAGCTTTGCAACGACGCTTTAAACCGTTCTGGCTTATCCAACCTCCCCAAAGCGTTGATAAGCAGCGAATCTACGACCAAATCTTCATCGACGGCACCTACTTCAACACCAAGTGCCTTGTTGTAGCTGCCGACTCCAGCCATGTCATCAATTGGTTCTGGTGCACAAAAGAATCCTCCTGGTCCTACACGCGCCTGCTCGACCCACTAGCCCCACCACAATTGGTGACCTGCGATGGGGATGCCGGCGGCCTTAAAGCACTACACCACCTGTGGCCAGATACCCCGGTTCAACGCTGCATTGTCCACGTCAAGCGCAATATCCAACGCGCCACCGGCCTTCACCCCACTTCGCCGATGGGTAAAGCATTACAACGGCTTTCCTTTGAATTACTCGCCGTTGACAACCTGGATGACGCAGCCGAATGGATAGTGAAACTACAGCAGTTCGGCACCGTATTTAGCACCCAGCTCAATGAAGTGTCCCAGGTTTTGTTCCGTTTGAGTAGATGGGAAAATCTGGAACATGCCAAGAAAATTTGACCAGGATGCAAAGGACCGTGTGGTCCGTCTCGTGGAGGACCGCATCTTGGCGGAAAGCATGTCGATGCATCCCGCGTGCTAGGCAGTAGCTTCAAAGTTGGGGGTTTCATGGCACACGGCTCGTCTATGGACTTAAGCCTGCTCGTCGTGCGGGAAACATCCCAGAACCTGTTCCTGAAGATTTGGCTACCGAAAATGCCAGGCTACGCCGCGAAAATCAAGAGCTTCGAGATACCAACGAGTTGCTGAAGGCTGCGTCAGCTTTTTCGCCTCACGACCAGGCCCCAAACGTTAAGAAATGATCCGGTTCATCGATAAATACCGGAATCATTTCTCTGTCGAGTTCATCTGCACCGGAGTTGAAGATTAACCGGGCTGGTGGGTTTATCACCTCGCGTGGTTATCGCCAGTCCAAAGCCCGTGGGCTTAAGTGCTCGTCGCCTTCGTGACGCTGTGCTGATTGAACGCATTGGTGCCATTCATCGGGATAATTACGGTGTCTACGGCGTGCGGACAATGTGGCATGCGCTTGACCGTGACGGAATCGACATCGGTCGTGAGCAAACCGCCCGGCTGATGCGCCTAGCTGGTGTTTCTGGCACAGGCACAGGCGGATCACCAATCACAACCCGTACACCTCAACAGGCCGGATCTGCGCCCGGATTTGGTCGAGCGTGAGTTCAAAGCCCAAGGCCTTAAACAAGCTGTGGGTGGCCGACATTACCTACGTGCGTACGAAGAAGGGTTTTGTGTACACCGCGTTTGTCACTGACGTTTACTCCCGGCGGATCGTCGGATGGGCATTATCGGACTCGATGCGCACCGAGGTATTACCGCTGCAAGCACTCAACCAAGCGATTGTGAGCGCGAAGGAAACAACAGGCCTTATTCACCATTCGGATCACGGCTTATAGTACGTCAGCGTTGTCTACAACCAGCGTCTCGCCCAGCACGGGATTGCCGCTTCCACTGGGACCGTCGGTGACTGAAATGACAATGCTCTAGCTGAAAACGTTAACGGCTCTTACAAGAATGAGCTCATCCATACTCGCAGGTGGAATGATGTTGTCGAGGTAGAAATCGCGACGTTCGAGTGGGTGTCATGGTGGAACGAGGTAAGGCTCCACCAAAGCCTGGGATATCGAACCCCAGCCGAGGTGGAAACCGAATTGTGGAAGAAGAACCCGCAACAGGGAATAATAGAAATCAAGGAACATGCCTAGGAACAAAACTCGGGGCACTTCAAGCCCCTTATATGGCTCTGGATGTGGTGATTGCTGCAGAACCGTCATCAGTAAGGGTGACTTTTCCATCTACGCGGTAGACTTCACGCAACATTTTTGCGGTTAACACGTCCTTAGCTGCTCCGTGTGCGTATACAGTGCCCGCGTGGAGTACCGCAATGCGGTGAGCGAAGCGCGCTGCTTGTGAAAGATCGTGCATCGAAACCACGACCGCCGCGGGTGCTTCAGCTGCATAGGCGCGAATATGCTCCATGAGGATGAGCTGATTTCTTAGGTCAAGAGCGCTGGTTGGCTCGTCCAGTAGTAATGCCTGCGGCCGGCATACGATGGCCTGGGCGAAGCTTACTAATTGACGCTGGCCGCCGGAGAGCTGGGACATTGTTCGGGATTCTAGGTCTTCTAGCCCCAGCCGCGTGAGGACCGAGCTGACTCGGTCCTGTGTGGATGTGGCTACCCGTAGTCCGCTGAATCCCGTCCGGGAATGCTGGAGTGCCAGAAGTACCGATTCGAATACGGTAAGGGTGCTTTCCGGCGGGGGATCCTGTGGCAAATATACTGCCTCGGGCCCAGTGACGTCGCCGCTGAATCGGCATAGGTTAGCCATGCAGCGCAGCAAAGTCGACTTACCAGCGCCATTAGGGCCGACGAGGGCGGTGACGGTTCCAGCTTCGATCTTTGGGAGACATACGTCATTCAGTATCTGTTCGTCTCCATGGGAAAAGCACAGGTTATCTACCCGGAGTGTGGGTTCTGGCGGAACCGTGGGCGGTTGTTCCACGAGGGGGTCCTTTCTGGGGCAGGAAGTACTGGGAGAGGCGATCATTAGGTTGAGGAGACAGTTCGGGGGCGGCGTCGCAAAACAATGAGGACGACGAACACGGGAACGCCCACAATCGCGGTGATGATGCCGACAGGCAGAATCGCCCCAGGCTGGATCAGCTTGGATACCACTGAGGCTGAGGTCAGCAAAAGCGCACCTGAGATGATGGACGTGGTGAGGAAGAAGCGTTGGTCCTCACCAACGAGCATCCTGGCGATATGTGGGCCGACGAGTCCGATGAAACCAATTGTCCCGGCCATCGAAACGGCAGTTGCCGCCATAAGGGAGACTCCCACCAGCGTGTACGTGCGCAGCTTTGGGATATTGATACCCATGGACCTAGCGCGGTCGTCGCCCATTCGAAACGCGGTCAGCGTCCACGCATTGCGGTAGAAGTAAGCAATTCCGATTAGTGAGATGACCGCGAGAAGGCCGATCTGAGGCCACGTAGCGCGCGTAAGGCTGCCCAAGGTCCAGAAAACCACCTGCTCTAATTGGGTCTGCGAGGCGAGGTACTGCATTAGCGCTAGTAGAGCATCGAAGAGGAACACGATGGCTATGCCCAGCAGAATCATTCCCTCGGTACCAGAGCTCTTTGACCGAGAGAATAGGACGATCACCGCACAGGCCGCGAGGGCGAAGACCCAAGCACTGCCCGCCATTCCCAGCGCTGCCCCGATTCCCGCCGCGGTGAATCCTGAGACGGTGGCAAAGGCTGCGCCAAAGCTCGCAGCGGCGGAAATGCCCAGCGTATAGGGCTCTGCCAAGGGGTTATCCAAGATGGTTTGCATCTCTGCGCCGGCAGCAGCGAGGGTGCCACCGATGAGCACCGCTGTGACGGTCATAGGCAGACGTATATCAAAGATGATCTGCCAGTCAATTGGGCGGGAATCGCTGGGGTGAAAGAGCACGTAGAGCGCCTCATTTGCGTTCAAACTGCTGCCGATGAGGAAATCTATGGCAATGGTGACGCATAGCAGGGCCGTAAGCCCTGCGATGATCGCTACCTTTCGCCTGCTAGCTGTTCGGTACCAGTTTGACCGGGGGCGTTGCCGTTGCGGGGTAGAGTTTTGGTCGTCCACCTCGCTTCCGGTGGCAATTGATTGCGCTCGTGCTCCGTGGCTCATGGCAAACCAGTCCAGAAGGTGCCGCTAGCCTCCACAGGGAGGAATTTTTCATGTAGTTCTTCCAAATCGGCCTGCGGGTCGACATCGGAAAACAGGTCGGGGTGCATGGCTTTGGCAAACCACTCGATGGCTAGGTAGTTGTATGGGGAGTCGTAGAAGTGATGCCACGCAGCGTAGGCCCGCTTGTTCTTGACCGTCCGCATTTCCTTAAGGACAGGTTGCCCGTCAACAACGCGTTGGAAGTCTTTGGCTGCCTGTTCGGTGGACTCGTCGTAGCCCAGGGGTACAAAGCCATTCTTCTTTGGCTGCTGCTTGGCGCCGGTCCAGTCTGCGCCGGTGGCGATGATGACGTCTGGGTCTTTTTCAGCTAGCGCCTCGGGAGAGACTTGCCCCTGCTTGGCGTCGATCATATCGTCGCCCACGTTTTCGCCACCCGCTGCGTTAACAATTTGGGCTAGGTTGGACTTAGCGAAGGTAGAGCAGCAGTCGAAGTAGCCGGGAGCTCGCCAGAGGAAGGTCGGTGTGGGGGTGGCCTTGGCTTTTTCTAGGCGCTCCTGAACCATGTTCACCTTGGACTCATAGAACTCGGCATACTCTTCCGCTTCCTTCTCGTGGCCGAGTACCTTGCCGAGCAAGCGCACGCTCGGTGCGGTGTTCTTCACCGGGTCGGTAAAGTAATCGACGGTAACCGTGGGGATTCCGGCCTTTTCTAGACCGTCTACGATGCCAGCATCCTGGGCGGCTTCGAAGCTGCTTGCGGAGACAATGAAGACATCTGGACGGGAATTCAAAGCTTGCTCAACGGACATCGAGCCGTCGTAAACTTCACCAGTTTGCTCAATATCTTCGATCTCTGAGAATTTCTGTTCGTACTTCTTGTACGTGCCAGGGTCGTTCTGCTCCAGGTCATCTGGCCAGGCAACGATGCCCTGGAGCGGGTTTTCTTTGTTGAGGATGGATGTCGTGTAAAGCATCCGTTGCCCGCCCATGAGGACCCGATCGACGTTCTTCGGGACCTCGACTTCGCGCCCGAGAATGTCGGTGATCTGTTGCTTTTCTCCGTCATCTGCGGTCTGTTGTTCATCGTTAGTGCTGCAGGCAGCGGTCATAAGGAGGGCAGTGGCGGTGACGGCTGAGGCGACTACGCGGGCCATTCGGTGGTGAGGGGCGCGTGGGGTTTTAAAACCGCGAGCCCTAGTTGTCGTGAGGGACAAGGCAATCCTTTCTTCCAAGTGGATCTATTAGGTTAGCCATACCTTTGTTTATCTACAATGGGTGATGAAACTTTTACCCCCCAACATTCCCGTTAAGTCAGTTCATTCAGTCGGCGGGAATATGTGCGTAGCAGCAGTACCGCCGTGGTTGCGAAACCCATGATGAGTCCTAACCAGACGCCATATCCTTCCCATCCGAGGAGCTTTCCAAATATCAGAATCCCGGGGACGCCAACCAGCCAGTACCCGACGAGGGTGCAGCGTAGCCCTGAGGTGGTGTCTTTCAGGCCTCTCAGTAGGCCCACTGCCACGTTTTGGATTCCTTTGGCGAACTGTTGCAGTACCGCGAGACATAGGAGCAGGACGGCAATGTGAAAGGTGGTGGGATCTGCCTCTTTTAAGAAAGGATGCAGTACCCACCTGCCCAACAGAAGCCACAGCGCGCCCATTATTCCCAGATACGTGACCACGACGAACAATATGCGTCGGGTAATCTCGCGCACTGAGTCGGCACTCTCGGCCCGAGCCCTTGTGATCAGCACCGAGCCGCCGTGAGAAAAGCCGATGCACACTTGGTAAACGATGTAC
Source organism: Corynebacterium tuberculostearicum (assembly GCF_022347385.1). Classification (GTDB taxonomy): domain Bacteria; phylum Actinomycetota; class Actinomycetes; order Mycobacteriales; family Mycobacteriaceae; genus Corynebacterium; species Corynebacterium tuberculostearicum_M. The sequence continues at coordinate 9,501 of NZ_JAKRDT010000029.1, forward strand.
GCCAGTTGGTTCACAATATTGTGCGCCGCTAGCATCTGTGGGCTAAAGGTCCCCATCACTAAACCGGCGATGGTTGTTATTGCAGCCTCCGAGCCATAGGTCAGACTGACTGGTACCCCGAGGCGGACGAGGCGGCAGATAGTCTCCCCATCTCCTTTACACGGAAGGATGTGGAAATAGGGCTGTAGCTCGGGAATGCGCAGTACCACAATCCGGAAGGCCAGGAAGGTAAGCAGTTGGATGACAGTTGTAGAAAGCCCGATGCCCGCTACCTTCCAGTGATCCGAGGCTGCCCATGTCATAAATAACCAGTTCAATGCGATATTTATAAATATCGATATCAGCGTGATGGTTAACAGGGAGCCGGGTTTTCGCATGCCCACGGCGAATTGGCGCAGGACGTTGAGCCACATCATCGGGACTAACCCGGGTGCGAGCGCAAGGGTCATGGCGAAGGTGAGTTGGGCAACGTGCTTGTCGATGGGCAGAACAAGGACCAATCCGCCTAGGGCGATGACCAGTAACGCGCCGAGAATTGCAGTGCCAGTGGCCACCGCGAAGGAGGAGCGCACAGCCCGCCGGATCTGTTCTGCTCCCGCCTCGCAATTTTGACAAGAGGTTTTCTCTTTTTCCATTTTTGCTGCTGCTTCAGCCACAAGATTTGCCCCGGCCGTCACCATGCCCACGCACATCGTGCGGATCTGGTTGTAAAGCTGCATCGCTAGGCCGCCGCCGGCTATCGCCAGTACGCCCACGGACTGCAGCATCAATACGTCCGTGGTGGTCAATGCAACTCCGGCGAGTTGTACTCCAGCGATGGGAAGGGAAATTCCCAGAACTTCGCGATATTTCCGGATGGATTTCAACCTCGCAGCCACCTTCAACTTCGGACTAACATTCGTCTCGGCCCTCGCTTCTCATCTTCTAAACCTCGCCCATTTTGGCGGCTGGTCTCCAATGTGCTGCGGTTTCTAGCGGTAGATACGCAGCACATCCGATTCATTTGCGGCCTCCAGGCCGTTGAAGCGAATGGCGCTGCGATACATCTGCACCAAAGTTGCAATCGGACGCTGCCGTCTGCACCATGGAAATTAGTGGTTCGCCCCTGCGGATTCAGCTGGTGCTGGCCGATGCCCCAGCGGTACCACCGTTGGTTGAGACCGAATCCCGTTCAGGGCTGGTGTTTGCAGCGGCAGAGACTCCCTTCGGAAAGTATAAAGATTATACCTAGTTTAGGTAAGGCTACCATAATTGAAGATTTCCACTTCAAACACTTCAGGTGGAAGGAGTGTGAAGATGGATAGGAGAGACTGAAGTGTCCCAGGTTTTGTTCCGTCTGAGTAGATGGGAAAATCTGGAATATGCCAAGAAAATTTGACCAGGATGCAAAGGACCGTGTGGTCCGTCTTGTAGAGGACCGTATCTTGGCGGA